>NC_004369.1:1573545-1888254 GCF_000011305.1 Corynebacterium efficiens YS-314 | reverse complement strand
TTCGGTTGTCGACCAACACCCCTAGCCGAACCGGTAGCGGAGAAACAGCGTGCTGTCGGGGTCGGCGTGCATGTGTTCCAGGGTGAGCGCGACCGGCTGGTTGCGGCCTCCGCGGACGGCGGGTTTCTCCACCGTGCCGGACAGGGCGGGGTCGATGGTGTGGTGCCACACGTCGATGACACCGGCGTCGATCATCTGCGCGTACACCGATGCGCCACCCTCGCAGCTGATCCGGGCAAAGCCCTCCTGCCTGAGCTTGTCGACGACCAACCCCACCCCGAGCGTCCCCACCTGCAGGATGCGGGCACCCGCCGCCTGCAGTCCGGCGAGCCGGGAGGGGTCGGTGTTGTCGGTGACGATGATCGGCGCGGCGGCGGCCTCGGTGAAGAACCTGGAACCGGGATCGAGATCCAGGGAGGAGGAGATCACCGCGATGGGGGGAACCGGCTGCTGACCACGGCGCCGACGGGCCTCCCTCCCAGCCTCACCTATGACCACCCCGCCGTAATCCTCCGCCCTGACCGTCGATGCTCCCACCAACACCACATCCGACCATGCGCGCAGGGCCAACAGGAGAGCGGTGTCCGTGTCATTGCCCAGGTGGCCTGAAGTGCCCCCCGCAGAGGTCGAACCCGCCAGGGTGGTCACCAGAACTGCGCGACACTCCGGTTGCCCCACGGGCAGGACCGGGCCGATGAGATCAGTGACGAGACCCTTCATATCCACCATGTGGCTGATTCTAGTCCGGCGGTGGCTTGGAAAAACGTGAAAAGCCTGTCTCCCCAGGGGGAAACAGGCTTTGATTGTGGTCCTAGCTGGGTTCGAACCAGCGACCTTTCCGGTGTGAACGGAACGCTCTTCCACTGAGCCATAGGACCGTGCGACCGAGGTAAACCTCATCGGTGCAATTCGAAGTTAACACGATGGTGCGGAAAATTCCTAATCCGGGCCCCAGTTTCTTCCGGTACGCTGCGGTGTTCTTTGTCTGCCGTGGCCGATACCTATCTATAAGAAGGGGGAAGGGTGCTCGACGGCCCTGTCCGTGGCCCGGTTTCTGTCAGTGCCCTGGGAAACTACGGCGGTGTAATTCATGTGGTGTTTGCTTTTGCCCTGCACGGGGTGGGGGAACCATGGGTTGAGCTGCGGATTTGTGTTGTTCGCGCTGTTCGGACTAAAGTTGGTTCTCGCACCGCAACGAGGGGTTACAACGTAATCATGATCAGCGCAGTGCATGCGGATGTAGCGCAGTTGGTAGCGCATCACCTTGCCAAGGTGAGGGTCGCGAGTTCGAGTCTCGTCATCCGCTCTGGTATGTTAACTTGTACCTGAGGCGGGATCAACCGCCACGGTGGAATGGCCGAGTGGTGAGGCAACGGTCTGCAAAACCGTGCACACGGGTTCGATTCCCGTTTCCACCTCGCAGCAAAGCGCGTTTAGCTCAGCGGGAGAGCGCTTCCCTGACACGGAAGAGGTCACTGGTTCAATCCCAGTATCGCGCACCAGAGTTTGAATCAACTCTCAAAACCAGATTCATGCGGATGTAGCGCAGTTGGTAGCGCATCACCTTGCCAAGGTGAGGGTCGCGAGTTCGAGTCTCGTCATCCGCTCTCATTTCACCGGGCCAATCGGTATGAAATGAACCCGCGCGTTTAGCTCAGCGGGAGAGCGCTTCCCTGACACGGAAGAGGTCACTGGTTCAATCCCAGTATCGCGCACCAGAGTTTGAATCAACTCTCAAAACCAGATTCATGCGGATGTAGCGCAGTTGGTAGCGCATCACCTTGCCAAGGTGAGGGTCGCGAGTTCGAGTCTCGTCATCCGCTCAGTATGAAGGCCACCGTGTCCAACACGGTGGCCTTTCTTTGTTGCCGGACATACCTGCGGAGAGTCAAGCAGCAAGAGGGGGTTGAGGGAAAAAGTGTGTCTGGCTCCGGCGTGTTGCTGAAGCCAGATCCGGTGTTATCGGCCTACCGAGCCCTGACCGATTCCTAAGCGTGGCTGAATGCCGGCGGGCGTGTCGGCCCCTGTCGGACCTCTGTCTGTCCCACTGTTGGTTTCTGCCCGTGGCCATCCGGGAGGTCGTCCGGGAGTGGCCGACTACGGGCTCAGGAAGTAGCAGTAGTGCACATCACATAGTTTCATTTCATGCCTCTGAACTGGTTAGACTGTGGATCAACGCCGGGTTTCCGGGCTTCGCCCGAGTGTGGCCGGAACTAATCGGGCCCGGTTTTCGACAACTGACCAGACCTGAAAACATCACAGGTCTCCAGCGCACACTCCGCGTGTGGCTCACCATTTTTGAGAGGACCCTATGGCACAGATTGAGGCAGGCATAATTCAGCGCGCAGGTGGCTCGAACGGATTCCGGTTCAAAAGGTCGGCTGCTGTCGCCATGGCCGGGATGCTTGCTGCTGTACCGTTGGCCTTCTCACCCGTTGCCACGGCCCACGACGTGGTCCTTGGTTCCACTCCTGAGAACGGGGCGGTGGTGGAGGAATTCCCCGACACCATCGAATTGGAGTTCTCCGGCATTCCCCAGGACCTCTTCAACACCGTCGCCCTGAGCAACGCCGATACCGGGGAGATCCTGTTCTCCGGTTCCCCGGAACTCAGCGAGCGGAATCTGATCATCGATGTCCCCGCGGATGTCGAGACCGGTCCGGGTAACTATGCGGTGGGGTTCCAGATCACCTCCTCCGATGGGCACGCCACCAAGGGGTCCATCGCCTTCGAGGTGGCTGGTGAGGCGGCGGATGCCACCGATGCATCCGTCGCCGGATCCCCTGAGTCGTCTGCGCCGACGGAGGAACCCCAGGCCACGGAAACCGGGATCGCGGGGATTGAATCCCCGTGGAACTGGTTGCTCGGGGGCGCAGGTGTGCTGGTCATCGCCGGTGCGATCGTCATGATGATCGCCAAAGGCCGTAACTCTAAGTAGGAGTAGAAAATCATGAAGCTCACCATCAAGAACTCTGTTGTCGGAAGCATCGTTGTCGTGGGTGCCCTGGCGCTCGCTGCGTGTTCACCCGCCAACGAGAATGACTCCACGGAGACAGCCACTGAGGCCACCACCACGACGGCGACCTCCACGACCTCCACGACCACTGCAACTGATGCAGCTGCCGACGCCCCTCTGACCCTCACTGATGGTTTCGTGCGGGCGACCGTCGAGGGCACCCCGATGACCGCCATCTTCGGCACCCTCACCAACACCACCGACGAGGAGATCAGTCTCACCGGTTTTGAGGCATCCGTGGATGCGGCAGCCTACGAGATCCATGAGGTGGTCGACGGTGTCATGCGTGAGAAGGAGGGTGGTCTCACCATCGCCGCCGGTGACACCCATGAACTGGCGCCGGGACAGGACCACCTGATGCTCATGGGCCTGGAAGCACCTGTGGAGGCTGGTGACACCGTAGACATCACCCTGATCCTGGGCGATGGAACCGAGATCGAACTGGACCCGGTGCCGGTGCGCACCATCGCCGCCGGTGATGAGAGCTACGGCGAGGACGGCGAGCTCATGGGCAACACCGGCATGGACAGCATGGATCACTCCGCGCAATAACAATCCTGCCTACCTAGGAGATGAATTTTCATGGTTACCCGTAGGGGTTTCCTGACCGGAGCCGGTGTCATCGCCGGCGGTTCGGCCCTGGCCGCCTGCGCACCCGCTGCGCAGACCACCGGGGCCGCGGATGGAACGTCGACAAGCATCGACCAGGTGAACCTGGCCGGTCAGACGGTGCCGTTCGACGGCCGACATCAGGCGGGTATCGCCACCCCGCACCAGTCGGGGCTCAACCTGGTGGCGTTCACGGTCCGGCCCGGTGTGGACCGCGACGGCATCATCCGCCTCATGCGTCTGTGGACGGAGGATGCCCGCCGGCTCTGTGCGGGGCAGACCCCTCTGGGCAGTCTGGAACCGGAGATGGCAGTCAATCCCGCCAACCTGACCATCACGTGTGGTTTCGGCTCCCGCCTGTTCGACATCGCGGGGATTGCGGATCAGCGCCCCGACTGGCTGCACCCGATCCCGGCCTTCGAGCGGGATCAGCTGGATGACAAGTGGGGCGAGGCTGATCTGGTTCTGCAGGTCTGTTCCGATGATCCGGTCACGCTCAGCCACGCCACCCGGCACATGATCCGGGCAGGTGTGGATTATGTGGGCACCCGCTGGTTCCAGAGTGGGTTCCTCAATGCCAATGGCGTGCTGGATAAGAAAGCGACGCCACGGAACCTGTTCGGTCAGAAGGATGGCACCGTCAATCCCCGTACCGAGGAGGAAATCCAGCATGCAGCCTGGATCGAGGAGGGGCCGGACTGGGCCATCGACGGTTCGGTGATGGTGGTGCGGCGCATCGCCATGAACCTGGACACCTGGGAGATCCTCGACCGAACCTCCCGGGAGGTGTCGGTCGGGCGCACACTCGACACCGGCGCGCCACTGACCGGAACCGACGAGTTCGATGACCCGGATTACTCCGCAACCGACTCCTACGGGCTGCCCGTCATCGACCCGGTCAGTCACATGGCCAGGTCGAAACCCGCCGAGGGGCACCCCGAACAGGTCATCCTGCGCCGGGTGTACAACTATGATCTCGAACCGGATCCCACCTCGGAGGAGCTGTCGAATGCCGGTCTGGTGTTCATCTGCTTCCAGAAGAACCCGGACCTGCAGTTCACCCCCATCCAGAAACGCCTGGACGAGGCGGACCGCCTCAACCAGTGGATCACCCATATCGGATCCGCGGTTTTCTTCATGCCCCCGGGAACCGATCCCGATGATCCCGAGAGGGATGAGTTCTGGGGAGCCGGACTGCTTCAGGCATAGACGGACACGGTAGGATGATCCACGACAGTTGACCGGCCAGGTCACCGCCTGCCCGCCGGGGCACCCACACCGGGTACCCCGCGGGCAGGTTGGTCTACCCGGGGTCCCCGGCTCAACTGCGCACCTTGACATTGGTGCTCCGGCGGCCAGGTATGCCGCTGGTGCACATGAGCGCACGAAGGAGCGCAAATTTCGTGAACACCTCCGTAACCACCCACGAACTCGTGGAATTCGAAGTACCCGCCGGCATCGCCATCGGTCAGGCCATGCGGGAGCTCAACCTGCCGAACAAGGGCGATGATGCCATTGTCTGTGCAAAGGACACCGAGGGGCAGCTCAAGGACCTGTCCCATGTGCCGGAGGAGACTGCAACGTTCACAGCAGTTCCCGCCAACAGTGAGGACGGTCGGGCCGTCATCCGCCACTCGTGCGCTCACGTGCTGGCCCAGGCCGTCCAGGCTGAATTCCCCGGTACCAAGCTGGGCATCGGTCCCGCAATCGAGAATGGCTTCTACTATGACTTCGATGTCGCGGAGCCCTTCACCCCGGAGGATCTCAAGACCATTGAGAAGCGGATGAAGAAGATCATCAAGACCGGCCAGAAATTCGAACGCCGTGTCTACGAGTCCACCGAGGCGGCAGCCGCGGAACTCGCCGATGAGCCGTACAAGCTCGAGCTGATCCAGGACAAGGGCAATGTCGACCCCGATTCCGATGAGGCCACCGAGGTCGGCGCGGGTGAACTGACCGCCTATGACAATGTCAACCCGCGTACCAATGAGGTCGAGTGGTCTGATCTGTGCCGTGGTCCCCACATCCCGACCACCCGGTACATCCCGGCCTTCGCCCTGACCCGGTCGTCCGCCGCCTACTGGCGTGGCGATCAGACCAACGCCGGACTGCAGCGCATCTACGGCACCGCCTGGGAATCCAAGGAGAAGCTCGACGAGTACCAGACCATGCTCGCCGAGGCAGAGAAGCGCGATCACCGTCGTCTGGGCACCGAGCTGGACCTGTTCTCCTTCCCCGATGAGATCGGGTCCGGTCTGCCGGTGTTCCACCCCAACGGTGCCATCGTGCGCCTGGAGATGGAGGAGCACTCCCGCCGTCGCCACATCCAGGCCGGGTACTCCTTCGTGAACACTCCGCACGCCACCAAGTCTGATCTGTTTGAGAAGTCCGGCCACCTCGGTTTCTACAAGGAGGGCATGTTCCCGCCGCTGCAGCTCGACGCCGAGTATGACGCCGAGGGCAACCAGACCAAACCGGGCCAGGACTACTACCTCAAGCCCATGAACTGCCCGATGCACAACCTCATCTTCGACTCCCGTGGCCGGTCCTACCGTGAGCTGCCGCTGCGTCTGTTCGAATTCGGCACCGTCTACCGGTATGAGAAGTCCGGTGTGGTCCACGGACTCACCCGTGCCCGTGGTTTCACCCAGGATGATGCCCACATCTACTGCACCGAGGATCAGCTGGAGGAGGAACTGACCTCCGTGCTGGAGTTCATCATCTCCCTGCTCAAGGATTACGGCCTGGATGATTTCTACCTGGAGCTGTCCACCAAGGATCCGAAGAAGTTCGTGGGTGACGATGAGATCTGGGAGCGCTCCACCGAGATCCTGCAGCGCGTGGCCACCAACTCCGGCCTGGACCTGGTTCCGGACCCCGAGGGTGCAGCCTTCTACGGCCCGAAGATCTCCGTGCAGGCCAAGGACGCCATCGGCCGTACCTGGCAGATGTCCACCGTGCAGCTGGACTTCAACCTGCCTGAGCGCTTCGAGCTGGAATACACCTCCCCGGACGGGTCCAAGCAGCGCCCGATCATGATCCACCGCGCGCTGTTCGGTTCCATCGAGCGTTTCTTCGGCGTGCTCCTGGAGCACTACGCAGGCGCCTTCCCGGCGTGGCTGGCCCCCCACCAGGTGGTTGGCATCCCCGTCGCCGAGGATTTCATCCCGCATCTGGAGAAGGTCGTCGACAAGCTGCGTGCCCGTGGTTTCCGTGCCGAGGTGGACACCTCCGACGACCGCATGCAGAAGAAGATCCGCACCCACACCACCGGCAAGATCCCATTCATGCTCCTGGCCGGTGGTCGGGACGTGGAGGCCGATGCGGTGAGTTTCCGTTTCCTGGACGGCACCCAGGTCAACGGTGTGCCGGTCGATGAGGCTGTTGAGCTCATCTCCACCTGGATCCTGGAGCGGAACAATACACAGCCGAGCGAGGAAACCATTGCAGCCCTCAGGTGACCACCACCCGGGCGCGGGGGACACCACTGACGCCACAGACACCGCGGAGCACCGGGTCTACCTGGACCGCGGTGTGGGTACCCCGGATCGCCTCGAGCGTATCTGGGCCCCCTACCGGATGAGCTACATCAAGACCCATCCGCGTAGCAGCGATGCAGCCGCCGGTGAGGCCGATCCGGTGAAGCGGGATCCCTTCCTGGAGGTCCCGAAGATGTCGGATGAGGATGGTCTCATCGTGGCCCGTGGTGAGCTGGTGTACTGCGTGCTCAACCTGTATCCCTATAACGCCGGGCACATGATGGTGGTGCCGTTCCGCAAGGAACGTAACCTGGAGGACCTCACAGCCGGGGAATCCGCCGAGCTGATGCTGTTTGTCCAGACCGCCATCCGGGTGCTCAAGACGGTGTCCAATCCGCATGCCGTCAACGTCGGTCTCAACCTGGGCAAGGCCTCGGGTGGGTCGGTGGGGGATCACCTGCACGTGCACATCGTTCCACGCTGGTCGGGTGATGCGAACTTCATGACGATCATCGACGGCACGAAGGTGCTGCCCCAGACCCTGCGACAGACCCGTGCGCTGCTGGCCGGCGCGTGGGGTGAGCTTGACGACGCCCCCGGCGTCACCGACCCGACCCTCACCTCGGCGGTCACCACCGTACCCGGGCCGGAGGTGGACTGATGTTGGGAGTACACGGACGTAAACCCGCCCAGGTCCTGGTGGAGCCGGTGGCCCGGTTCATGATCCGACTGGGGGTCACCCCCAACCAGTTGACCGTGGTGAGCGCCTCCCTGACGGTGTTGGTTGCGGTGGTGCTCATCCCCACGGGGCATCTGGTGTGGGCGGCGATCCTGACGGGGTTGTTCGCAGCCTTCGACATGATCGATGGTACGGTCGCCAGGATGCAGGGGGGTGGCACGAAATTCGGTGCCACCCTGGATGCCAGCTGTGACCGGATCACCGATGGTGCGCTCTTCGCCGCTATCACCTGGTGGCTCGTGTACTCCCATGATGCGCCGAAGTCACTGGTGGCGGTGTCCCTGGTGTGTCTGGTGTCCTCCCAGATCATCTCCTACGTCAAGGCCCGCGGTGAGGCCTCCGGTTTCACCATGGACGGTGGTCTGATCGAACGCCCCGAACGGTTGATCATCAGCCTCGTCGGTCTCGGTCTCACCGGTTTCGGTGTTCCCCATGCCATTGATGTGGCACTGTGGATCCTTGCTGTGGGAAGCGTGTTCACCATTCTGCAGCGTCTGATCATCGCAGGACGGTCACCCCTGGCGGGTGAACGCATCAAAGCGCCCCGGGGAGCGCGGGCCGAATACAGCGATGTCACCGGTGATCCATCCCCGGAGGGCCAGCACTGACACCCCAACCAGCCAAGGAGAAACGGCGAATGAGCATGCGTGAGGTCCTGCGTGATGTCCTGCGCGGGGAGAATCTCTCCGCCATCGGTTACCTCGCCGGTTGGCGGTTGGTCCGGGTGCTTCCCCTCCCGGTGGCCCGGAGGCTTTTTGATGCGGGGGCGGATCTGGCCAGCCGCCGCGGCCGGGGCATGCCCACGCTGCGGGCCAACCTCGCCCGCGCGGTGGGCGCGGATAATGTCACTGACCAGCTCGTTCGGGACGCCACCCGTAGTTATGCGCGGTACTGGATGGAGGCCTTCCGTCTGCCGTCGATCGCCGGGGACCCGGACCTCCACCGTGTCCTGGTGGCAGGGTTGGTGGGGCGGGAGCATCTGGATGCCTCGATCCACAGTGGGCGCGGCATCATCCTCACCCTCCCGCACACCGGTAACTGGGACATTGCCGGGGTGCTCCTGGTGGCCTACCACGGGCAGTTCACCACGGTGGCTGAACGCGTCCGGCCGGAAGCGCTCTTCAATGCCTTCGTGGAGTTCCGCGAATCGCTCGGTTTCGAGGTCATCCCCCTCACCGGGGGCGATGCCCCGCCGTATGAGAGACTGAAGGCCGTGCTCGAATCCGGTGGCGTGGTGTGTCTGCTGGGGGAGAGGGATCTCCGGCACACCGGGGTACGCACCACCTTCTTCGGGGAGGAGACCTCCATGCCCGCAGGGCCGGCCCGCCTGGCGATGGAGACCGGTGCCTGCCTGCACGTGGTGCACTCCTGGTTCGAGGGCGAACGGTGGGGTTTCAGTATCTCCCCGGAACTCGAGGTGGACAATCTGACCGACACCGTCCAGCGCATCGCCGATCTCTTCGCCACCAACATCCGGGAACACCCGGCCGACTGGCACATGCTGCAACCGCTGTGGTTCTCCGATCTGGATCCCGACCGTGGCCCCAACGGTCCCCGAGCGGGGGAGTAGCCCCGTGCGCATCGGTATCGTATGCCCTTATTCCTTCGACGAACCAGGTGGGGTTCAAGCACACATCCTTGATCTTGCCCGGGAATTCATCGCCCAGGGCCATGAGGTCCGGGTGCTCGGCCCCTGCAGCGCGGACACCGACATCCCGGGTTTCGTGGTGCGCGGGGGACGCAGTGTCCCGGTGCCCTACAACGGATCGGTCGCACGTCTGAGTTTCGGGCCCCGGATGATGCGGATGACCCGACGGTTCATCCGCGAGGGCGACTTCGACATCCTCCACATCCATGAACCCAATTCCCCGAGTTACTCCATGGCTGCCCTGTTCATGGCGGAGGGTCCGATTGTAGCGACCTATCACGCATCGAGTTCCTCCTCCCGCCTCCTGCACCTGGTGTTACCGGTGTTGCGGCCGCAGCTGGAGAAGATCCGGGCGGGGATCGCGGTCTCCGAGATGGCCCGCCGGTGGCAGGTGGAGCAGATGGGAGGCGATCCGGTCCTGATCCCCAACGGTGTGGACACCTCGCTGTTCGCCCGCGCGCGCCGGGCCGGGAGCAGGGCGGATGAACCCCCGGAGATCGTCTTCCTGGGCCGCATCGATGAATCCCGCAAAGGTCTGGACATCCTCCTGCGGGCCCTGGCACGCCTGGACCGGGAGGTCCGCTGCACCGTCATCGGCGGTGGCTCCCCACGGGAGGTGGACGGTGTTGATTTCGTGGGGCGGGTCAGCGATGCGGAGAAGGCCGAGATCCTCGGCCGGGCCGATATCTACGTGGCCCCCAATACCGGTGGGGAGAGCTTCGGCATCGTGCTGGTCGAGGCCATGGCCGCTGGTTGTGCGGTGGTGGCCAGCGACCTGGAGGCCTTCTCCCTGGTGGTTGATTCCGAGTCCGACACCCCCGCCGGTCTGCTGTTCACGACCGGCTCGGACGCGGACCTCGCGGAGAAGCTCCGGGTGCTTATCGACGCCCCGCCCACCCGTGCCGCGCTCGTGGCAGCGGGGCAGCGACGTGCCGTCCACTACGACTGGTCGACGGTGGCCGAACGAATCATGACGGTCTATGAGACGGTGTCCACCGGGGAGAAGGTGCGTCTGCGGTGATCACCGTCGTCTATCTCCTCATCGCCGTGGTGGTCACCGCGGTGGCGCTGTGGGCATACAGCACCGCCCAGCGCCTCAACCGGTTGCACATCCGCACGGATTCCGCCCGGCAGGCTCTCGGTGCGGCCCTCGACCGCCGTGCGGCGCTGGTGGGTGCCCTGATCCCCGAGGCAGCCGACGCGGCGCGCCGGGCCGAGTCAATCCCCCTGATCTACTCCCGTTTCGAGGACCGTTCACGGGCGGAGCGCCGGATCTCCGAGGTGATCCTGGCCCAGCCCACCCCGATCCCCGAGGCATTGGTAGACGCAGCAGCGCGGGTGGAGCTGGCGCACCGTTTCTACAATGATGCCGTCACCGACACCCGGAATCTCCGCACCCGGGTTCTGGTCCGGGGCCTGCGTCTGGGGGGGTTGGCGCCTCTGCCGGAATATTTTGAGCTGGTGGACACCGACATCGTCGAATGATGTGATCTAAGTTTCCTGAAATTAAAACAGGTGGCCTTTAACACCTCGCTTAGACGAACGTTTATCATGAGCTGGTTAGGATAACTATTGCATCACAGATACCAGGAGGCTGTTAGCCATCGTGTCAGCACCAACAACCAACGCCGCCCCCCGCGCCAAGACCGGTTACGCCGACAGGTTCAAGGGTGGCGTCATCATGGACGTGGTCAACCCTGAGCAGGCCCGCATCGCAGAAGCCGCCGGCGCTGTCGCCGTCATGGCACTGGAGCGCGTGCCCGCCGATATTCGCGCACAGGGTGGCGTGTCCCGCATGTCCGACCCGGACATGATCGACGGCATCCTCGAGGCCGTTGACATCCCGGTCATGGCCAAGGCCCGCATCGGCCACTTCGTCGAGGCGCAGGTTCTGCAGTCCCTCGGTGTTCACTTCATCGACGAGTCCGAGGTGCTCACCCCGGCTGACTACGCCAACCACATCGACAAGTTCGCCTTCGAGGTCCCCTTCGTCTGTGGCGCCACCAACCTGGGTGAAGCTCTGCGTCGCGTCAACGAGGGTGCCGCCATGATCCGTTCCAAGGGTGAGGCCGGTACCGGTGATGTCTCCAACGCCGTCACCCACATGCGCACCATCCGCGCTGAGATCAACCGCCTGACCTCCATGGCAGAGGACGAGCTCTATGTCGCAGCCAAGGAACTCCAGGCACCGTACGAGCTCGTCGTCCACGTTGCCCGCGAGGGTAAGCTCCCCGTCCCGCTGCTCACCGCCGGTGGTATCGCCACCCCGGCCGATGCGGCGATGATGATGCAGCTGGGTGCGGACGGCGTGTTCGTCGGCTCCGGCATCTTCAAGTCCGGCAACCCGGAGCAGCGCGCCCGTGCCATCGTGGCCGCCACCCAGAACTACAATGACCCGGACACCATCGCCCGTGTCTCCCGTGGTCTCGGTGAGGCCATGGTCGGCATCAACGTCGATGACCTCCCCGTCTCCCACCGCCTAGCTGAGCGCGGCTGGTAATCGGTGATCATCTCTGGATGATCAATGCCCTGCGAGGATATCCTCGCAGGGCATTTTTGCGGTGGTGTTCCGGAATCTAGTTCACAGACTCGACAATCGCGTCCGGGTCATAGGGCTGACCCATTGTCAACAGCAGCGTGAAGACGATCGCGACGAGCACGAGGATGATCAGGATCGACCGCGCCGGGTGGCGCACCAGCTGGGCGAGAACCTTATCGGGGAGGGTGGTCGGCTGTTCCTCCGGGGAGGTGAAACGCCACCCCTGATCCAGGATGCCCTTACGGTCCGCCCACAGGGTGAAGGGCAGGGCTGCCCACGGGATGACCGAGACGAGCAGGCCCACCGCGCCCTGGGCGAAGGTCCACCGGTTGTTCACCCACACGGTCACCGTGATGACGGCGAAACAGAGGAAACCGAATCCGTGGACCCCACCGGCGATGGGGGTCACGGCATCCGTGACTCCGCTGTACTTGAGGACCATCCCTATGATGAGGAAGGTCCAGGTGAACATCTCCAACCAGGCGGCGGCCCGGTGCAACATTTTCGGTGACATGGCCCTAACCGTAATCCAATGACCGCCCTGATACCGCACCCGTCCCGCGCCACGTACTACTCTGTGTGAGTAACCTCACCGCACCAACCTCACCGTCTTGTCAGAAGATGCGAAAGAAAATGGAGCCGACGTTGAAGCCAATTGAATACATCCTGGGACTGGAGGAGATCGACCGCGATATCTACCGGGGTCCGGTGGTGGAGTCCGCGCTGTCCCGCACCTTTGGTGGCCAGGTGGCTGCCCAGACCCTCGTTGCTGCAACCCGGACGGTCGATCCGGAATTCGCCGTGCATTCGCTCCACGGTTATTTCCTCCGGGCGGGTAAATCCGACCGGCCCACCGTGTTCCTCGTCGACCGCATGCGCGATGGCCGGAGTTTCAGTTCCCGCATGGTGCGGGCGATCCAGGATGGGGAGACCATCTTCAGCATGCAGGCCAGTTTCCACCGCCGTGGTGATGAGGGGATTGAGCACGCCGACACCATGAGGGACATCCCCGGACCCGACGAGATCGAGCGCTACACCGACCACATGGCGACCAGCTCCCGCAGGCTCCTCGAGGAATGGTCGGACTGGGACATCAGAGTGGTGCCACCGACCGCCTATGAGCACAACCCGCACACCGCCACTGAGCAGGTGGTGTGGTTGCGTTCGAAGGCCGAGCTGCCCGATGATCCAACGTTCCATGTGTGCACCCTGGCCTACATGTCGGATATGACCCTGCTGCCCGGCGCCCTCGCCCCACACCCCGGGGCCAAGGTGCAGATGGCCTCGCTGGATCACGCCATGTGGTTCCTACGTCCCTTCCGCGCCGATGAGTGGCTGCTCTATGATCAGCGCTCCCCGTCGGCAGGTAGTGGCCGGGCGCTGACACACGGTCGTCTCTTCAACCAGCAGGGTGACCTCGTGGCGATTGTCAATCAGGAGGGGTTGACCCGGACCCTGCGTGAGGGGGCCAGAGCGCTGCCCATCGAGGACCTCGATCCCAACGAGGGTTAGGTATCGGGGGCCGGGGTCTTTTCGTCGATAAGCACCCGGTGAGAACCGGTACGCTGACAGATATCGGTGGGGTTACGGTCAGCGCGGGTGACCACCGCGTATAATCGGGGAGGTTCCAACTACCACCCCCACGTCCAAGGGGCGTTGACCGGGCCCGCTCCCCGTTGTTTTCCCGGGTTGAGCCGGGCGTGCGATGTCAACGGCCATTCCGGGAACCCCCGGTGGACGATGGCGGGACGAACGACGAAAGGGAGCATATGGCTGGCCACTCCAAATGGGCAACTACCAAGCACAAGAAGGCCGCGAACGATGCCAAGCGTGGCAAGGAGTTCGCCAAGCTGGTCAAGAACATCGAGGTTGCAGCCCGCATGGGCGGTGGAGATCCCTCTGCCAACCCCACCCTTGATGACATGATCAAGAAGGCCAAGAAGGCGTCGGTGCCCAACGACAACATCGAACGCGCCCGCAAGCGCGGTTCGGGCGAAGAAGCCGGTGGCGCCGACTGGGTTCCCATCATGTACGAGGGCTACGGCCCCAACGGTGTCGCCGTGCTCATCGAGTGCCTCACCGACAACCGCAACCGCGCGGCCACCGAGGTGCGCACCGCCATGTCGAAGAACGGCGGCAACCTGGGTGAGACCGGTTCCGTGTCCTACATGTTCACCCGCACCGGCATCGTCCAGGTGAAAAAAGGTGAGCTGACCGAGGACGACGTGCTCATCGCGGTCCTCGAGGCCGGCGCCGAGGAGGTCAATGACCTGGGTGAGGTCTTCGAGATCACCTGCGAGCCGACCGACCTGGAGGCCGTCAAGGCCGCGCTTGTCGACGCCGGCATCGAGATCGAGGACGCCGACTCCGACTTCCGTGCCTCCGTCGAGGTTCCCCTCGACGCCGAGGGGGCCCGCAAGATCTTCCGTCTCGTGGATGCCCTCGAGGATTCCGATGATGTGCAGAATGTCTACACCAACATCACCCTCAGTGATGAGGTCCTCGCGGAACTCGAGAACGACGAGTAACCCGCCGGGAGCAGTCCCCACCCCGCCAACCACCACCGTGGATGGCGGGGTGATCGCAATTATGTGCTAAAAATTAAGGGATAGCTATCCATGGGCGGAACAGGTGCACAGATGAATCATGAGGGTCTACGGGTGATGGGCATTGACCCCGGCCTGACCCGCTGTGGCCTGTCCGTCGTGCAGGCGGGACGCGGACGTACGGTCTACCCGGTGTCCGTCGGCGTGGTCCGGACCCCCTCGGATGCCGAACTCGCGGACCGGCTGCTGCGACTCAGCCAGGCTGTGGGGGAATGGATGGATGATTACACCCCGGATGTGATCGCCATTGAACGTGTCTTCGAGCGCGGTAATGTCTCCACCGTCATGAACACCGCCCATGCCGTGGGCGTGCTCATCCTCGCTGCGGCCGAACGGGGACTGCCGGTCCACATGTACACCCCCAGTGAGGTCAAGAAGGCCATCTCCGGCAACGGTCGGGCGGACAAGAAACAGATGACCGTCATGATCACCCGCATCCTGGGCCTCGCGGAGGCTCCGAAACCCGCCGACGCCGCCGACGCCCTGGCACTGGCGGTGTGCCACTGCTGGCGCGCACCACTGCTCATGCGCACCAGGATGACCGCCGTTGATCTGGAACACCGGCGCCGCCAGTACCAGGGCAAACTGGGGAAGGCGAAGTCGACCCTGAATGCCAGGAACAACGCCCAGGTGACCGGGGATGCACAGGTCCGCGCAGGACACCCCAGCCAGTTCGAACGGCCCGACCGTGCCGATCCCCGGTGAGCCACCATCGTCTATACCCTTTTAACATCTCAGGAGAAACCCCATGATCGCCTCATTGCGCGGAACCGTCATCAGCATTGGGCTGGGGACGGCGGTTATTGAATGCCAGGGGGTCGGCTATGAAGTGACCACCACACCCACCACCCTCGCCCGCCTGCAGCGCGGTGAGGAGGCAACCCTGCTGACCACCATGGTCGTGCGGGAGGATGCCATGAAACTCTACGGGTTCATCGATGACCAGTCCCGGGAGATGTTCGCGCTGCTGCAGACCGTCACCGGCCTCGGGCCACGTCTGGCGCTGGCCTGTGAATCCGTGCTCACCCCCCTCGAGATCGCCCAGGCGATCGCCGGCGGTGACGCCAAAACCCTCCAGCGTGTCCCAGGCGTGGGTAAACGCATGGCAGACCGTCTCATCGTGGAGCTGAAGGACAAGGTCGCGGCCTACACCGTGGGCGTGGTCGATGACGGTGCCCCCACGGCCCCCACCCAGGGGGTGGCCCCTGTCGTGGTCGTGGATCAGGTGACCCAGGCCCTGACCGGATTGGGTTTCACCGAGAAACAGGCAGATGATGCGGTGGCCGCCGTCCTGTCGGCCGATCCGGGTCTGGACACCTCGGCGGCGCTGCGTGCCGCCCTGGCCAAACTCGGCGGGAAATAGGGAAGAGGAGCGAGTGCCGAAATGGGTGACGTGGAACGCACCGAATTTGAGATCCCGGGGGGCATTCCCCCACGGAGACACGGTGGAACCGGACGGGACCCGGATACCAGCGTGGATGCCAACATCCAACCGGATGATGTGGAGGCCGAGGTCACGCTCCGCCCGAGATCCCTTGATGAGTTCATCGGTCAGCCGAAGGTCCGCGACCAGCTGAGCCTGGTGCTCACCGGGGCGAAGAAGCGTGGCGTGGTGCCGGACCATGTGCTGCTCTCCGGCCCTCCCGGACTGGGCAAGACCACCATGGCGATGATCATCGCCCAGGAACTGGGCACCAGCCTGCGCATGACCTCCGGGCCCGCCCTGGAACGCGCGGGCGATCTCGCCGCCATGCTGTCCAACCTCATGGAGGGCGATGTCCTGTTCATCGATGAGATCCACCGCATAGCACGCCCCGCGGAGGAGATGCTCTACATGGCGATGGAGGATTTCCGCATCGATGTCATCGTGGGCAAGGGCCCCGGCGCCACCTCCATCCCCCTGGAGATCCCGCCGTTCACCCTGGTCGGTGCCACCACCCGCTCCGGTATGCTCACCGGGCCGCTGCGTGACCGTTTCGGTTTCACCGCCCAGATGGAATTCTATGACGTCGCCGACCTCACCCGCGTGGTCAAACGCACCGCACGGATCCTGGAGGTGGGCATCGATGCCGATGCAGCGGTCGAGATCGCCTCACGTTCACGTGGCACACCCCGTATTGCCAACCGGCTGTTGCGACGGGTGCGTGACTTCGCGGAGGTGCACGCCGACGGTCATATCACCCTCGGTGCCGCCAACGCGGCCCTGATCGTCTTCGATGTCGACGAACTGGGCCTGGACCGGCTCGACAGGGCCGTTCTCGACGCCCTCGTCCGTGGACACGGAGGTGGCCCGGTCGGAGTGAACACCCTCGCGGTGGCGGTCGGTGAGGAACCCGCAACCGTCGAGGAGGTCTGCGAACCCTACCTGGTGCGCGCCGGCATGATCGCCCGGACCGGTCGGGGCCGTGTGGCAACCGCCGCAGCCTGGCGCCACCTCGGTCTGGAACCGCCCGAGGGGACAATCGGGGACTATTAGGACAAACCCGGGTGGCGATGACGTGATGGATTCTGGCACACTCACTGATTATGGATATTCTTCTACTTCTCTTCCTTCTGGTCATCCTCGCGCTGCCGACCATCCTCATGAGTCGTCGTCAGCGTGCGAAGATGGCTGAGATCCAGAAACTGCAGGATGCTCTCCAGCCGGGTGACAGGGTGGTCACCACCGCTGGACTGCACGCCATTGTGGTTTCGGTATCGGAGGATCTCGTGGACCTGGAGATCGCCCCCGGTGTGGTGACTTCCTGGGAGAAGATGTCCGTGGTGCGTGTGGTTGCCCCGGCAGCAGGTAGCGCCCCGGCCGTCGACCAGGTAGACAACACCTCCACCAATCCTTTCGGTCAGGGAGCCTGGAACCCTGACCTCGGGCAGAACCACCCGGAGAACTTCGGCGACGTCGACGGCGATGACCGTCCCTCCGGTGCCCCGGAGACCCGCTGATCCACCATCCCCGCGCCCCTGTGCTGTCCTCTATGCACAGGGGTATTCGTTTTTCCGGCTGTTGGCAGCATTGACGGATCTCCCCGGGGGCGGGGGAGCGGTCCGGGGGCCGGGGTGCTCAAATTCACCGGGGCACACCCGGGTAAAGTCCACCGGATGGCGTACCATATTCGACGGTAAGCGCTCTATGACGCACTTTGTCCGATCGTGGTTGCGCGTGCGGAAAACCCTTCCACGCCGTGTGGTGGTGGTCCACCCCGTGGGTCCCACTCCCGCTGCAGCATCAACGGCATGACGATTCCCCGATCCGCAGGTCGGAATCCCGGGTAGGACCGGGGGCCTGGTGGACATGGGGATCCGATGGATCAATTTCACTAAGGAGACATACTTGGCTCGGCAGAAGAAGAGTGCCGTTAGTGCCTGGGAGGCATGGCCGAAACGCGCGATTGCGATTTTCGTCCTTATTCTCTTCGGCGTCTACGCGCTCGTATTTTTTACAGGTGATCGTTCGGCCACGCCGAAACTCGGAATTGATCTCCAGGGCGGCACCCGTGTGACCCTGGTCCCGCAGGGACAGGAACCCACCCAGGATCAGCTCAACCAGGCGCGCGTGATTCTGGAGAACCGCGTCAACGGCATGGGTGTCACCGGTGCCAGTGTGGTTGCCGATGGCAACACCCTGGTGATTACCGTCCCGGGCGAGGATGTTGCGCAGGCCCAGGCCCTCGGTCAGACCTCGCAGCTGTTGTTCCGCCCCGTCGGCCAGGCCGGCATGCCGGATATGACCACCCTCATGCCTGTGCTGGAGGACATGGCCAACCGCTGGGTTGAATACGGCGTCATCACCGAGGATGAGGCCAATACCGCGCTCGCGGAGATGCACTCCGCGGTCGTGGAGACGGAGCAGGCCGGGGAGGAGCCTGCCGAGACCGCCGGTGAGGCACCCACGGTGACGGCGGAACCCATGCCGGAACCGGCGAACTCCATCGAGGCCACGGAGCGTCGTCAGGAGATCACCGAGATGCTGCGCACCGATCGTCAGTCCACCGACCCGACGACCCAGATCGCGGCCAGCTCCCTCATGCAGTGCACCCCCGATGAGATGGACCCGATCGCGGGTACTGATGACCCACGTCTGCCACTAGTCGCCTGCGACCGGGCCAGCGGCGGGGTCTACATCCTCGACCCGGCACCCCTGCTGCAGGGGGAGACCGATGAGGAGGACGGTGCCCGTCTGACCGGTAATGAGATCGATACCGATCGTCCCATCACCGGTGGGTTCAATTCCCAGACCGGACAGATGGAGATCAACTTCGCCTTCAAGTCGGGTGCGGGGGAATCGGGTTCCGCCACCTGGGCGGCCCTGACCAACGAGTACCTCCAGCAGCAGATCGCCATCACCCTGGATTCCGAGGTCATCTCCGCACCGGTGATCCAGTCGGCCACCCCGGTGGGCAGCGCCACCTCCATCACCGGTGACTTCACCCAGGAGGAGGCCACGGAACTGGCCAACAACCTGCGTTATGGTGCCCTGCCACTGAGTTTCGCCGGTGAGAACGGTGAGCGCGGTGGCACGACCACCACGGTCCCACCCTCCCTGGGTGCGGCCTCCCTGCAGGCCGGTCTCATCGCCGGTGTCGTGGGTATCGTCCTCGTCGCCATCTTCGTCTTCGCCTACTACCGCGTGTTCGGCTTCGTCTCCCTGTTCACGCTGGTCGCGGCCGGTGCACTGGTGTACGGATCCCTCATCCTGCTGGGCCGGTGGATCGGGTATTCCCTCGATCTCGCGGGCATCGCCGGTCTGATCATCGGTATCGGCACCACCGCCGACTCCTTCGTGGTCTTCTACGAGCGCATCAAGGATGAGGTGCGTGAGGGCAGGTCCTTCAGATCCGCCGCCCCGCGCGCCTGGGAGCGCGCCAAGCGCACCATTGTCACCGGCAACATGGTCACCCTCATCGGTGCCGTGGCCATCTATCTCCTGGCTGTCGGCGAGGTCAAGGGCTTCGCCTTCACCCTGGGGCTGACCACCGTCTTCGACATCCTGGTGACCTTCCTGGTCACCGCACCCCTGGTAATCCTGGCGTCCCGCAAGCCGGTGTTCGCCAAGCCGTCTGTCAACGGCATGTCCCGTGTGTACAGGCTGGTGGACGAGTTGCGTGCCAACGGTGAACTCGATGAGTTGCATCATGTCGGTACGGTTGCCGCTCCTGCGACCGTCAGCTCCGGCACCCCCGGTTCTACTGAGAAGGAGCAGAGGTAAGTCATGAGCACCATCCACACACAGAAGAAGTCCCGGGGCACCTTCAACAGCCTCTACACCGGTGAGGGCGGCATCGACTTCATCGGCCGGTCCAAGCTCTGGTACTGGATCACCGGCATCCTGCTGATCCTGTCCGTCCTGTTCATCGCCGTTCGTGGGTTCTCCCTCAGCATCGATTTCGAGGGCGGAACCAAGATGAACATGCCGGCAGCCGATTACTCCACCGAGGCGGTGGAGGAGACCTTCACCGAGGCCACCGGGGTCACCCCGGAGCTGGTTCAGGTCGTCGGTTCCGGTGACGCCCGCATCCTGGAGATCCACTCCGAACGTCTCGGTGATGATCAGATCGAGTCCGCCCGCCTGGCGCTCTACGAGGAGTTCGAACCGGTCAACTCCGAAGGGGTGGCCACCCCGGATGCGATCGGTAATTCCACGGTGTCCGAATCATGGGGATCCACCATCACCGAGCGCATGATCATCGCCCTGGTGGTGTTCCTCGTCCTGGCGGCGATCTACATCAGTATCCGCCTGGAACGGGAGATGGCCATCGCTGCGATGGCCGCCCTCATTGTCGACGGTGTGGTCATCGCCGGTATCTACGCCGTCATCGGTTTCGAGGTGTCTCCGGCCACGGTCATCGGCCTGTTGACCGTGCTGACCTTCTCCATCTACGACACCGTCGTGGTCTTCGACAAGGTGCGTGAGAACACCGAGGGGTATGAACACTCGCTCCGCCGGACCTATGGTGAGCAGGCCAACCTGGCGGTCAACCAGACGTTCATGCGTTCGGTGTCCACCACGATCATCTCCGCCCTGCCGATCATCGCGCTGATGGTGGTGGCGGTGTGGATGATGGGTGTGGGCACCCTGAAGGACCTGGCCCTCATCCAGCTCATCGGTGTCATCGAGGGCACCTTCTCCTCGGTGTTCCTCGCCACCCCGATCCTGGTCTGGCTGAAGAACCGTTCGGCGGCCACCAAGCGTCACAACGAGGCCGTCGCCGCGGCCCGTGAGGGAAGGCTTGACGACGCCGAGGAGGTCCTCACACCGGCTGTCGGTGGGAAGCGCACCGTCGCAAAGCCGGTTGCCCCGGAGGAACCCGGCCAGCCGGGTGGAACCTGGCGCCCCGGCCGGAGCTGATCCGCATCCAGCACATCCCGTCACCATCACCCTTCCGGGTGAAGGTGGCGGGATTTATGCGTTGTGGGAGATGCTCAATATACTTGGGTGTCTTGACAACAACCGGGGCGAAGAGCGGGGAGAATAAGACGTGGTGAACAGGAAAGCGCCTGTGGCTGTTTCGCTGTCTGCGTGTGCCCTTTTGATGACCGCCTGCGGGGAGACGGTGGAGGAGCCCACCGCCCATGAGCAGCACCACTTCGGGTATGCCCTGAACTCACCGCTGGCCACCACCAATGCCGCCTCGCTCCTCGGGGTGGCCACCGACGCGGGGCTGTTGTCCTCCCGTCTGTACCCGGCGGTCTATGTGCAGGGCCCCTCGGGCCAGATGATCCCCAACACGGATCTGGCCACCACACAGGTGTTGCCCGGAGCCAACCGCCAGGTGATCTACACCATCAACCCGGAGGCCACCTACTCCGATGGTCAGCCGGTGGTGTGTGATGATTTTCTCCTTGCAGCCAAGGCCGGCATGATGCCGAGCGTGTTCGACTCCCACGTGCCGTTGGCCGCCCAGATCGAACGGGTGGACTGCCAGTCCGGTTCGAAATCGGCCACGGTGGTGTTCAAGGAGGATTACGGCAACAGGTGGCGTCACCTTTTTGATCAGGGCACGCTGTTGCCTGCCCATGCTATCGCGGAGAAGGCTGGGATCACCCTCGGGGAACTCAACCGGGCCCTGCAGGAGGAGGATGTGGAGGCGTTGGAGGAACCCGCCAGGATCTGGACGGAGGGGTTCACCCTGGAGAATTTCGACCCCGCCCTCCAGGTGTCCTCGGGCCCGTATGTGATCACCGGTGTCGGTGAGTTCGGGGAGGTGACCCTGGGGCGCAATGAGCACTACAGTGGCGATGCCGCGACACTGGACCAGATCGTGGTGTGGCCGAAGGGTGCGGATCTGGAGACGATCGCGCTGGCTGGCAACCTCCAGATCGCTGACATCGGATCGGGGGACACCGCCACCTGGGTCAACCGGGATGATCCGATGAACCCCTATGACATCTACAAGGAGATCGGCGTGCTCACCGAGCAGCTCACGCTCGCTTCAGCCGGTGTGTTCTACGGTGCCCCGGCCCGGCAGGCGTTTGCCGCCTGCGTTGACCAGCAGGCGGTGGCGGCGGCGTCGTCACGCGTCTCCGGCATCGAGGTCCCCGCGATCGGCGTGCACTCCGTGCGCGCACAGAACCCCGTGGGGCAGCAGCTGGGGGATCTGCCCGCCCGGAAGATGGCGGTGGACATCGGTACAGCCTCGGCGCTCGCCGGGACCACCGTGCGCATCGGTTACGACGGACCCGATGAGCGTAAGGCAGCCATGGTGGAGGCCATCCGGGCCAGTTGTGAGCCCGCGGGCATCACCGTGGTGGATGCCTCAGAGGAGGTGGTCAGCCTCAGGGATCTCAGCCGCACCGTGGTGACCGAATGGGGATATGAGCAGTATTACGAGGGTTCTCTCGATGCGGTGTTGCATGCGGTGGATCCCAGCCGGGAGTTCGCCACGGTGAACTCCACCGGTTCGGACCCGATCTCCACCCGGGAGACCGAGGAGCAGCTGTGGGCCGAGGTGCCCTCTATTCCGCTCTCAGCACAACCCCGCGTGTTCGTCATTGACCGCACTGTCGGTAACGTGGTGGTCAATACGGATCTCTCCGGAATTGGATGGAACATGGACCGCTGGTCCAGAAGTGAGGACTAAGAAGTGACCGAAACCGACATGGATAGCGGTAGGGACAGCGGCAACGACAGCGGCAGTGTCAACATGGCCAGGGCGCGTGTCGCCCTCACCGAGCACACCCGCTATGTGCACGATTTCCCTGCAGAGGGTGTCCTGTTCGAGGATCTCACCCCGGTACTGGCCAATGCCGAGGCCTTCGCCGCTGTGGTGGATGCACAGGCGGAGGCCGCCGAGGAGCTCGGGGCCGAGATCATCGGCGGGTTGGATGCCCGTGGATTCCTTCTGGGTTCGGCCGTGGCCTACAAGCTGGGTCTCGGTGTGATCGCCATCCGTAAGAAGGGCAAGCTGCCCCCGCCGGTGGTCACCCAGGATTATGACCTGGAGTACGGTTCCGCGGCGTTGGAGCTGCCCGCGGAGGGGTTGGATCTTGAGGGTCGGAGGGTTGTGCTCATCGATGATGTGCTCGCCACCGGCGGGACACTCGCGGCAGCACGTAAACTGATTGAAACATGTGGTGGCAATGTCACCGGTTATGTTCTCGCCATTGAGGTCGGTGGCCTCGGTGGTCGGGAACGTCTGGGAGACATCCCGGTCCATGTGATCAGGGATCCGCAGTAGCGGGAGTGAGAAAGGCGACGAACAATGAGTCTGGAGCGTAATCCGCAGAAGTCGACAATAGGTGTGCGCAGCATGTCGGCCAGGCTCGCCAGGAGTCTCACGGGTACGAGGATGCGCACCAATCCGGTGCTGGATCCCCTGTTGAGCATCCACCGGCAGTTCCACCCCAAGGCGGATGGGGCGGTGCTTGAACGGGCCTATTCCACCGCGGAACGTCTCCACGAGGGGGTGGTCCGTAAATCCGGTGACCCCTACATCACGCATCCCCTCGCCGTGGCGACCATCGCCGCGGAGATCGGCATGGACACCACCACGCTGGTGGCCGCCCTGCTTCATGACACGGTCGAGGACACCGACTACTCCCTGGACGATCTCACCCGGGATTTCGGGGAGGAGGTCGCCAGGCTTGTCGACGGGGTGACCAAGCTCGACAAGGTGGCCCTGGGAGCTGCGGCGGAGGCCGAGACGATCCGCAAGATGATCGTGGCCATGAGCCAGGATCCGCGGGTGCTGGTGATCAAGGTCGCCGACCGCCTGCACAACATGCGCACCATGCGTTTTTTGCCCCCGGAGAAGCAGGCCAAGAAGGCGCGTCAGACCCTGGAGGTGATCGCCCCGCTCGCACACCGTCTGGGTATGGCGAGCATCAAGTGGGAGTTGGAGGATCTCTCCTTCGCCATCCTGTACCCAAAGAAGTACGAGGAGATCGTCCGCCTCGTCGCTGACCGTTCCCCCTCCCGGGACAGGTACCTCAAGGAGATCATCGACCAGGTCACCGCCGGGTTGCATGACAACAACATCCCGGCCGAAGTGCTCGGTCGCCCGAAGCACTACTGGTCGATCTACCAGAAGATGATCGTGCGGGGCCGCGACTTCGATGACATCTTCGACCTGGTGGGCATCCGCATCCTGGTGGACAATGTCAATAACTGCTACGCCGCCATCGGCGTGGTCCACTCGTTGTTCAATGCGCTGCCGGGTCGTTTCAAGGATTACATCTCCGCTCCACGTTTCGGGGTGTACAAGTCGCTGCACACCACGGTCATGGGCCCGGGGGGCAAACCCCTGGAGGTGCAGGCACGGACCCATGAGATGCACTATAATGCGGAATTCGGCATCGCAGCCCACTGGCGGTACAAGGAGACCAAGGGCTCACACACCGGTGACCGCGAGGAAGTGGATCAGATGGCGTGGATGCGCCAGTTGCTCGACTGGCAGAAGGAGGCCGCGGATCCGAATGAGTTCCTCGACAGTCTGCGCTATGACCTGACCTCCAAGCAGATCTTCGTGTTCACCCCCAAGGGCGATGTGGTCAACCTCCCGGTGGATTCCACCCCGGTTGACTTCGCCTACGCGGTCCATACCGAGGTCGGCCACCGGTGTATCGGTGCGAAGATCAACGGCAAGCTGGTCGCCCTGGAGACCAAGCTGAAATCCGGTGACCGCGTGGAGGTGTTCACCTCCAAGGATCCCAACGCCGGACCGAGCCGTGACTGGCAGGATTTCGTGGTGTCCCCACGGGCGAAGGCGAAGATCCGCCAGTGGTTCGCCAAGGAACGCCGCGAGGAGTACCTGGAGGCTGGCCGTGATGCACTCGCCGCGGTGATCCAGCGCGGTGGGCTGCCCATGCACAGGTTGTTCACCGCGACCACGATGAAGAGGGTCGCCACCGAGCTGCACTACTCGGATGTGGATGCGCTCTACACCGCGATCGGTTCGGGTTCGGTCTCCGCGCAGCATGTGGTCAACCGCCTGGTGGCGATCTTCGGTGACCAGGAGGATGCCGAGGACGCCCTGGTTGACCGGACACCGTTCAGCGAACTGGTGGAATCCCGTGCGGCCACCGGCAACAATGAGAGCGGGATCCTCGTCGAGGGCAGTCCCGATGTGTTGGCCAAGCTGGCCAAATGCTGTATGCCGGTGCCGGGGGATGAGATCTTCGGTTTTGTCACCCGTGGTGGTGGTGTGTCCGTGCACCGCACCGACTGCACCAACGCGGAGAAACTCCGCGAGGAACCCGAACGCATGGTGCAGGTGGCCTGGGCCTCGGAGGGGCAGGGTTCGGTGTTCTCCGCGACGCTGCAGCTGGAGGCTCTCGACCGTGCCGGTCTGCTCTTCGAACTCACCCGCGTGATCAATGAACAGAAGGTATCGGTCACCGCGATGAACTCCCACTGTTCCGATGACCGTGTGGCCACCGTCCGCTTCACATTCGCGGTCTCGGACACCAAGCAGCTGGGGTCCCTGATGACCCAGTTGCGTAATGCGGAGGGTGTCTTCGATGTCTACCGGGTGACCTCAGGCGGATAGAAGGACTGAAGGCGCTGTCATTCCCGGATGGGATGACAGCGCCTTCCTCCTTTTTCCACCTGTTCGACTGTGAGCTGCAGGGCCGCCAATGACAACATCCCTCCCACAGACCGATTGGTATACGGCGTGGGAGGGATGGAGACCATGATCCCCGGGGTGTGACCTAGCGGTTAATGAAGCGGTCCAGGTTGCTGGCGAAGGTCAGGACGGTGGTCAGGGCACCGATGACTGCGGTGATGATCTTGATCCAGTCGTTGACATTGTCCATGTCGGAGGAGCCGCCACTCTGGGTGGTGCTCGGGGTTGCGGTGACGGTGCGGGTGGCAGTCTCGGTCACGGTAGGTGCAGCGCTGGTGGTGGTGGCTTCGGTGCTGGTGACCACGGTGGTGGTCTCGCCACCGTTGTTGACCTCGTCCTCTGCGAATGCAGGGGCGGTGAAAGCGGAAGCAGCGACGGCAGCAGCGGTACCAAGCGCGACCAGGGAGGTACGGGAGAAAATCTTCATGTCCTGGGTCCTTCGTGATGAGGGGCGGTGTTATCTAGTGCTCACTCTAACTGTGCATCCAGAGTGGTGCAAGCAAACTGTGATGGGGAAGTAGGGGAAATGTTATATAAGCTCTGCATCATGGGATTTTCATCCATAAAAGCGGGTTTAATTGATGAAAATCACAGGTGGGCGACCGCCTGCAGCAGGTCTGCTCACCCCTGGTCGGGGTTGTCCCTTCCAGGTTATTTAACAGGATGGGATCAGCCTTTCTCCAGTTTGACGGTGTTTTCCGGTCGCCCGGGGCATGGGGCCCGGAAACGCCCGCTTCTGTGCAACCGCAAGGGGACAGATCGGATGTCCACCCCTGACGATGTCCGCCCCATAAAGGAAACCGCCTCCCGCCGGCATTGCTGCCGGGAGTCGGGAGACGGTTGCGTCCGGGGGTAAAGCTGGTGACTTAGGCCACCGTCGCGGTCTCGATGACCACTTTCTCTGCAGGTGCGCCGTCGGTGGCACCACCCTCCACGCCGGTTTCGGCGATGGCATCGAGGGTGGCCAGACCCTCCTCGGTGATCTGACCGAAGTAGGTGTAGACCGGTGGCAGCGGGGAGTCCTCGTAGTTGAGGAAGAACTGCGAACCGTTGGTGTCCTGGCCGGCGTTGGCCATGGCGATGGTGCCGCGCTCGTAGATGACCGGGGTGTTCAAATCCTCCTGGGCAGCCTCATCGGTGGGGTACTCGTTGGCGAACTGGAATCCCGGGCCGCCCGCACCGGTGCCACTGGGATCACCGCACTGGAGAACGTAGATGCCGGAGGTGGTCAGGCGGTGGCAGACCACGTCATCGTAGTACCCCTCCGCGGCGAAGTGCTCGATGGCGTTGACGGTGCACGGGGAGACGGACCGGTCGAGTTCCATACCGATCTCACCCTGGTTGGTGGACAGATTGACGGTGACGGTTCCGGTAGCTGGCACGTCCTCGGTCTCCGGGGTGGACACCTCACGGGAGGCCTCGCCGGCCTCCTCGTAGGTGCAGGAGACGGTGTTACCGAGTGGGGTGGTGCGGGTGACCGCCAGCGGCTCGTAGGTGGGATCCTCCGGGGCGGTGGTCGTCTCATCGGCGGTGATGGCCTCCTCACCGGTATCGCGGGTTGCTGCGTACCAGATGCCACCGACGACCAGGAGGATGACCGCCAGGGAGGCGGCCACAACGGTCATCGGCTTGGTCTTCTCCTTGCGGTCCCTGCTTTTGAGTTCCTTCTCAAGCTGGGAGAGTGCCGTCTGGCGCCGTTCCTTGTTATTGCTCACCGCGTTGTATCCCTTTTTTCGTGTTGGAAAGTACGTGCATGAAAAATTCCTCCCTATTCTAACCACCCGGGGAAACCGTGCTGAATGGTGATCACCTGGGGGGTCGGGATTAGACTTCCCTTCCATGGAGATTCTCGGTTTCGCGGCAGGTCCCTACAAGACCAACTGTTATGTCGTTGTCGGTGACGGTGAGGTGGCGATCATCGACCCCGGTATGCACACCCACGATGATCTGGTGGAGTACATCACCACCAACAAACTCACCGTGGACAAGATCGTGCTCACCCACGGTCACATCGACCACACCCGGGACGCGGGGGTGGTCGCCAGGCGTTTCAACGCACCGGTCTACATCCACCCCGATGATGTGTTCTTCCTGGAGGCCTACAAGGGCAGCGGCACCCGCACCGCCATGCTCTTCGACGCCGACAACATGCTCTCCCCGGAGTCCACCATCGATCTCGTCGACGGGGAGACCATCACCCTGGCGGGCGAGGAATTCACCCTCCGCCACGCGCCGGGACACTCACCCGGCTGCACCATGCTGGTGGGGCGGGAGTACTGCTTCTCCGGTGATGTGCTGTTCAAGGGGTCCATCGGCCGCACTGATTTCGAGTTCGCCGATGAGGAGGCCATGACCCGCTCCCTGCGCACTGTTGTCCTCGGGTTGGATGATGCCCTGCAGATCCTGCCCGGGCACGGTCCCACCACCACCATGCGTGCGGAACGGATGGGTAACCCGTTCCTGCGTGCGCTGCGCCCAAACTGATCCTGCTTCCGACCAGACCGAAATGAAAAGGTATCGTTAGCAACCGTGACTGATAAGAACACCAGAACCGAGAAGATCCAGCCGTTCTCCGCGCCGAAGGGTGTCCCGGATTATGCACCGCCACGCTCGGCGGCGTTTGTCGCCGTCCGTGATGCGTTCATCACCCAGGCGCACCTGGCGGGTTTCGAGCATATCGAGCTGCCGATCTTCGAGGAGACCGGGTTGTTCGCCCGTGGTGTGGGTGAGTCCACCGATGTGGTGAGCAAGGAGATGTACACCTTCGCCGACCGCGGTGAACGTTCCGTGACGCTGCGCCCGGAGGGCACCGCCGGTGTCATGCGTGCGGTCATCGAGCACAGTCTTGATCGCGGTCAGCTGCCGGTCAAGCTCAACTATGCCGGTCCCTTCTTCCGCTACGAGCGACCCCAGGCGGGTCGTTACCGTCAGCTCCAGCAGGTCGGTGTGGAGGCCATCGGCGTCGACGACCCGGCCCTGGACGCGGAGATCATCGCGCTGGCCGACCGCAGCTACCGTTCCCTGGGCCTGACCGGTTTCCGCCTCGAGCTGACCAGCCTGGGTGACAGCAACTGCCGTCCCGCCTACCGTCAGAAGCTCCAGGACTTCCTCCTCAACCTGCCCCTGGACGAGGAGACCCGCCGACGCGCCGAGATCAACCCGTTGCGGGTGCTCGACGACAAGCGTGCCGAGGTCCGTGAGATGACCGCGGATGCACCGCTCATGCTCGATCACCTCGATGATGGGTGCCGTACCCACTTCGAGACCGTCACCGGTCTGCTTGATGACATGGGTGTGCCCTATGAGATCAACCCACGTATGGTCCGTGGCCTTGACTACTACACAAAGACCACCTTCGAGTTCATCCATGACGGCCTCGGCGCGCAGTCCGGCATCGGTGGCGGCGGGCGTTACGACGGTCTCATGGCTCAGCTCGGCGGCCAGGACCTCTCCGGCATCGGCTACGGCCTGGGTGTGGACCGCACCATCCTGGCGCTCGAGGCTGAAGGCGTGACCGTCGGCCAGGAACGCCGCGTGGATGTCTACGGTGTGCCCCTCGGCCAGGCCGCGAAGAAGGCCATGGCTGGCATCATCAACGATCTGCGTGCCGCCGGTATCAGCGCGGACATGTCCTATGGTGACCGTGGCCTCAAGGGTGCGATGAAGGGTGCGGACCGCTCAGGCTCGCTCTACACCCTGGTGCTCGGCGAGAACGAGCTGGACAACGGCACCGTCGCGGTCAAGGACATGCGCGCCCACGACCAGCAGGACATCGCCCTGTCCGAGGTGGTCTCCGCCCTGCGGGCGAAGCTGGCCTAACAGCAATGCCGTTAAGTTAGTGGGTGTAGTGTTGTGCTATGCCTCGACATGGACGGACACAACCTGATACTGATCGTCGGTTATCGGATTTAATCTCGGTGGGCCTGCTCACCCGGGTGTTTCCGGCCGATGTCGTGGACGAGGTCGTCGCGCAGGCCGGTCGTACCCAGCAACGATCCCGCATCCTGCCCTCCCGGGTAATGGTGTATTACACCATCACAATGGCTTTGAACTCCGATGGATCCTATGAGGATATCTACGCCGATCTCACCGATGGACTGTCCTGGGCCTGCAGGTGGGAGGAACAGGCAGTACCTGCTCCGTCACGCTCCGCGATTTTCCAGGCCAGGGTCAGGCTGGGACATGAACCGATGGCAGCGTTGTTTGCCCGTGTTGCCCAACCATTGGCCCGGCCGGGGTGGGAGGGGGCCTGGCTGGCGGGCAAACGCCTGTTGGCTGTTGATGGCACCACCTTGGATGTCCCGGATACGCCAGCCAATGTCGAGCATTTCGGGCGTCCCGGCACCGGACGTGGTCAGGCCGGGTACCCGCAGGCCCGTGTCGTGGCGATCGCGGAATGTGGATCACATGCGATCCTGGACGCGGTCATCGGCGGGCTGGGCACCGGGGAAACGACCCTGGGTGGAGTCCATTAGCGTGGTGTATCTGTAACTGCCGGTGACGACCCCATGAACGACGTGGGCGACCACCGCAGGTACCTTTCGGCTCAACTCCTACATATCCTCGAAAGGACAACCCACGATGGCCGCTGGACCCTATTCTATCGACCCCACCACCTACCTCGACGAATTGCTCGCCCAAGCATCCCCCGATCTCATGCGAGAGATGCTCCAGGGCTTCATCAACCAGATCCTGTCCACCCAAGCCGACCAGGTGTGCGGCGCCGACTACGCCACCGTGTCTCAGGACCGGGTGAACACCCGCAACGGATACCGCCACCGCGACTTCGACACCCGCGTGGGCACCATCGACGTCGCGGTCCCGAAACTACGCACCGGATCGTTCTTCCCCGACTGGCTGTTGGAACGCCGCACCCGGGCTGAACGAGCCCTGACCACCGTGATCGCCACCTGCTACCTCAAAGGTGTGTCCACCCGCAGGATGAACGACCTGGTCGCCACCTTAGGGATCAACAATCTCTCAAAGTCCCAGGTGTCAGACATGGCCAAAGACCTTGATCAGATGGTCGAAGAGTTCCGCACCAGACCCCTTGATACCGGCCCCTACCTCTATGTTTCCTGCGACGCCCTGACCATGAAGGTGCGTGAAGGCGGCCGAGTGGTGAAAACCTCTGTCCTGCTGGCTACCGGTGTCAATGCCGAGGGCTATCGGGAATTACTTGGTATGCAAGTCGCCACAGCCGAGTCCGTGGCATCGTGGACCGGGTTCTTCCGGGACCTCAAAGCCCGCGGGCTCAACGAGGTCTATTTGGTCACCAGTGATGCCCACCTGGGAATTCAGCACGCCATCGGTGAGGTCCTGCCGAATGCCTCGTGGCAACGGTGTCGCACGCACTTTTCCAAGAACTTGTACGGGATGGTATCGAAAACACAATGGCCAACGTTATCGGCGATGTTCCACACCATCTTCCAGCAGCCGGATGCACAATCGGTGTGGGGTCAGGCCCGTGAGGTCGTGGCCTTTTGTGAGCAGAAGTTCCCGGATGTGGCCGATTACCTGGAGGAAGCTCTTGATGAGCTGCTGGCATTCACGAACGCGCCCAAGAGTGTGTGGACCAAGGTCTGGTCGAATAACCCCACCGAGAGGCTCAATCGCGAGATCCGCCGGCGCACCGATGTCGTCGGCATCTTCCCCAACCGTGATGCTGTCGTGCGCCTGGTCGGGGCTGTCCTGGCGGAACAGCATGATGATTGGATTCAGCAGAAGCGGTACATGTCGTTGACCAGTTTGGAGCAGACCAGGGCGATGATGACGGCGAACATCATCGATTCGGACGATATTACTTCTGAGATCATCCGGAAGGATGTGGCATGAGCCAGGGTCAGTATTTAGCTCGTGATGGTCCGTGAGGTCGTTACGCTGCTTGTTTTATCGAAAGGGCAGATACACCACTCCCGCGGACTTGACCACGACCCTGGCTGATGAACTGATCGACCGGCTGGATCCAGGCTCAGTACTGGTCGCTGATCGGGGGTTTTATAGTTTCCACCGGTGGGCTACCGCCCAGGACCGTGGTGCGGATCTGGTGTGGCGGATCCGGAACAATGTGAAACCACACCATGTGCGAACCCTGGAGGATGGAACATGGTTGGCCACGATTACCCCGAGCAATGGGCCGGGGTGGCGGCAGGTTGCCCCAAGGATGGTGCGGGTGGTGGACTACCACATCGATACCGGTGACGATGAGGCTGGCATTGTCGACCAGCAGCATCGGTTGTTGACCACCTTGTTGGATCCTGATGAGGTGTCGGTGGAGGATCTGATCGCGGCGTATCACACCCGGTGGGAGATCGAGAACACTTTCGATGAGTTGAAAACCCATCAGCGTGGACGAGAAAGGGTGTTGCGGTCAAAGTCCCCGGAGTTGGTGCGTCAGGAGATCTGGGGGCATCTGTGCTGCCACTACGCGATCAGGACACTGATGGCTGATGCGGCCACTGCCAGTGAGCACCCTCCGGTGCGGGTGTCATTTGTTAAGGCCTTGAAGCTTACCCGTCGTTCGGTGATCCAGGGCTCTTTTCCCCCCTGACGACCCGCACACCGCCCGAAGTTTATGGGATCAGGCAGCGTCTTGGCTGGCCAGGTACCTCAACCCACCGCGACGAAGGCGGAAGAATCCGCGGGTGATTAAACGAAAGATGTCGAAATAGCCGGTGAAACGATCCCATCATTGTGGTCGGCCACTCGGCCCAGTGGTCACCGTCATCCCACCACTAACTTAACGGTATTGGGCCTAACAGCGCGCTTGTCGACGAACCGCCGGGCGCTACTGCCCGCCGTCGTGACCCTTGAGCAGGTCCGCGAATGAGGTGAAACCCTCACCCGGGGTGACCCCGGTGCGGCGGTAGGACAGGTCGGCATCCTGGTTGGCGGTGGCCCCACCCAGGCCCTGCACGCTGCCGTAATCCTGGAGCATGAGGGTGGCGAGTTCCCCGGCCGCCCGGTTGACGCGACGCTCGAACTCCACGCCCGCCTCGGTACCGAAATCGGCGGTCGCGGCGAACACACCGGTGGGCACGACCACGGCACGCAGGTAGTTGAACATCGGGCGGATCGCGTGGTCGAGCACCAGGGAGTGGCGTTCAGTGCCGGCGGAGGCCGCGATGAGGGTGGGCAGACCCACGATGGTCTTCGGATCCAGGGCGTCGAAGAACATCTTGAAGATGCCTGAGTAGCTGGCGGTGAAGACCGGGGTGACGGCGATGAGACCGTCGGAGTGCGCCAGTCGCTCCTTCGCGGCATCAAGGGCGGGGGAGCTCATTCCAGCACTGGTGAAGGCGGTGGCCAGATCGAAGATGAGATCGCGGATCTCGATGACCTCGATGTCCACGGACTCCCCGCGGGCGGTGATGGCCGCCTCCACGGCATTGGTGAGCTGGTCGGCCACGGAGCGGGTTGTCGACGGGTTGGACAGACCCGCGGTGACCACGGTGAGTGTGCGCATGGGGTGAACCTCTATTCTGCGTCTATTCCGCGTCTGCTGGCTGGCCGGGGCTGATGTGGAAGTGTGGGTGCTCCGGGTTCCCCAGCAGGGTGCGGTGGGTCGGTGGGTCGGAGGGAACGTGGTCGGGGCGACGTTCCTCCATGCGGCGGCGGACCTCAGGGACCACATCCCGGCCAAGGCGCTCGATCTGGTCGAGGACGACCTCGAGGGGGAGTCCGGCGTGGTCGATGAGGAAGAGCTGACGCTGGTAGTCGCCCACCCAGTCGGCGAATTCCATGGTGCGCTCGATCACCTGCTCCGCGGTGCCCACGGTCAACGGGGTCATGCGGGTGAAATCCTCCATGGAGGGGCCGTGGCCGTAGACCGGTGCGTTGTCGAAGTAGGGGCGGAAGAAGTCCTTGGCCTGGGACTCCGTATCCCCGATGAACACCTGACCACCCAGGCCGACGGTGGCCTGGTCGGCGCGTCCGTGGCCGTAGTACTCGAAACGCTGGCGGTAGAGGTTGACCATCTGGGCGGTGTGTTCCTTGTTCCAGAAGATGTTGTTGTGGAAGAAACCGTCACCGTAGAAGGCGGCCTGCTCGGCGATCTCGGTGGAGCGGATGGAACCGTGCCAGACAAATGGTGCCACGCCGTCGAGGGGTGCCGGGGTGGAGGTGTAGCCCTGCAGCGGGGTGCGGAACTTGCCCTGCCAGTTCACCACGTCCTCGCGCCACAGGCGACGCAGCAGGTGGTAGTTCTCGATCGCCAGGGGAATGCCCTGGCGGATGTCCTTGCCGAACCACGGGTAGACCGGCCCGGTGTTGCCACGGCCCATCATCAGATCCACGCGACCACCGGAGAGGTGCTGGAGGAAGGCGTAGTCCTCGGCGATCTTCACCGGATCGTTGGTGGTGATCAGGGTGGTGGCGGTGGAGAGCAGCAGGTTGGTGGTCTGTGCGGCGATATAGGCGAGGTGGGTGGTGGGGGAGGAGGGGACGAACGGTGGGTTGTGGTGCTCGCCCGTGGCGAAGACATCAAGGCCGACCTCCTCGGCCTTGAGCGCGATCTGGGTCATGGCCCGGATGCGCTCACCCTCGGTTGGGGTGGTGCCGTTGGTGGGGTCGGTGGTTACATCACCGATGGTGAAGATGCCGAACTGCATGGTTGGTCCTAACTGGTCAATAATTTTGTTGATATATCATCAAAATAGCTTTTGTTGTCACGTCATGCAACTATCGCAGCTCCACCAGCTCGATGAGACTGCGCATATCCCGGCCACTGATCAGGCGTAGTGGCTTCTGGCTCGGCTTCCCATGCTCGGTCACGATCACCGACCAGGGAAGCTCCGGTCCCGTCATCACATCGATGACCTCCTGGGCGGTGGCGGTCCGTGGCATGAACACGGCGGAATCAGACGTTTCGGCGTAATCGAGCACCTCGGCCACGGTGGAGGCATCCAGGATGGAATTGTCGGAGAGATCGGCGGCCACCCACCGGGCGATCGTGTTGGTGGTCAGCAGCGCCACATAGGAACCACCGTCATAGACGGGGAACTGGGAGATCTCGGTGGTCCGGATGATCTTCAGGGCGGCGGCGATCGGATCCCCGACCTGCAGCGAGCGCACCGTCTGATGGGACAGCACCTCCAGCGCCACCGGCGGGTCCAGGAGGAGATCCCTGATGTGCTGGATCATGGCCACCGTGTCGGGCCGGGGGTCGGCGATCGGGCGCAGATTGTTGTAGGGGCCGTGACTGATGGCATTGCGCAGTTCCGCGAACGCATCCAGAGCCTCCGACTGCTGCGCGGAGATCAGGTGTTTCTTCTCAGCGAGGCGGACCATCCACCGGAAACTATCCGACCGTTTCGCATTCAGCTGGGAACGCAGGTGGGCCTCAATGTCATTGAAAGAAGCCAGGAAGGCGACTGCCGGATCGGCGGGGGTGTCATCACGGGCGCTCATATCCACCCACTGTAGCCACGGCCCACGCTTCTCGACGCCGCGAGCACCCCACCCCGACGCGCCCCGTGGCGGGGTCGGGGGCGTCGTCAAGCTATCGAACGCTCAGCTCCCTCGTGGACCCGGTCAGGGAGATCTCGAAGATCTCATCGGTTTCCCTGCACCGGACCTGCGCGGACCCGGCGGGTGCGGGCCCTGGTGTCAGGTCGGCGGTGAACGCGAACCAGATGCGCACCTCATCGTAGGGGCGGTTGTCCACCACCGGTTCGTGGATGATCGTCGGTTCGGTGTGGAAGAGGGAATAGGGTGCCTGTAACCCACGGGTGGGCAGCACCTCGAAGGTGACGGGTTGTGCCGCCCTGGCATGAAAGAGCGCGTAGCGGCGTTCCACATCCCCGGCCATCACATTGGTGAAGTCGAGGGCAGAGGTCATCTGCTGCACCGTGGGCGGATCCGTGTCGTAGATATAGCCCATGGAATGGCGGTAATCCAGGCAGTTCGCGGGGGTGGGTGAGGTCGAGTCCAGATAAGCCATCTCATCGTGGAGATTGTGTCCCGGAGGCCCCTGCCCATCCGGGAGATAACCCCCGGCGTGGGTCTGCTGCCAGCGGGCCCAGATCAGGTCGACGAAAGCGTGGTGCAGGTAGAACACCGGATCATTCGGGGAGGTGCCCGGCCCCATGTCGCCACCAACCCACACGTGGACCCGGTTGTGCATCGCGGGCCCGTTGGGCCATCCCTCCAGCTGATTACGAAAACTGTCCGCACTGCCCGGGTGCCACGGGTCGGTGTCATACACCGGCAGATCGGTGATGCAGGCCGTCACCTCATCCGGGGTCGGAAGCGTGGGCACCGCCAGGCCCAACTGGCGCCTCAACCCGCCGGGGCGCCGGGTGAACCCCATGCCCCATTCCACCAGGACCTCCCACCCGGCGAACGGGCCGGTGTTCACGGTGGAATCGGGGCCGGTACCATTGCCGCCGATGTAGATGCGGCCACGGTCCGGATCAGTGTTCCACAATGGTGCGGCGGCCCCGGCGGCGGAATCAGCGGCCCAGTCCCAGTAGGGCAGGGGCACCGATGGATCCTTCTCCTGCAGGGCCAGTTCGAATTCCCGACAGTAATAACGGTGCCATGGCAGGAACGCCGGACCGCGGTGGGCCGAGTTCCGCAACAGGTGCCCGCCTGATTCCCAGGGGAACACGGTGGCCTCGTGCATGGAGTGGTGGTGCTGTTCGGTGAAATGGTCGTAGGTACCATCCGCCTTGATCCCGTTCACCGCATCCTGAAACCGCTCCAGCTGCTCATCGGTGAGTGCGTAGATGTTCTGCCTGATGTGCACGGTTCACTCTCCCGTCCCCGGACTGCGGTGGTGGGGGTTGGGGTCCCCGTCCTCGGGCGGGTGGAGCTGCCAGTACTCGTCACTGGTCCTGATGAGCTGATCCACGACCTCGTCCAGGGTGTCGAACTCCACGTACATATGGGCTGTGGGGGAGTAGTACTTCCCATTGACGTAGGCGACCTCGACCGGGGTGCCGTCCAGTTCCAGGGAGATCCCGTCCTCATCTTCGGTGATATCCACCTGGATATCACGGGATCGGTATGATTCCCGCCGCGGTGGTCTGGGGGGTGGGGCATCGTCGTGTCCGCCGTGGGTGTCCTTCATGGTGGCCTCCCGATCCTTCTGGTGCTTCAACGGAGGTGGTGCATGAGGATCGAGTGCTGGCATGTGACCCTCACCACCCCAGCCTAGGAAACACCCCCACCTCTTACAATAGATCTGCTACTCCGATCCCATAACGTTTCGACCCCTCCCGGCCCTTTGTCGTGCAACTTTCACACGCTGCCGCATGGCCGTGGCCGGGTGGCTGCCGTGCCCACCCCCGGATGGCACAATGAACAGCCATGGACCGGACGCATCTCCAGACCCAACTCACCGCGGCACAGCAGCACCTCAACCGTGCGCAGCAGGCGCAGGAGGTGCTGCGCTCCCTGGAATTGCCGGCACGGGTCCACATCCACAGAAAGATCGGTTTCGGCGAGCCGGACCAGTCGCGGATCGTTCTGCTCCGGGATGCTGATCTGGACTGGTCCGCCAATTTCTACACCCGGGTCGCACTCGACGGGCTTGGGGCCGAGGAACAACTGCGTCGCTATCTCACCGCCACCGCTGTTCTCCCCGGGCTGATGGAGACTGCGCGCGCCGGGACCGGTGGTTTCCTGCGCCGGTTGTTCAACCCGGAATCCATCCGCCGCGGTGAAGCAGCCCTGGCGGATCTCACCACCCGGGTGGCCGACCTCGACCGGCAGCTGCCCGGAATCACCCCGCTGATCGACACCTCCACCACCGCGACCACCACCCAACGCGGCGGGGTACACCTGTTCCCCGGTGCACACCCTGTGGGGCAGCGGTATATCGATGCCGCCCGCGCCGAGATCGCCCGCCAGCTGGGGGAGGACGCACCGGGTTTCCACCAGTGGGACGGCCACCATCTCGCCTCCGTCCACAGGCTGGTCCACACGTACGCCTCCGATCCGAACTCCCAGGTCAGACTCCGGGCGGAGGCGGAACGTGCCCTGTCGCAGATCAACCGCCAGCGCGTGGAGATCCTTCTGGAACAACTCCCCGTGGATGCGCTGCGCACCGCCACCAACCACCGGCTCCGGTTCGGCTCGCTCGACACCATCGGCATCAGCACCGTGGCCGATGTCCTCCGGGCATCTGAATCCCTCCTCGCCACCGCCCAGGGCATCGGACACCAGACCGCCCGTCACATGAAGGCCGCCGCCCAGACTCTCCAGCAGGAGGCTCTTGGGCGCAACACCGTTCTCATCGGTGACACACCGACACAGGCAGCCGTCGCCCTCATCCGCATCCTCGCCCGGTTCGAGCAGGCGGATGCACTCTCCCCCGCGGAGCGCGAACGGCGCAACCGTGTGATCGACTACATCCAGCAGCTTCCCGCCATCTCTGCAACTGACACGGCCGGGTGGATCGTCGTCGGTGCAGGACCGGACCAGGGAGACGCGGCCTGGAACCGCATTACCGATGACCTGGCCTGGGTGAGTGCCAACCCCAACCTCTTCCATCCCCAGCACATCACCCCACCCCCGGCTGATATCTGGGATGACTATCTGACGCGCCCCGCCCACTACCAGGGTCTGCTCGCCACCCTGCTGGGACGGGAGATCGAGGGTGTGGATGAACACCTGGACACCACCGTCCTGCAACGCATCCGCGAACTGGAGCTGGACACCACACACCTGCGCGATCTCCACCTGCGTGGGTACCAGTCCTTCGGGGCCCGCTTCACCGTGGTGCAGAAGAAGGTCCTGCTCGGCGATGACATGGGCCTGGGTAAAACCATCCAGGCGATTGCCGTGGCCGCGCACCTGACCGCCGCGGAGGACACCTTCCGCACACTGGTGGTGGTCCCGGCCTCCGTGATCGTCAACTGGGTCCGCGAATGCCGACGGTTCACCGACCTGCCCGTCTTTGTCGCACACGGGCAGGACAAGGAGGCGGCGGTCACCGCGTGGGCGGACACCAACGGCATCCTCATCTGCACCTACGCCGGCACCAGGAGCCTGGACATTCCCGCCCCGGGCCTGATCATCGCCGATGAGGCCCACATGATCAAGAACCCACAGAGCAAACGGAGTCAGGCCTGCGCCAGGCTCATCGATGCCGCCGACTACGCCCTGCTCATGACCGGCACCCCGCTGGAGAACAAGGTCTCCGAGTTCGTCGCCCTCATCCGTTATGTCCAACCCGAGCTGATCACCCGCGGCATGTCCGCCATGTCCGCCGGGGATTTCCGCGCCCGGATCGCACCGGCCTATCTGCGCCGGAACCAGACCGATGTCCTGGATGAACTCCCCGAACGCACCGACTCCATCGACTGGATCGAGCTCACCCCCGCGGACCGCGTCGCCTATGACGATCAGGTCCGGGCGGGGAACTGGATGGGCATGCGCCGCTCGGCGATGCTCGCCCCGAAACCATCGGCGACATCAGCGAAGATGAAGCGCATCATCGAGCTGCTCGATGAAGCGGAGGAACACGGCCGGAAAACCCTGATCTTCACCTTCTTCCTCGACATCCTCGACGAACTCGAGCACGTCCTGGGCGCGCGTGTCATCGGCCGGATCGACGGCAGCGTGCCGGCTGCCCGACGCCAGGAGCTTGTCGACGCCCTCGCCGACGCCCCCGCCGGATCCGCCCTCATCTCCCAGATCACGGCCGGTGGGGTGGGGTTGAACATTCAGAGCGCCAGCCAGGTCATCATCTGCGAACCCCAGGTCAAACCCACCATCGAGCAGCAGGCCGTCGCGCGTGTGCACCGCATGGGACAGACCGCCACCGTCAACGTCCACCGCCTCATCGGTGATGACACCGCCGATGAACGCATGCTCGAGATCCTGGCGGGCAAGACCCAGATCTTCGATGTCTACGCACGCCTGTCCGACACCGCCGGGACACCGGATGCCGTGGACATCACAGAGGCCCAGCTGGCCGCCAGCATCATCGATGCCGAACGGGCCAGACTGGGCCTGGAGGACTAGGTGGTGCGGTAGACACCCCGGTCCAGGTAGTCACACGAGCTCATCTGACCGGTGGTGTACCCGTCGAGGAACGCCTGTCGACGCTGCTCCGAGGACCCGTGGGTCCAGCTCTCCGGATTGACCTCACCGCCGGAACGGCGCTGGATATTATCGTCACCCACGGCTGCCGCGGTGGTCAGGGCAGCATCGAGTTCCTCCTCGGTGACCGGTTCCAGCAGTGCATCCTCACCCTTGTCGGCGTAGCTGGCCCAGATACCCGCATAGCAGTCCGCCTGCAGTTCGATCCTCACGGCGTTGGAGTCCGCGCCGGGATCATTGTAGTCGGACAGTCCCAGGGTGCCTTCCAGGTTCTGCACGTGGTGTCCGACCTCGTGGGCCACGATGTACATCTGGGCGAAGGGTGCGCTGTCACCTCCGAACTGTCGCATCTGGTCGAAGAAGGTCAGGTCGAAATAGGCGTACTGATCGGCGGGGCAGTAGAAGGGGCCCGTGGCGGCGGATGCCGCTCCACACCCCGACCGGGTGGTGTTGGTGAACAGCTCGAGACCGGGCTCCGAATACTGCAGCTCAGCCTGCGCGGGTAGTACCTCCTGCCACATCTCGTTCACCGAGAACATGGTGTAGTACAACCGGCAGTCATCGTAGGTGTTGGCATCCTCACCGGTCTGGCAGTGGTCGAAGGATTCACCTGTTTCCAGCTGGGCCTGATCCCCGCCCTGGCCCAACAACTCCGGAACCTGCGCGGGATTGCCTCCCAGCAACACGAAGAGGCCGACCAGTAGCAGGCCTCCGAGACCACCACCGACAGCCATGCCACGGCCGCCGCCACCCTTGCGGGCCTTTCCGCCTGAGCGGGAGATATCACCACGAAAAGTCATGTGAGCATCATCTCATAAATGGGTGGGGTGCGTAATGCCGGGCGGGTTGATGATCCGCGGTGCACGCGTCGGCGGGTACAATGCCAGTGTTACATGTGCCCGTGGTGGTGACATGTGCCTATGTGCCCGGGAACATGGTGTTCCACATCCCGTGATCGGCGCAGGACATGCCCAGAAACCACCGGCAAGACATCTCCGAATGGAAGGACCTCCTACACGTGCTGCGCACTCATCTCTCCGGCGAGCTTCGTAAAGAAAACGCTGGCCAGTCAGTCACCCTGACCGGCTGGGTCGCCCGTCGCCGTGACCATGGTGGCGTGATCTTCATTGATCTCCGTGACCGTTCCGGTATCGCCCAGGTCGTTTTCCGCAATGAGGACGTTGCCGAGCGCGCCCACGCACTGCGCAGCGAGTTCGTCCTGCAGGTCACCGGCGTCGTCGAGAAGCGTCCGGAGGGTTCGGAGAACCCGAACCTGGCCTCCGGTGATGTCGAGGTCAGTGTCACCGACTTCACGGTCCTCAACGAGTCCGCCCCGCTGCCGTTCCAGATCGAGGATGCGTCCTCCGCGGGTGAGGTCGGCGAGGAAACCCGCCTGAAGTACCGCTACCTGGATCTGCGTCGCCCGGTCCAGGCCAACGCCCTGCGTCTGCGGTCCGCGGCCAACAAGGCTGCCCGCACCGTGCTGGACAGCCACGATTTCACGGAGATCGAGACCCCGACCCTGACCCGGTCCACCCCTGAGGGTGCGCGTGACTTCCTGGTCCCGGCCCGCCTGAAGCCCGGCACCTTCTACGCCCTGCCGCAGTCACCCCAGCTGTTCAAGCAGCTGCTGCAGGTCGCCGGCATGGAGCGCTACTACCAGATCGCACGCTGCTACCGCGATGAGGATTTCCGCGCGGACCGTCAGCCTGAGTTCACCCAGCTCGATGTCGAGATGTCGTTTGTGGACCAGGAGGATGTCATCGCCCTGGCCGAGGAGATCCTCACCGAGGTCTGGAAGTTGATCGGGTATGAGATCTCCACCCCGATCCCACGCATCACCTACGCCGACGCCATGCGTCTGTACGGTTCCGACAAGCCGGACCTGCGCTTCGATATCCAGATCACCGAGTGCACCGACTTCTTCGCCGACACCACCTTCCGCGTATTCAAGAACGAGTACGTCGGCGCGGTCGTGATGAAGGGTGGCGCATCCCAGCCCCGCCGCCAGCTCGACGCCTGGCAGGAATGGGCCAAGCAGCGCGGTGCGAAGGGCCTGGCCTACATCCTCGTCGGCGAGGACGGCGAGCTGGGTGGACCGGTGGCCAAGAACATCACCGACGCGGAGCGTGAGGGCATCGCCGCCCACGTCGGTGCGGAACCGGGCGACTGCATCTTCTTCGCAGCCGGTGACACCAGGAGCTCCCGTGCCCTGCTGGGTGCGGCCCGTGATGAGATCGCACGCAAGCTCGACCTGATCAGGGACGGCGAGTGGTCATTCGTCTGGGTCGTCGACGCCCCGATGTTCGAATCCGCCGCCGATGCCACCGCCTCCGGTGACGTTGCCCTGGGCAACTCCAAGTGGACCGCGGTGCACCACGCCTTCACCTCCCCGAAGCCGGAATTCCTCGATACCTTCGATGAGAACCCGGGTGAGGCACTGGCCTACGCCTACGACATCGTCTGCAACGGCAACGAGATCGGCGGCGGATCCATCCGTATCCACCAGCGCGACGTCCAGGAGCGCGTGTTCAAGGTTATGGGTATCTCCGAGGAGGAAGCCCGCGACAAGTTCGGCTTCCTGCTCGATGCCTTCGCCTTCGGTGCACCTCCGCACGGCGGCATCGCCTTCGGCTGGGACCGCATCGTCTCCCTGCTCGGTGGGTTCGACTCCATCCGCGATGTCATCGCCTTCCCGAAGTCCGGTGGCGGAGTTGATCCGCTGACCGATGCGCCTGCGCCGATCACCCCGCTGCAGCGCAAGGAATCCGGTATCGACGCAAAGCCGAAGGCAGCAGAGAACAAGCCGGAAGAAAAGTAGCAGGGGTACACCGACACCACCGGTGATATCCACTCATGAATAGGGTCTGATTTATAGATTGGGCCCTATTTTCTGTTTTATTGCCCGATACCGGGGGTAAGGTTATGTAGATCACCCACGTGATCCATCGTGATCTGTACCATTAACCGAAGTCTGGTTATGTCCATGCCCGAGCTGGTATCACCCATGTCCCGGCCGGTTTTCACATACCTGGCATGCCCGGGTGACCCCGAGGTGTTGGTATCCCTCATATGCCCCGGAAGAAAAGGAGTTGAAGCTAATGCTGAGCCACGAAGAGATCGTTGAGATCGCAGAGGATCTGCTGGCCAAGAGGTACGGCGGAACCCAGAGCCTCAGTGAGGTGGAGCAGCTCAGTGGTTCAGGGACCGCGACGGTGCTGCGTGCGCGTGTCGCCAACTCCCCGTTCCTCCAGCAACGGTCGGTGGTACTCAAGTACATTCCCGCCACCGGGGATCTGTTCGATGATTCCGCGCTCGTGCGCGAGGTGGTGTCCTATCAGTTCACCACCTCGCTGACCGAGGAGGTCCGCCCCGGTCCGGTCATCCTCGCCTATGACATCGACAAGCGCATCATGGTGCTGTCCGATTCCGGCAATGGTGACACGTTCGCCGATCTCCTCGAGCACCGCACAGGGGATCAGCGGATGCAGATCCTGCGCAACCTCGGCCAGTCCCTCGGTGGTCTGCATGCCGCCACCGCGGACCGCGAGGCCGACTTCGAGATCCTCATGTCCCGCATGCTCGCCCGCTATCCCGCCACCGCCGAGATGCAGAAGAAGCGTGACACCCTGCTGCCCACCGCGGTGGAGGTCGGTCTGCAGATCCTCAAATCCACGGGAGTGCCCGTGTCGCCGGTGGTGGAGGAGTTCGCCCGCGATGCCCAGCGTCGTCTCATCTCCGGACGTCACCGCGCCTTCACCCCGTTCGACCTGTCCCCGGACAACATCATCGTGGCCGAACGCACCCACTTCCTCGATTATGAGGTCGCCGGGTTCCGGGACGCCACCTTCGATGTCGCCTGTGTGATCGCCGGGTTCCCCCAGTTCGTGTTCAGCCATCCCCTCAGCGATGATGAGGCCGATGAACTCATCGACGCCTGGGTGCAGGAGGTCCGCAGCATCTGGCCGAACGTGAACAACGAGGACCGGCTCCACGCACGCATCGTCACCGCACTGATCGGTTGGGCGCTGTCGAGTGTCGCGCTCATGCAGATGGGGTCCATCGCGGCGGTGGATGCATACCGTGAGGCCCGCGAGGAACTGGGGGAGCTGGACATCGATGATTTCACCGTGCCCCGCACCCCGGAGGAGGATGAACTGGTCCGCCAGGACATCAACGAGACCTTCTCCGCGCTCCAGCGTTTCGCCGCCCGGGGTGCTGACACCCGTTTCCCCGAGGTCGCCCGTTTCGCAGGTGATGTTGTGCAGTCCCTGATCGGGGTGGAACAGTAACCGACTACTGTTGGGCCGCATGGACCAGGATTCACTCTTCGACACACCGTCAGGTTCACGCGCCGCGCAGGAGGCCACACGGTATTTCCACCCGGGCGGGCATGCCCCACTGGCCGCCCGCATGCGGCCCCGCACCCTCGATGAGGTGGTGGGGCAGCAGCATCTCCTCGGCCCGGGACGCCCGTTACGCCGTCTGATCGAGGGCTCGGGGGAGGCCTCGGTCATCCTCTACGGGCCACCCGGAACGGGTAAGACCACCATCGCCTCACTCATCTCCGCGGCGACCGGGGACCGTTTCGTGGCATTGTCCGCGCTGTCCTCCGGGGTCAAGGAGGTCCGCGAGGTGATCAACCGTGCCCGCACCGATCTCATCCACGGTGCCCGGACCGTGTTGTTCATCGATGAGGTCCACCGTTTCTCCAAGACCCAGCAGGACGCGCTGCTGGCCGCGGTGGAAAACCGCACTGTCCTGCTGGTCGCCGCCACCACGGAGAACCCCTCCTTCTCCGTGGTCGCCCCGCTGCTCTCCCGGTCTCTGCTCCTGCAGCTGGAACCCCTGACCGATGATGATGTGCGCACGGTGCTGGACAGGGCGCTTGTCGACGAGCGCGGCCTCGCCGGTCGTATCACGGCCAGCGCGGCGGCCCTCGACCAGTTGGTTCTGCTCGCCGGCGGCGATGCCCGCCGCGGCCTGACCTACATCGAGGCCGCCGCCGAGGCGGTGGCTGACGGCGGGGAACTGACCCTGGACACCGTCCGCGACAACGTCAACCGTGCCGTGGTTCGCTATGACCGCGACGGGGACCAGCACTACGACGTCGTCAGTGCCTTCATCAAATCCATCCGCGGTTCCGATGTGGATGCCGCGCTGCACTACCTCGCGCGCATGATGGAGGCAGGGGAGGACCCCCGCTTCATCGCCCGACGCCTGGTGATTCACGCCAGTGAGGATATCGGCATGGCTGATCCGGGTGCACTGCAGACCGCCGTGGCCGCAGCCCAGGCCGTCCAGCTCATCGGCATGCCGGAGGCACGCATCACCCTGGCGCAGGCCACCATCCATCTGGCCACCGCACCGAAGTCCAACGCGGTGATCACCGCCATGGACTCAGCGCTCGCCGATGTGAAACGGGGCCACATCGGTACTGTCCCCGCACATCTGCGGGATGGTCATTACGAGGGTGCGAAGAAGATGGGCAACGCCGTGGGGTACGTCTATCCCCACGATGATCCACGGGGAGTGGTCCGTCAGGACTACCTGCCGGAGAACCTGCGCGACCGCGTCTACTACCAACCCACCGATCATGGTGGTGAGAAGCGGATCTCGGAGTACCTGGGGCGCCTGCGCAGAATCATCCGGGGCCGCTGAGAACCCGGGTTGCCCGCACCCCACGGTGGGCGGGTATTGTTAGCTGATGCAACATCGGGGCCCAACATAATGTTGGTTCCGACAACAACCCGAGAAGTACTAAGGCAGGATACCGCTGTGCAGACCCATGAGATCAGGGAACGCTTCACCAATCACTTCGTTAATGCCGGTCACACGGCAGTTCCCAGCGCGTCGCTGATTCTGGATGACCCGAACCTGCTCTTCGTCAACGCGGGCATGGTCCCCTTCAAGCCGTACTTCCTGGGGCAGCAGACCCCACCGTTCGCCAACGGCACCGCCACCTCCATCCAGAAGTGTGTGCGCACCCTCGACATCGAGGAGGTGGGTATCACCACCCGCCACAACACCTTCTTCCAGATGGCCGGCAACTTCTCCTTCGGCCAGTACTTCAAGGAGGGTGCCATCACCCACGCCTGGACCCTGCTGACCAACCCGGTGGAGGAGGGTGGTTATGGTCTGGATCCCGAACGCCTCTGGGTCACCGTCTACCTCGATGATGATGAGGCCGCCGAGATCTGGGAGAAGAAGATCGGGGTGCCGGCTGAACGTATCCAGCGCCTGGGTATGGCCGACAACTACTGGTCGATGGGTGTGCCCGGCCCGTGTGGTCCCTGCTCGGAGATCTACTACGACCGTGGCCCCAAGTACGGCAACGAGGGTGGCCCGGCGGTCGATGACAGCCGTTATCTGGAGATCTGGAACCTGGTGTTCATGGAGTTCGAGCGCGGTGAGGGTACCGGCAAGGACAGTTTCGAGATCATCGGTGAGCTGCCCAAGAAGAACATCGACACCGGCATGGGTGTCGAGCGTGTCGCCTGCATCCTGCAGGGGGTGGAAAACGTCTACGAGACCGATCTGCTGCGCCCGGTCATCGATGTCGCCGAGACCCTCACCGGCGCCACCTACGGCAGGGACAACACCGCGGACATCCGCTTCCGTGTGATCGCCGATCACTCCCGCACCGGTATGATGCTCATCCTCGATGGTGTCACCCCGGGCAATGAGGGCCGTGGTTATATCCTGCGTCGTCTGCTGCGCCGCATCATCCGTTCCGCGCGTCTGCTCGGTGCCACTGGTGAGACCATGGAGAAATTCATGAACACCATCATGGACACCATGACCCCGTCCTACCCGGAGATCGCCGAGAACCGTGAGCGTATCCTGCGGGTGGCCATCACCGAGGAGCGCGCGTTCCTCAAGACCCTGGTCTCCGGCACCCACCTGTTTGAGGAGGCTGCTGCCTCCATCAAGTCCTCCGGCAGCACCACCGTCGCCGGTGCACAGGCCTTCGCGCTGCACGACACCTATGGTTTCCCCATCGACCTCACCCTTGAGATGGCCGCCGAGGCCGGCCTGGAGGTCGATGTCGAGGGCTTCGAGTCGCTCATGGCAGAACAGCGTTCCCGCGCCAAGGCCGACAGCCAGGCCAAGAAGCACGGCCACGCCGACCTGTCCATCTACCGTGAGTGGGTGGACAACCACCCGACCGTGTTCACCGGTTTCGAGGAATTGGAATCACAGTCCCGCGTTCTCGGTCTGCTGTCCGATGGCACCCGCATCAATGAGGCCGCCGAGGGCCAGGAGGTTGAGGTCATCCTCGACCAGTCCCCGCTGTACGCCGAGTCCGGTGGACAGCTCGGTGACCGTGGCCGGATCCTCATGGGCGATACCGTCGTGGATATCCAGGATGTGCAGAAGATCGGCAAGAAGCTGTGGGTCCACAAGGCCGTGGTGGCCAATGGCGGGCTCGCGGTCGGTGATGAGGTGGTGGCCGCCGTCGACAAGCAGTGGCGTCACGCCGCACGCCAGGCACACACCGCAACCCACCTGATCCACGCCGCCCTGCGCCAGGTGCTCGGCCCCACCGCCGTCCAGGCGGGTTCCATGAATAAGCCGGGTTACCTGCGCTTCGACTTCAACTACACCGATCAGCTGACCCCGGAGCAGCTCAACCAGATCCAGGCCATCACCAATGAGGCCGTGGACACCGACTGGGCCGTCAACACCATCGAGACCTCACTGGAGGAGGCCCGCGCGATGGGTGCCATGGCGCTGTTCGGTGAGAACTACGGTGATCTGGTCCGCGTCGTGGAGATCGGCGGTCCCTTCTCCATGGAGCTGTGTGGTGGTACCCATGTCGAGCACTCCTCACAGATCGGGCCCGTCGCCCTCCTGGGGGAGTCCTCCATCGGTTCCGGTGTCCGTCGCATCGAGGCCTACTCCGGGCTCAACTCCTTCAACTACCTGTCGAAGGAACGCGCCCTCGCGGAGTCACTGTCCAGCATACTGAAGACCCCGTCCACGGACCTCCCGGAGCGCATCAGCCAGCTGCTGGACAAGCTCAAGGCCGCGGAGAAGGAGATCGCCACCCTGCATCGCCGGGAACTGGCCGCCAAGTCCGAGGAATTCATCACCGGCGCGGAAGAGATCAACGGCATCCGTGCCGTCATGGTCCGGGTCCAGGATGGTCTGGATGCCGGTGACCTGCGCACCCTGGCCACCACGCTGCGGGACAAGCTCAGCAACGGCGAGGGACTGGTGGTCGTCGCCTCCCGTTCCGAGGATGGCACCAAGGTTCCGTTCGTGGCGGGTGCCACCAAGCAGGCTGTCGCACGTGGGGTCCACTCCGGAAACCTCATCAAGCTGATCGGTTCCTACATCGACGGCCGTGGTGGTGGTAAGCCGGACATGGCACAGGGCTCCGGTAGCGACATCGATGGTCTGGACGCGGCCTTCAACGCGGTTCGCGCGGAACTGGAAAACCTGTAGCACCCCCACCGGGGCCGGAAGGTGACACCACCGGGGTCCTCTTTTTCAAGGGAGGACCCCGGTTTGTCGTGTTCCGGCCCCGACACCCGGTCACCAATGCGTGTTCCGCGGATCTCCGCCACTAGATTATGGTGCAATGGCACACACCTGTGCGGCGCGGATGTCGATGCAGACTCATGAGAAAGGTCACCCACCCGATGAAGGTCACACCAGATACCCCCGGCCGTGATGATCCCGGCCCGGGCCGTCGCATAGGCCTGGATGTCGGCACCGTCCGTATCGGCGTGGCAGCCTCCGACCGGGATGCCCGTCTCGCCATGCCGGTGGAGACCGTCCCCAGGGAGACCGGCATGAAGGGGCCGGACAGAGGTGACATCGACAGACTGATCGACATCATCACCGAATACGACGCTGTTGAGGTTGTCGTGGGTCTGCCCCGGGACCTCCAGGGCAACGGTTCAGCCAGTGTCAAACAGGCCAGGGAGATCGCCTTCCGGATCCGCCGCCGTCTCACCGCCACCGGACGGGAGATCCCCGTCCGCCTGGGCGATGAGCGTCTGACCACCGTTGTGGCCACCCAGGCACTGAGGGCATCAGGCATCAATGAACGTGATGGCCGTAAAGTCATCGATCAGGCGGCCGCGGTGGAGATCCTGCAGACCTGGCTCGACGGGCGTGCAACCGCCCTGAACACGCTTCCCGAAACACCCCACACCGATGAGAAGGGAAACTTCCCACGATGAGCAACAAGACCAGCGGTTCAGCCCGGAACCGACGGATGGAGCCCGTATACGTGAAGCGACGCCAGCGGTTCCTCGCGGTGACCATCGCCGCGCTGATTCTCCTCATCGGAGCTGTCATCTACATCGGTGTCGCCACCTCTGACCGCGGTGGCGGCACCACCGACTTCGAGGGCACCGGCAATGGTGTGGTTCAACTCGTGGAGATCCCCGAGGGGTCCTCCATGTCGGAACTGGGCCCCGAACTCGAGGAGCGGGGCATCGTGGCCACCAACGCGGCCTTCCAGACCGCCGCCGCCGGCAACCCCGACGCCGGCAGTATCCAGCCCGGTTTCTACCGCCTCCAGGAGGAGATGAGTGCCGCCGCCGCGGTGGCGGCACTGCTCGATCCCAACAATCAGGTGGATCTGGTGGACATCCACGGTGGTGCCACCCTCATGGATGTCGCGGTGGTCGGCGGGGACACCCGCCCGGGCATCTATTCCCAGATCGCCCAGGTCACGTGCACCGAGGGGTCCACCAACTGCATCACCGTGGAGGATCTGCAGACCGTGGCTGCCACCGCGGACCCGGCCACCCTCGGCGTGCCGGAGTGGGCTGTGGGTCCGGTGGAGTCCCGGGGCAACGACCCGAAGCGACTGGAGGGACTCATCATGCCCGGCCAGTACGTGGTCAACCCCACCGCCGATGCGCAGGGCATCCTCACCGACCTGATCACCCGTTCGGCTGCGAAGTTCGAGGAGACAGATATCGTCACCCGGGCTCAGGGCATCAACCTCACCCCCTATGAACTGCTGACCGCCGCCTCCCTCATCGAACGTGAGGCCCCGGCCGGGGACTTCGACAAGGTCGCCCGCGTGATCCTCAACCGCCTGGAGGAGCCGATGCGTCTGCAGTTCGACTCCACCGTCAACTATGGCCTGCCGGAGGTCGAGGTGGCCACCACCGACCAGGACCGCGAAACCGTCACCCCGTGGAACACCTATGCCATGGACGGACTGCCCGAGACCCCGATCGCCGCGGTGTCGATGGAGGCTCTCCAGGCGATGGAGAACCCGGCCGAGGGCAACTGGCTGTACTTCGTCACGGTGGACACCGATGGCACCACCGTGTTCAACGACACCTTCGAACAGCACCAGGAGGACACCATGCGCGCCATCAACAGCGGTGTCCTAGACAGTAACCGCTAGGAACTGAGATGACTGACAAACCCACCCACCGCGCGGCTGTACTCGGCCAACCGATCGGCCATTCACGCTCGCCGGTGCTCCACAACGCGGGTTATGCCGCCCTCGGACTGGATGACTGGGCCTATGATCGTTTCGACTGTGACGCGGATGCCCTGCCCGGACTGGTAGGTGGTGCAGATCTGTCCTACCGTGGATTCTCGGTAACCATGCCGGCCAAGTTCGCCGCCCTCGCCTTCGCCGATGAGGCCACCGAACGAGCCCGTCGCATCGGTTCCGCCAACACGCTGGTGCGCACCGCCACCGGGTGGCGTGCCGACAACACCGATGTGGACGGCATCCGGGGCGCGCTGGTCGAATTGCTCGGCGGTGGGGAACTCGTCGACAAGCGTGCCGTTGTGGTCGGTGGTGGCGGGACCGCCCGGCCGGCCATCTGGGCGCTGCTCGAAGCGGGCGTTTCCCACATCACCGTGATCAACCGCAGCGACCGCACCGGGGAGCTGAGCGAGCTTGTCGACGCCTTCCCCGCCACCTTGTCCTACCTCCCGCTGGAGGGGGGTGTGGAGGCCGAGACCACGGCCGCGGCGGTGGTCATCTCCACCGTCCCATCGGCGGCCATCGAGGGGCTGGAGGGGAAACTGGCCCACGCGCCAGTGCTGGATGTGATCTATGATCCCTGGCCGACCCCGTTGGTGACTGTGGCCCGGTCCCGGAACATCCCCGCAGTGGGCGGGCATGTCATGCTGGCGCACCAGGCCTATGGCCAGTTCGAGCAGTTCACCGGGCACCCCGCCCCGCGTGACGCCATGCGCGCGGCCCTGGAGGCCTCACTGGGTATGTGAGGTTTCCCGCGGCCCGGGGGAACCGGGGACCATGCACTGGCAGTCCAACAGTGCATGGTCCTTTTTATTCTGTGTGCGGTGTTTGTGGTCTGGGTCGGGGTGCTGGCGGCGTGGGATCTACGGACCCGACGCCTGCCGGATGCACTGACGCTGCCCGGGGCCCTGATGATCACCGGGTGGGCGGTGGTGGTGGATCCGTGGCTGCTGCTCGGTGGGGCGGGGTGGTTTCTGCTGTACCTGGTCACCGCGGGGGTGGTCGGAGGGATCGGTGGGGGAGATATCAAATTCGCCCTCGGTCTGGGCACCGTCGCGGCAACCGGGTCGGTGGAGGGATGGCTGCTCGCGGTGGTCGGATCCTCGCTGCTCACCCTGCTGCTGGCGGGGGTGACACTGTCGGGGCTGGCTGCAGGGGGTGGGGATCGGACGATGCGGGTGCCCCACGGACCGGGAATGGGGTTGGCGACCTGTCTGGCGGTGTGGATAACCGCGGCGTGATGGGCAGCCGTGGCACACCCACCAGCGTCCCACGAGGTGGGATAGGGCGGGTTGTTTCGGGCTTATCTGTCTCCTCATGCGATAATGCTAGGCATGCTTCGATGGACTACAGCAGGTGAATCCCACGGCCAGGCATTGGTTGCGACAGTTGAGCACATGCCCGCCGGTGTACCCGTGACCAAGGATGAGGTCACCTATCAACTCGCCCGGCGCCGCCTCGGATACGGCCGCGGCGCGCGGATGAAGTTTGAACAGGACAAGCTGACCTTCCTCACCGGTATCCGCCACGGCCTGACCCTGGGCAGCCCGATCTCCATCGTGATCGGCAACTCCGAGTGGCCGAAGTGGACCACGATCATGTCCTCCGACGCACTGGACATGGAAGACCCGGAGAATGTGGCGGCGATGTCCTCCGGCCGCGGTGCGAAGTTGACCCGCCCGCGTCCCGGCCATGCTGATTTCGCCGGCATGCTCAAGTACGGTTTCGATGATGCCCGCAATGTGCTGGAGCGTTCCTCCGCACGTGAGACGGCGGCCCGCGTGGCCGCGGCCACCGTGGCACGCTCCTTCCTGCGTGAGACCCTCGGCGTTGAGGTCCTCTCCCATGTGGTCTCCATCGGCCGGTCCGAGCCCTATGAGGGCCCGACGCCGACCTTCGCCGACATCACCGCGATCGATGAATCCCCGGTCCGGTCCTTCGGTAAGGAGGCGGAGGCCTCCATGATCACGGAGATCGAGGCCGCCAAGAAATCCGGTGACACCCTCGGCGGCATCGTCGAGGTCATCGTCGAGGGGCTGCCCATCGGATTGGGTTCCCATATCTCCGGCGAGGACCGTCTGGATGCCCAGCTGGCCGCCGCCCTCATGGGGATCCAGGCCATCAAGGGCGTGGAGATCGGTGACGGCTTCGAGGAGGCCCGACGTCGTGGCTCCGAGGCCCATGATGAAATGGTCCGCGACGAGGACGGTGTGTACCGCACCACCAACCGCGCCGGCGGCCTGGAGGGTGGCATGACCAACGGGGAGACCCTGAGGGTGCGTGCCGCCATGAAACCGATCTCCACGGTGCCCCGCGCCCTGAAGACGGTGGACATGGCCACCGGTGATGCCGCCACCGGCATCCACCAGCGTTCCGATGTCTGCGCGGTTCCCGCCGCGGGTGTCGTCGCCGAGGCGATGGTTGCTCTGGTGCTGGCCCGCGCGGTGCTGAACAAGTTCGGTGGTGACTCCCTGGAGGAGACCACCTGCAATATCCGCTGCTATCTCGAACGCATCGGTAAACGATTGGAGTTCAACGACGGTGAATAGTGTGGCACGTCCCATCGTCGTCCTGGTCGGTCCACCCGGTGCAGGCAAATCCACCATCGGTCGGCGTCTGGCCCGTGCCCTTAATGCGGACCTGGTGGACAGTGATGAACTGATCGAGAAGGCCACCGGCAAGGCCTGCGGGGAGGTGTTCTCCGAACTCGGTGAGCCCGCCTTCCGCGAGCTGGAGGCACACCACGTCGCCGAGGCACTCAACCATGACGGTGTGGTGAGCCTCGGTGGTGGGGCCATCCTCACCGAATCCACCCGTGAGCTGCTCAGGGAGCACGATGTGGTGTGGATCGATGTCTCCGTCGCCGAGGGGGTGCGCCGCACCGCCGGGGAGCGGACCCGTCCGGTCCTGGCGGCTGACGACCCGGTCGAGCACTACCGCAACCTCCTGGAAACCCGCCGTCCGCTCTATGAGGAGGTGTCCACGTTCCGCGTGCGCACCAACTCCCGCAGTCCACAGCAGGTGGTGGCAGAGATCCTGCACCACCTCGAGGATGATTAGATCCCCTCTCTCTGAAAGGCCCTGTGCACGTGACCACCATCTTCGATACCGTCCCCGTCAATGGCGCATCCCCCTATGAGGTCGTGATCGGTTCCGGGCTCACCCCGCTCATCGCCGAGCGTGCGGCCGGGTCCGGCGCGACCCAGGTGGCCCTGCTCCACCAGCCGGCACTCGCGGAGGTCGCCGCTGACATCGACGGGGCCCTGCAGGCAGCAGGTCTGCAGGTGCTCCACCTCGAGGTCCCCGACGCCGAGTCCGGCAAGACCCTCGCCGTGGCGGGGGAGTGCTGGGACAAGCTCGGTGCCGCCGCCTTCGGGCGTCGTGACATCATCATCGGCCTCGGTGGTGGGGCGGCGACCGACCTGGCGGGGTTCGTTGCGGCAGCATGGATGCGTGGCGTCCGGGTGATCCAGGTGCCCACCACGGTGCTCGGCATGGTCGATGCCGCCGTCGGTGGCAAGACCGGCATCAACACCGCCGCCGGGAAGAACCTGGTGGGGGCCTTCCATGAACCGGATGCCGTCTTCATCGACCTGGACCGGTTGCACACCCTTCCGGATGAGGAGATCATCGCCGGCTCCGCGGAGATCATCAAAACCGGTTTCATCGCCGATGAGGAGATTCTGCGGCTCTATGAGTCCGACGCATCCGCCTGTCTGCAGAGGGAGATTGACGGTTCCCACCTGCCGGAGCTCATCGCACGGTCGGTAAGGGTGAAGGGATCAGTGGTCAGCGCGGATCTGAAGGAATCCAATCTGCGTGAGATCCTCAACTACGGGCACACCTTCGCCCACGCCGTTGAACTGCGGGAGGATTTCCAGTGGCGTCACGGCAACGCGGTGGCAGTGGGCATGATGTTCATCGCCAACCTCTCGTACAACCTCGGCCTCATCGATGCCGACCTGCTGGAGCGCCACCGCGTGATCCTGGATTCCATCGGTCTGCCCACCACCTACCAAGGTGGGGTGTTCGATGAACTCTACGAGGGAATGACCCGGGACAAGAAGAACCGCGACGGCAATATCCGCTTCGTGGCGCTCACCGCCGTCGGTGAGGTCACCCGCATCGAGGGACCCGACCGCGGGGAACTGATCCGGGCTTACGAGGCCATCAGCAGCTAGACAGACCCTTTAAGGATTCGGTACACCCATGCATGTTCTCGTGATCAACGGCCCCAACCTGAACCGGCTGGGGAAACGGCAACCGGAGGTCTACGGATCAACCACCCTCGCCGACGTCGAGGCCATGGTGGCGCGACGTGCCGACGCCCTCGGGGTGGGGGTGAGCTTTATCCAGTCCAACCACGAGGGTGAGCTTATCGACGCCGTCCACAACGCCGCCGACCACGGCTGGCCGGTGATCATCAACCCGGGTGGTTTCACCCACACCTCGGTGGCGCTGCGTGACGCACTGGCGGAGATCGCTGACGGGGCCGGTTTCGTTGAGGTGCACATCTCCAATGTCCATGCCCGTGAACCGTTCCGTGCGCACAGCTACCTCTCACCGATCGCGCTCGGTGTCATCGCAGGTCTCGGGGTCAGGGGTTATGAACTGGCCCTGGAGTTCCTCGCCGATCGGGAGCGCTAGACCCCCACCCTGCGCCGAAATCCCTCCCCGGTGCTCCCGGCCGTACTACATTGGCTATAACCTTTAGTACAAATGTAGAGACACGTTCCCGGGTGGTTGCGCCGCAGGGGAGAAGGAGCGACACACATGGCTTTGGCTGATACACGTTTTGCCACCCGCAGGAGGGCACTGGCCTCCAAACTGGCGGCCAGACGGATCGACTCCATTCTGGTCACCAGTCCGATCCATGTGCGCTACCTCACCGGGTTCACCGGTTCCAACGGTGCACTCCTGTTGCACAAGGACCTCTCGGCCCGCATGTGCACCGATGGGCGTTACACCACCCAGATCGGTGAGGAGGTGCCGGACATCGAGGCCATGATCGAACGTGCCTCCGCCACCGCGCTGCTGGCCACCGTCGAGGGCGACCGCCGGGTGGCCTTCGAGGCTGCCCAGACCACCGTCGCTCAGCTTGACGCACTGCGTGAGGCCGCCGGGGAGGATGTCCAGCTCATCCCCGTCACCGGGGTCGTTGAATCCATCCGTCTGCACAAGGACCCCTTTGAACAGGACCGCCTGCGGGACGTCGCGGCACTGGCCTCACAGGCCTTCGAGGATCTCCTGTCTGCCGGTGAACTGGCTGAGGGACGCTCCGAACGCCAGGTCGCGGCGGATCTGGAATACCGGATGCGGATGCTCGGTGCTGAACGCCCCAGCTTTGACACCATCGTCGCGTCGGGGCCGAACTCCGCCAAGCCCCATCACGGCGCGGGTGACCGCATCATCGAGCGCGGCGACCTGGTCACCATCGACTTCGGCGCCCATGCCCGTGGTTTCAACTCCGATATGACCCGTACCCTCATCATGGGTGAGGCTGGGGATTTCGAAACCGAGATCTATGACATTGTGCTCCGGGCCCAGCTCGCCGGTGTGGAGGCCGCCTATGCCGGCACCAAGCTCGTGGATATTGATCATGCCTGCCGTTCCATCATCGAGGACGCCGGGTACGGGGACTATTTCGTGCATTCCACCGGCCACGGCATCGGCCTGGAGGTGCATGAGGCACCCGCCGCCGCGAAGACCGCCACGGGTGTTCTGGAGGAGGGATCCACCCTGACCATCGAACCGGGAATCTACGTCCCGGGCAGGGGCGGCGTGCGCATCGAGGACACCCTCATCATCACCGCCGGTGCACCGGAAATCATCACCAAGGTGGGGAAGGACCTCCGGGTGGTGTAGTCTGGGTTAGCTATTCAGTCCCCACCCGGTTGACGCGGTTCAGTCTGCGCCCGAGGTGGGGCACCCACTGACGCCAAACACAAGGGAGATCATCACCGTGGCATCCACCGCTGATTTCAAGAACGGCCTTGTCCTCAAGGTCGACGGCAAGCTGCAGCAGATCGTCGAGTTCCAGCACGTCAAGCCGGGCAAGGGCCCAGCCTTCGTGCGCACCAAGCTCAAGGACGTTGTCACCGGCAAGACCGTCGACAAGACCTGGAACGCCGGTGTCAAGGTTGAGACCGCCACCGTCGACCGTCGTGACATGACCTACCTGTACAACGATGGCAGCTCCTACATCCTCATGGATGACAAGACCTTCGAGCAGTTCGAACTTCCCCTCGACGCCTTCGGCGATGCCGGCCGTTTCCTCCTGGAGAACATGCGCGTGCAGGTGTCCTTCCATGACGGTGAGGCACTGTTCGGTGAGCTCCCGGTCTCGGTTGACCTCCGTGTCGAGCACACCGACCCGGGCCTGCAGGGTGACCGCTCCACCGGTGGCACCAAGCCCGCCACCCTCGAGACCGGCGCCGAGATCCAGGTTCCGTTGTTCATCGAGACCGGCAACGTCCTGAAGGTGGATACCCGCGACGGTTCCTACCTCTCCCGCGTCAACAACTAAGCTGCATCCCGGGGAATCCCCCCATCCATCCCTCATCTGAACAGGAACAAAGAGAACTCAACGTGAGCGAGAGTCGACAAGGTTATAAACGCCATGGAGCCCGTTACAAGGCACGTCGTCGTGCCGTGGACATCCTCTTCGAGGCAGAGTCCCGTGACGTGGACCCGGTGGCGATCATCGATGACCGCAAGACACTGTCCAACGCCGTCGATCCCGTCGTGGCACCGGTGGCCGAATACACCGAGGCCATCATCAACGGTGTTGCCGTGGAACTGGACACCATCGATGACCTGCTCTCCGAGCACATCGCAGACACCTGGCTGCTGGAACGCCTCCCCTCCGTCGACCGCGCCGTGCTGCGGGTGGCGTGCTGGGAGATGCTCTACAACCCGGATGTTCCCGTGACCACCGCCGTGGTGGAGGCAGTGGAGATTGCCTCCCAGTACTCCACGGATAAGGCTGGCGCCTACATCAACGCAACCCTCGACAACATGGCCTCCAAGGTCGATGAGCTTCGTGAGCGGGCGGCCAACCCCGGCGCGGTGTCCGGGTCTGACGCTCCGGTTGCCCCCTGGGATGACTCCGAGGAGCTACCCGCAGAGGATGAGGCGGAGGATTCCCGTCCCTGATCCCCGTCAGCGCTGAAAGTGGCCGGTTCCAGACTCCTGGAACCGGCCATTTCCGTCTCCGCGGAGTTAACCGATGGTGTAATCCCCGGCGGCCTTCTCCACCGCATCCTGAATGGCCAGAACATGGTCGATGGCGTTCTTCAGCATGGCAGACAGCTGGATGTCATTGAGCCCCGCGGCGATGGGGATGTCCTTCTCGGCGCGCACCACGGCCTTGTCCGTGCGGTCCATGACCACTGCCTTCGCCGCGAAGTTGAAGCAGTTGACCTGGTTGCAGCCGAGGTGCCAGCGGGGATCCCCGTCGGCGATGGTGGTGTCGGTGGCCTTGTCGGTGCGTACGATGAGCACGGAGTCCAGCAGCGCGAACATGACGGGGTAGCCGTTGAGGTTTGCGGTGGCCACCGAGGCGTTCTTGCCCTGGCTGTCGGCGACGGACAGCTCGATCCCGAATTCCCTCATGATGGCGACCACACGGTCGAGGGTGACAGCGATGGGCCTGGGGGTGTTAGTGCTGGTCATCGTGGTCATCCTTCCAGGTGACAAGGTCGGGAAACTGCTGCTCGAGCCAGTCGAAGGCGCTGGTGGTTGCCTCCAGTGAGCTCATGATGAAGGCACCGACCTGGTTGTGGCTGAGTCCCGCGGTGGTGGTGAGGTGGCGGATGGCGTTGATGGCGATGGTGTCCTGCTGCATCTCGAAGAAGCGCAGGGTGGGGGCGAACTGGGTGAGGTTCCATTCGTTGACGGCAGCCAGCACAACCGAGGCCTGGTCCGTTGCCGGGGCTCCACGCCACATCGCCTCCATGGTGAGACCACCGTCGATGGCGATGAAGCTGATGGCGGAGTTGATGAAACCGGTACGGACCACATCGGTGCCGTCGAGTTGTTCGACGCGGTAGTTGAGGTTCTCGTCATCGAGGATCCTCGTCACCGCATCCAGGCGGAACGCCGTGATGTCGTGGGGTGAGTCAGCTGCAGTCACTGTGGAATCTGTGTCCTAACGGGAGTTGATGTTTTCTTCAGCCCTCCACCCTACCGGCCGGGTGATCAGCCGTTGCGCCGACGTCTGAAGTCGAGGATGGAGGTGCGGATCGTCTCCTCCACCTCGGCGTCATCGGTGTCCTGGGTTGTCTCCTCAACCTTTGCGGCCCGACGTGCCGCCCTGGCTGAGAGGCGTGCCTGTTTCTTTTCATTCGCCTCCAGAGCCACCTGGTCACGGGTGGCTGCGGCATCCGCCAGCTCCTCACCACCGAGTTCGTGTGCGATGGCGGCATCGATGGTGGTGTAGCGGAAGACATGGCCGAGTTCCTGCAGCGCGGTGGGCAGAACCTTCTGGTTCGACAGTGCCAGTTCCTCCGCGCCCTGCCGGCCGAGGATGATCTTGGGGCCGATAGTGGGGATCTGGAAGAACGCGGGGCGGTGGAGCTGGGAGGCCAGTACCCTGGTCATCTCCTCATTGGTCACCGGGTTGGGTGCGGTGGCGTTGATGGGGCCGGAGACATTCCTGTCGATCACAGCGCGGTAGAAGATGTCGGTGAGGTCATCGAGTGCGATCCAGCTGAACCAGTTGCTGCCGTCGCCGAACTGCCCACCCAGGCCGGTGGAGAACAGGGTTTTGAGAACAGGCAGCATGCCACCGCGGCCACTGAGTGCCACGCCGGTGCGGATCATCACCACCCGCTTTCCCGCCTGCGAGGCGGGTTCGGTGGACTTTTCCCATCCCCGGACCACATCGGCGAGGAATCCGCCACCGGTGGGGGACTGCTCGCTCAGTTCCTCATCCCCGCGGTCGGGACCATAGAAACCGATCGCGGAGGCCGACACCATTGTGTGACAGGACTCGGAGGACGCCACCAGTTCAGCCAGCTTCCGGGTCGGTTTCACACGTGAGTTCCGGATGGCATCCTTGTGGGAGTCGTTGAAGCGACCGAAGATGGGTTCACCCGCGAGGTGGATGAGCACGTCGATGCCGTCGAGAAGCTCGGGCGCCGGGTGCTCCGGGTCCCAGGTGCGCTGCCCCGGTTTTGCCTCTCCCCGCACGAGCTGGACCACCGTGTGACCACCGGTCTGTAACTGGCCGGTCAGGGCCCGGCCGATCAGGCCCCTGGATCCTGTCATGGCGATGTTCAGCGGGGTGTCGTCGCCGAGCTCCCGGAAGCGCTGCAGGGCCAGCATGTCCTCCAGCAGCTGGTGTTGCCGGTAGGCGAACATGCTCGTCAGTGCGATGCCAGGGACACGGGTACTCACCGAATCCGTGATCAGGGTGCCCCCGTCCTGATCCACGAAGTTGTGCACATGCCGCCAGTTGGCCAGGGCCTTCACCGGGGCGTTGACGCAGACATCGGTGAAGCGACTGCCGTTGAGATACCCCGACAGATCATGCCGGGCCACCCACTTCAGGCCTGCCGGGAGGCTGAAGATGGTGGTTCCATCTGACAGGCGTTCGGCCTGCTGGATGGGGGTGAAGGGGACGAAAGGAGGGGAGAGTCTGGTCACGGCACCCTTACGCGTGTGCCAATCCCAGACCTCTTCACGTGGAAAAGGAATAAAATGACTGGTGGTCAGACTCACAGGGGCTTCTCCAAGTCGGCGGAATGATTCCCGGGTGGGGCAACCGGGTGTCTACTGGTGTCCTCATGTTACTCTCCGCGTGTTTATGGGGTAACATCTCAGACGTCGGAGAGACACTCTTTAACAGCATAGTCAGCTGAAACAACAAGGGTGTCATGACGGACCAGAAATTGGACATCCTTTAACGGACCGCACAGAGAGGCGGGGAAGGAGGTCACGATGAGCGAACGTAGGAATACTGTGGTCGAACTCCTGGGGGAGAACGACGTCAGCCGTACCGTCGCGCGCATCGCGCACCAGATTATTGAAAAGACCGCTCTTGATTCTGAGGGAGCGGATCGTGTCATGCTGTTGGGAATCCCCTCAGGTGGTGTTCCCCTGGCGGAACGCCTGGCAGCCAAGATTGAAGAATTCTCGGGCGTCCGTGTGGATACCGGCGCCATTGACATCACCCTCTACCGTGATGATCTCAGGAATAAGCCACACCGTGCACTTCAGCCCACATCCATCCCCTCTGGTGGCATAGACAAGACCACCGTTGTCCTGGTTGATGATGTGTTGTTCTCCGGACGCACCGTCCGCGCCGCACTTGATGCGCTGCGTGACCTGGGTCGTCCCAACTACATCCAGCTCGCTGTCCTCGTTGACCGTGGACACCGCCAGCTGCCCATCCGTGCCGATTATGTGGGCAAGAACCTGCCCACCGCACGTGCTGAGGATGTCACCGTGATGCTCCGGGAGATCGACGGCCGTGACGCCGTCACCCTCACCCGTGAAGAGGGCGAAGGGGATAATTGATGAAGCACCTCCTCTCAATTGCGGATCTGTCCCGCGATGAGATCATCAGCCTCCTCGACGAGGCTGACCGCTTCAAGGAGGTGCTCGAGGGACGAGAGGTGAAGAAGCTGCCCACCCTGCGTGGGCGGACGATCTTCACCCTCTTCTACGAGAACTCCACACGCACCCGTTCGTCCTTCGAAACCGCAGGTAAATGGATGAGTGCGGATGTCATCAACATCTCCGCCTCCTCCTCCAGTGTGAAGAAGGGTGAATCACTCAAGGATACGGGCCTGACCCTGTCCGCCATCGGAGCGGATGCCATCATCATGCGTCACCCGTCGTCAGGCGCGGCCCAGCAGCTGGCCGGCTACGTCGCCCCCGGCGGGGTGGGCCCCAGTGTGATCAACGCCGGCGACGGCTCCCACCAGCACCCCACCCAGGCGCTTCTCGACGCCCTGACCCTCCGTCAGAGGCTCGGCGGCATCGAGGGACGCAAGATCGTCATCGTCGGTGACATCCTGCATTCCCGGGTGGTGCGCTCCAATGTGGATCTGCTGTCCACCCTGGGTGCGGAGGTCATCCTGGTGGCACCACCGACCCTCCTGCCGTACGGCGTGGAGAACTGGCCGGTGCGTACCAGCTACGACATGGACGCTGAGATCAGGGATGCGGACGCCGTGATGATGCTGCGTGTCCAGCAGGAACGCATGCAGGGTGGATTCTTCCCCTCGCACCGCGAGTACGCCACCCTCTACGGGATGAGCAAGGCCCGTGAGGCCAGCCTGAAGGACTCCGCGATCATCATGCACCCCGGCCCGATGCTGCGTGGCATGGAGATCAACTTCGGTGTGGCGGATGCCCCACGTACTGCTGTCCTGCAGCAGGTAAGCAATGGTGTTCATGTGCGCATGGCTGTGCTGTTCGCACTCGTCGCAGGTTCAGACGCCACCATCTAACGATTGTCACCACGGCCGGTGACACCGGCCGCTGTTTAAGGAATCTTCCGACATGACTGTTCATGATTATCCCGAGACCGGTGCGCTCGCGCCGGCTGCACCGGGCACCCTGTTGATCACCGATGTCCGCGTCTACGGCGAGGGTGAGCCGACCAATGTCCTCATCCGGGACGGTGTGATTGACTCCCTCGATGCCCCCACCTCCGGGGAGTACGACCACACGATTGACGGTGGCGGGGGAGTGCTGCTGCCGGGTTTCGTCGATATGCACGTCCACTTGCGCGAACCCGGCCGTGAGGATACCGAGACCATCGCCACCGGTTCGGCTGCCGCCGCCAAGGGCGGGTTCACCGCGGTGTTCACCATGGCCAACACCACCCCGGTGATGGATCAGCCACTGATCGCCGAGGGGGTCTGGTTCAAGGGCCAGAACGTCGGCCTGTGTGATGTGCACCCCGTCGGTTCCATCACCAAGGGGTTGGAGGGCAGGGAGCTCACCGAGTTCGGCATGATGGCACGTTCCGAGGCACGTGTGCGCATGTTCTCCGATGACGGCAAGTGCGTCGATGACCCGCAGGTGATGCGCCGTGCCCTGGAGTACGCCAAGGGTATGGATGTGCTCATCGCCCAGCACTGCGAGGACCACCGTATGACCGAGGGTGCCAGCGCCCATGAGGGCGAGAACGCAGCCCGCCTCGGGCTCCGTGGCTGGCCCCGTGTGGCCGAGGAGTCCATCGTGGTGCGTGACGCCATTCTCGCCCGCGACTATGGCAACCGGGTCCACATCTGCCATGCCTCCACCGAGGGCACCATCGAGCTGCTGCGCTGGGCCAAGGGCCAGGGCATCCCGATCACCGCAGAGGTGACCCCGCACCACCTCATCCTCACCGATGAGCGCCTCAAGACCTATGACGGTGTCAACCGCGTCAACCCACCCCTGCGGGAGGAACGCGACACCCTCGCCCTGCGGGAGGCGCTTCTCGACGGCACGATCGATGTCGTGGCCACCGATCACGCCCCCCACGGTTCCGAGGACAAGTGCTGCGAGTTTGAAAACGCCAAGCCCGGCATGCTCGGCCTGGAGACCTCACTGTCCATCATCGCGGACACCTTCGTGGCCTCCGGGCTCGCCGACTGGCGCTTCGTGGCGAAGGTCATGAGTGAGCGTCCCGCGGAGATCACCCGCCTGCCGGGACACGGTCGTCCGATTGCAGTGGGGGAGCCAGCCAACCTCACCATCGTGGATCCGGGTCGGACCTGGACCGCCCGGGGCGAGGAGTTCGCGTCCAAGGCCTCCAACACCCCATATGAGGGCATGGAATTCGGGGCGAAGGTCTCCCATACCATCCTGCGTGGCCACGTCACCTGTGAGAACGGGAACGCCACGATTGCATATAATGCATAAGAGTGAATAAACTACAGTTCGAGTAATCTCACCCCGCCCGCTCAACGGGCGAACCTACGAAAGGCGACGCTGTCACCGTGAGTAATGAAACCAATGCGAACAGCACCGATTCCCGCCAGGGCGTGACCAACATCGGTTCCGTCCCTGCCTACCTGGTGCTGGCAGACGGCCGTACCTTCAAGGGCTTCGGCTTCGGAGCCATCGGCACCACCCTGGGCGAGGCTGTCTTCACCACAGCCATGACCGGTTACCAGGAGACCATGACCGACCCGTCCTACCACCGCCAGATCGTGGTTGCCACCGCACCGCAGATCGGCAACACCGGGTGGAACGAGGAGGACAATGAGTCCCACGACGGATCGATCTGGGTGGCCGGTCTGGTCATCCGCGACCTCGCCGTCCGTGTCTCCAACTGGCGCGCCACCACCACCCTCCAGGAGGAGATGGCCAAGCAGGGTGTGGTGGGCATCGGCGGCATCGACACCCGCGCGCTGGTACGCCACATCCGCAATGAGGGTGCAGTCCCGGCCGGTATCTTCTCCGGCGCGGATGCCGAGCGTCCCATCGAGGAGCTCGTGGAGATCGTGAAGTCCCAGCCGTCGATGGTCGGCGCCAACCTCGCCGTCGAGGTCTCCGTCGATAAGCCCTATGTCATCGAGGCTGAGGGCGAAGCCCGTCACACCGTGGTCGCCTATGACCTGGGCATCAAGCAGAACACCCCACGCCGCTTCGCCGCCCGCGGCGTGCGCACCGTGATCGTGCCCGCGGAGACCCCCTTCGAGGAGATCAAGCAGTACAACCCCTCCGGTGTGTTCATCTCCAACGGCCCCGGTGACCCGGCGGCCGCTGACATCATGGTCAACATCGTCCGTGAGGTCCTCGCCGCCGATATCCCGTTCTTCGGTATCTGCTTCGGCAACCAGATCCTCGGCCGCGCCTTCGGCATGGAGACCTACAAGCTGAAGTTCGGTCACCGTGGCATCAATGTACCGGTCAAGAACCACATCACCGGCAAGATCGACATCACCGCCCAGAACCATGGTTTCGCCCTCAAGGGTGAGGCCGGCCAGGAGTTCGAGACCGATTTCGGCACCGCCGTGGTCACCCACACCTGTCTCAATGACGGAGTCGTCGAGGGTGTCGCCCTGAAGTCGGGTCGCGCCTATTCCGTCCAGTACCACCCGGAGGCCGCCGCAGGCCCCAACGATGCAAGCCCACTGTTCGACCAGTTCGTCGCACTGATGGATGAAGACTCCGAGAACCAGAAGGAAGAGGCGTAAGAACCATGCCCAAGCGCTCAGATATCAACCACGTCCTGGTCATCGGATCCGGCCCCATCGTCATCGGACAGGCCGCTGAATTCGACTACTCCGGCACACAGGCCTGCCGTGTGCTCAAGGAGGAGGGCCTGCGCGTCACCCTCATCAACTCCAACCCGGCCACCATCATGACCGACCCCGAGATGGCGGACCACACCTACGTCGAGCCGATCGAGCCCGAGTACATCGAGAAGATCTTCCAGAAGGAGATCGAACAGGGCCACCCGATCGACACCGTCCTGGCAACCCTCGGCGGACAAACCGCCCTTAACGCTGCCATCCAGCTGGACCGCCTCGGCATCCTGGAGAAGTACAACGTCGAGCTCATCGGTGCCGACATCGACGCCATCGAGCGTGGTGAGGACCGCCAGAAATTCAAGGACATCGTCGCCACCATCGGTGGTGAATCAGCACGCTCCGCCGTCTGCCACAACATGGATGAGGTCTACGCCACCGTCGAGGAGCTCGGTCTCCCGGTCGTCGTGCGCCCCTCCTTCACCATGGGTGGTCTGGGTTCCGGTCTGGCCTACACCATGGAGGACCTCGACCGCATCGCCGGCGGTGGCCTCGCCGCCTCCCCGGAGGCCAATGTCCTGATCGAGGAGTCCATCCTCGGCTGGAAGGAATACGAGCTGGAGCTCATGCGCGACGGCGATGACAATGTGGTGGTCATCTGCTCCATCGAGAACGTCGATGCCCTCGGTGTCCACACCGGTGATTCCGTCACCGTGGCCCCCGCCATGACCCTGACCGACCGTGAGTACCAGATCATGCGTGATCAGGGCATCGCGATCATCCGTGAGGTCGGCGTGGACACCGGTGGCTGTAACATCCAGTTCGCGGTCAACCCTGAGGATGGTCGCATCATCACCATCGAGATGAACCCGCGTGTGTCCCGCTCCTCCGCGCTGGCCTCCAAGGCCACCGGTTTCCCGATCGCGAAGCTGGCCGCGAAGCTGGCCATCGGCTACACCCTGGATGAGGTCACCAACGACATCACCGGTGTCACCCCGGCGGCCTTCGAACCGACCCTCGACTATGTGGTGGTCAAGGCCCCACGCTTTGCCTTCGAGAAGTTCCCCGGCGCCGATGACACCCTGACCACCACCATGAAGTCCGTCGGTGAGGTCATGAGCCTGGGCCGTAACTACATCGCGGCCCTGAACAAGGCCCTGCGCTCCCTGGAGACCAAGCAACTCGGTTTCTGGACCAAGCCGGATGAGTACTTCGCCGGTGAGCGCGCCACCGATCTCCAGGCCGTCCTGGAGGATCTGCGCCGCCCGACCGAGGGCCGTCTCTACGATGTCGAGCTCGCCATGCGGCTCGGCGCCACCATCGAGGAGCTTTACGACGCCTCCTCCATCGACCCGTGGTTCCTGGCGGAGCTGAAGGCACTCGTGGACTTCCGCGAGAAGCTGGAGGACGCACCCGTCCTGGACGAGGCACTCCTGCGTGAGGCCAAGTTCATGGGCCTGTCTGACCTCCAGATCGCCGCTGTGCGTCCGGAACTCGCCGGTGAGGACGGGGTGCGCCGCCTGCGTCACTCCCTGGGTATCCGCCCGGTATTCAAGACCGTGGACACCTGCGCCGCCGAGTTCGAGGCCAAGACCCCGTACCACTACTCGGCCTACGAGCTGGATCCGGCCGCGGAATCCGAGGTCGCCCCGCAGACCGAGCGCGAAAAGGTCCTGATCCTGGGCTCCGGCCCGAACCGCATCGGCCAGGGCATCGAATTCGACTACTCCTGTGTGCACGCGGCCCTGGAACTGTCCCGCGTGGGTTATGAGACCGTCATGGTCAACTGCAACCCGGAGACCGTCTCCACCGACTACGACACCGCCGACCGTCTCTACTTCGAGCCCCTGACCTTCGAGGATGTCATGGAGGTCTACCACGCGGAGTCCGAGTCCGGCACCGTCGCCGGTGTCATCGTCCAGCTCGGTGGCCAGACCCCGCTGGGCCTGGCGGAGCGACTGAAGGCCGCCGGTGTCCCGATCATCGGTACCTCCCCGGAGGCCATCAACATGGCCGAGGACCGTGGTGAGTTCGGTGACCTGCTGGGCCGCGCCCAGCTGCCGGCCCCGGCATTCGGCACCGCGCACTCCTTCGAGCAGGCCCGCGCCGTGGCCAATGAGATCGGTTACCCGGTCCTGGTCCGCCCGTCCTACGTGCTCGGCGGCCGAGGCATGGAGATCGTCTACGACGAGGCCTCTCTCGAGGACTACATCCAGCGCGCCACCGAGCTGTCCACCGAGCATCCGGTGCTGGTTGACCGCTTCCTGGACAACGCCATCGAGATCGATGTCGACGCGCTCTGCGATGGTGAGGAGGTCTACCTCGCCGGTGTCATGGAGCACATCGAGGAGGCGGGCGTGCACTCCGGTGACTCCGCCTGTGCACTGCCTCCGATGACCCTGGGTGCCCAGGACATCGAGAAGGTCCGGCAGTCCACCCGGGCTCTCGCCCTGGGCATCGGCGTGAAGGGCCTGATGAACGTGCAGTACGCCCTGAAGGATGACATCCTCTACGTCATCGAGGCCAACCCGCGTGCCTCCCGCACCGCGCCGTTCGTCTCCAAGGCCACCGGCGTCCACCTGGCCAAGGCAGCATCCCGCATCGCCGTGGGTGCCACCATCGCCGACCTGCGCGCCGAGGGCATGATCCCGACCGGGTACGACGGTGGCTCCCTGCCGCTCGACGCACCGATCGCAGTGAAGGAGGCGGTCCTGCCGTTCAACCGTTTCCGTCGCCCCGATGGCCGTAGCCTGGACACCCTGCTCTCCCCGGAGATGAAGTCCACCGGTGAGGTCATGGGTCTAGCCGACAACTTCGGTGCAGCCTACGCCAAGGCCGAGACAGGGGCTTTTGGCACCCTGCCCACCGAGGGCACCGTGTTCGTCTCCGTGGCCAACCGCGACAAGCGCAGTGTCATCCTGGCCATCCAGCGACTGGATTCCATGGGCTTCAACATCCTGGCCACCGAGGGCACCGCCGGTATGCTCCGTCGCAACGGCATCGACTGTGAGGTCGTGCTCAAGAGCTCGGACGTGCGCGAGGGGGTCGAGGGCCGCTCCATCGTGGACCGCATCCGCGACGGCGAGGTCGACCTCATCCTCAACACCCCGGCCGGTTCCGCGGGTGCCCGCCACGACGGCTACGAGATCCGTGGTTCCGCCGTCACCGTCGGTGTCCCGCTGGTGACCACCGTGCAGGGTGTCACTGCGGCGGTGCAGGGTATTGAGGCCCTGCGACGCGGTGAGCTCACCGTCCGTGCGCTGCAGGAACTCGACCACGCGGTGAAGGCCTGAGTGTCTTGACGCAGACGTTCGGAGAAAATCTCCTCGACGCCGCGTCCACCCGTGGCCGGCTATGTGTGGGTATCGATCCCCATGAGAGCCTCCTGCGGGCCTGGGGGCTCCCGGTCGATGCGACGGGACTGGCGGAGTTCTCCCGCATCTGTGTGGAGGCGTTCGCCGACACCGTCGCACTGGTCAAACCCCAGGTGGCGTTCTATGAGCGCTTCGGTTCACGTGGGTTTGCGGTTCTGGAGGAGACCATCGGTACCCTGCGTGAACGGGGGTGTCTGGTGGTCTCGGACGCCAAGCGCGGGGATATCGGATCCACCATGGCCGGTTATGCCACGGCCTGGCTGGATCCCGGTTCACCGCTGTCCAGTGATGCCGTGACGGTCTCACCGTATCTCGGTTTCGGTTCACTCCAGCCGGTCTTCGACCTGGCGGAGGAACACGGCAGGGGAGTATTCGTCCTCGCCGCCACCTCGAACCCGGAGGCACGTGTGCTCCAGGATCAGACCGATGCCTCTGGGGTGAGTATCTCCCAGCAGATCGTCAATGAGGCTGCCGCGCTCAATGCACCCCACCTGGCGCAGCACCGGGCCGGCAATATCGGTGTGGTGGTCGGGGCAACCCTGACCGATCCACCGGCGCTGTCCGGGTTGAATGGAGCCATCCTCATGCCCGGTGTCGGGACCCAGGGCGGCACGGCGCAAGACGTGGGAACCATCGCCGGGGACATGGCCCACCTGGCGTTCCCGAACGTGTCCCGGGCCGTGTTGGCGCAGGGGCCGGATGTGGGAAATCTGCGGGTCGCGGTGTCGGAAACCGCCGCCGAGTTTCCGGGTTTCCCCAGGTCATAGGCTGGGACAGGGCCCTTGTTTGAGAGTCTGTGACCTGCAGGTTTGTCAAACAAGGGCCTTGCCACCTTTGTGTTTGTTGAAGTAGTGCTAGACTAATCCAAAATCGCAGGGTGACACGTGTGGTATTCACTCGTGTATCTTCGATTCCCGGGTATGAAAAAGTATCCGTCTGTACATAGATCACATACGAAAACGGAGGAACCCCGTGGCCCTTCCACAGTTGACCGACGAGCAGCGCAAGGCGGCACTTGCCAAGGCAGCCGAGGCACGCAAGGCACGCGCCGAGCTCAAGGAGAACCTGAAGCGCGGCAACACCAACCTCAAGGAGGTCCTGGACAAGGCAGAGACCGATGAGATCATCGGTAAGACCAAGGTCTCCGCACTGCTCGAGGCTCTTCCGAAGGTCGGTAAGGTCAAGGCCAAGGAGATCATGGATGAGCTGGGTATCGCCCAGACCCGTCGTCTCCGCGGTCTCGGTGACCGTCAGCGTCGTGCGCTCCTCGAGCGTTTCGGATTCGAGGACTAATTCCTGGTGTCCGGCGATAAACCACACGGAAGGCTCGTGATTCTGGCGGGCCCCTCGGCAGTCGGAAAGTCGACTGTGGTGGATCGCCTCCGTAGTGACGTTCCCAACCTGTACTTCAGTGTGTCCATGACCACCCGTGATCCCCGTCCGGGTGAGGTGGATGGCAGAGATTATTTCTATGTCACCGCACAGGAGTTCCAGGAAAAGATCGACCGTGGGGAGATGCTCGAATGGGCGGATATCCACGGCGGTCTGCAGCGGTCGGGCACTCCCGCCGAGCCTGTTCGACAGGCTCGTGAGGAGGGGCGCCCTGTTCTCGTCGAGGTTGACCTCGTCGGGGCCCGCAATATCGCCCGTCTGATACCCGAGGCTGAAACCATCTTCCTGGCACCACCCTCCTGGGAGGTCCTGGTTGAGAGGTTGACCGGTCGGGGGACTGAAAGTCAGGACGTCATCAATCGCAGGCTGGAAACCGCACGCGAGGAATTGGCAGCACAGAGTGAGTTCAAGCACGTCATCATCAATGATGATGTGGATACGGCCGTCTCGGCCATCAAGGCTGTTCTCCTCGGCACTTAGCCAAAAACAGAGCGGTGGGGTATGCTTTACCGATTGAGCATCCTTCCCGCTCTTACACTACTGTCTACAATCTTTTGAAAAGGTGTCAGTGACCAACGTGAGCAACGAGACCAACGCCACCAAGGCCGTCTTCGATCCGCCAATGGGCATCACCGCCCCTCCGATCGATGAACTGCTGGACAAGGTCACCTCAAAGTACGCCCTCGTGATCTTCGCCGCCAAGCGTGCACGACAGATCAACAGCTACTACCAGCAGGCGGATGAAGGTGTCTTCGAGTTCATCGGACCCCTCGTTACCCCGCAGCCGGGTGAGAAGCCACTGTCCATCGCTCTGCGTGAGATCAATGTCGGCCTCCTCGACCACGAGGAAGGCTAGAGCCCTCACCGGCGCTTTGAGCCCATAACTTCACAACACTTTCAACACCCAGCCCACCATCATGATGAGGTGGTCACTGGGTGTTTTAAGCATGCCCGGATCATGCTTCCGGCTAGAGTGTGGGAAGAAAACCAATCCCCAGCCAGCCGAAGGAAAACAACAGGCATGACGCAGCAGCGTGTGAGTGAACAGGTCCAGTCAATCCCCGAGTCGACACGCCGGGTGGTCGTCGGTGTCGCCGGTGGCATCGCAGCCTACAAGGCCTGTCACATCATCCGCGCCTTCAAGGAGGCGGGGGATGATGTCCGGGTGGTCCCCACCGAGGCCGCCCTGAGTTTCGTCGGTAGGGCGACCTTCGAGGCATTGTCTGGTAATCCCGTCTCCACCACGGTGTTCGACGATGTGGATCAGGTGCAGCACGTCCGTGTCGGCCAGGAGGCCGATCTGATTGTCATCGCCCCCGCCACGGCTGACCTGATGGCCCGTCTCGCGATGGGCCGTGCGGATGATCTGTTGACTGCCACTGTGCTGGTGGCCACCTGCCCGGTGGTTCTCGCCCCGGCCATGCACACGGAGATGTGGTTCAACCCGGCCACCGTGGCCAATGTTGCCACCCTTCGGGAACGGAATATCACCGTCATCGAACCCGCCCATGGCCGTTTGACCGGAAAGGACACCGGTCCGGGACGTCTGCCGGATCCGGAACAGATCGTGGAGATCGCGAATGCAGCCGCCGGTGGGGTCACCTTCAACCAGGATCTGGCGGGTAAACGGGTTCTCATCACCGCCGGTGGCACCCAGGAGCATATCGACCCGGTGCGCTATATCGGCAACAGCTCCTCCGGCAGGCAGGGGTACGCGCTCGGGGAGGTGGCTGCCCAGCGGGGTGCACGGGTGACCATCATCGCCGGCAATACGGTGGAACTGCCGACCCCGGCGGGGGCGGAGATCGTGGACGTCACCTCCACCGGGGATATGTTCACTGAGGTGCAGGAACGGGCAGGGGAGTCCGACATCATCATCATGGCGGCCGCCGTGGCGGATTTCCGCCCGGATACCCAGGCTGATTCCAAACTGAAGAAGGGCGCTGATGAGGGGGCGTTGACCACCGTGCACCTGGTGGAGAACCTGGACATTCTGAAAACCACGGTCCGTCGCAGGGAAGAAGGTGAGCTCGCCTCTGATCCCGTGATCGTCGGGTTCGCCGCCGAGACCGGTGATGCAGAGACCAGTGCGTTGGATTACGCGCGCGCCAAACTTGAGCGCAAGGGCTGTGACCTGCTGATGTGTAATGAGGTCGGGCATGGGAAAGTCTTCGGGCAGACGCGGAACGAGGGGTGGATCCTGACCGCGGACGGTGGTGTGACCGAGGTTCCCCAAGGCACCAAGTTGGAGGTGGCCGCGCGCATCCTGGATGCCGCTGTGGCAGTGGAACGCTGAAACTAACAGACCACTGCAATTGCAAAAATTAGACAGCTTGGTCTACATTAGGGAGAGCATTTCCACGAACCACAGTGTTCATCTCCTGAAAGAAGGGTTTCAGTGTCCCAGCCAACCGCAGTTCGTTTGTTCACCAGTGAGTCAGTGACGGAAGGACACCCGGACAAGATCTGCGATGCGATCTCAGACACCATCCTCGATGCCCTGCTGACCGCGGACCCCCTGTCCCGTGTCGCCGTCGAGACCGTGGTCACCACCGGTATCGTCCATGTGGTGGGCGAGGTCCGGACCAGTGGCTATGTGGAGATCCCACAGCTGGTGCGCCGGAAACTCATCGAGATCGGCTTCACCTCCTCCGATGTCGGTTTCGACGGCCGCACCTGCGGTGTCTCCGTCTCCATCGGTGAGCAGTCCCAGGAGATCGCCGATGGCGTGGACACCTCCCAGGAGGCCCGGGGCGACGGCCACTTCGAGGAGGATGACCGCGCCGGTGCGGGTGACCAGGGCCTGATGTTCGGTTATGCCACCAATGAGACCCCGGAGTTCATGCCCCTGCCGATCGCCGTGGCACACCGTCTGGCACGCCGGTTGACCCAGGTCCGCAAGGAGGGCATCGTCCCGCACCTGCGTCCCGACGGCAAGACCCAGGTCACCTTCGCCTACGATGCCGATGACAACCCCTCCCACCTGGACACCGTGGTCATCTCCACCCAGCACGATCCGGAGGTCGACAGCGCCTGGCTGGAGGTACAGCTGCGTGAACACGTCATCGACTGGGTGATCCGGGACGCCGGTCTCGAGCACCTGGCCACCGGGGAGATCACCGTTCTAATCAACCCGTCGGGGTCCTTCATCCTGGGCGGCCCCATGGGTGATGCCGGTCTGACCGGCCGCAAGATCATCGTGGACACCTATGGCGGCATGGCCCGCCACGGTGGTGGAGCCTTCTCCGGCAAGGACCCCTCAAAGGTGGACCGTTCCGCCGCCTACGCCATGCGCTGGGTGGCCAAGAACATCGTGGCTGCAGGCCTCGCCGACCGGGCGGAGGTCCAGGTCGCCTACGCCATCGGCCGCGCCAAGCCGGTGGGGCTGTACGTGGAGACCTTCGACACCGCCCGGGAGGGTCTGACCGATGAGCAGATCCAGGCAGCGGTCAGCCAGGTGTTCGATCTGCGCCCGGCTGCCATCATCCGTGAACTGGACCTGCTGCGTCCGATCTATGCCCAGACCGCGGCCTATGGTCACTTCGGTCGCACCGACCTGGATCTGCCCTGGGAGGCCACCAACCGCACCGGTCGACTCCGTGAGGCGCTCGGCCTGAAGTAGAGGCCACTATAGTATCTTCGAACCATGGCCAATCCCCGCGTCCCCGCTCCAGAAGTACCGGTGGCGCGGGTTCTGCCTCTTCTGGGCCTGCCACACCTGGACCGGCTGTTCGACTACCGGATCTCCGCCGACCAGCATGAGGACGCCCGACCCGGCGTGCGGGTGCGCATCCGCTTCGGCGGCAGGCTTGTCGACGCCATCCTCATCGACCGCACCGGTCATACCGATCACGCAGGCGAACTGGCCTGGCTCGACCGGGTGATCTCACCGGTGGTGGTCTACCCGGAACAGACCGCCCGCCTCATCGAATCCCTCACCGACAGATACGGTGGGGTCCGGTCCGATCTCATCCGCTCCGCCATCCCCACCCGCCACGCCGGCGCTGAGGACTCAGACATCTCCACCCCCTGGCATGACCTGGGTGCGGTGACGGAACCCGATCTGTCCTCCTGGTCCGCCTATCAGTACGGGCAGTCCTTCGTCGACGCCGTGCTCGCCGGGACCACGGCCCGCGCGGCCTGGCAGATCGCCCCCGGTGATGACTGGGCTCTTGCGGTGGCCTCACTGGCGGTCAAGGTGGTCAAGGACGGTGGCGGTGCCCTGATCGTGGTGCCGGATCAGCGGGACGTCGACAAGCTTGAGGCGGCACTGCGCGCCCTCGTCGCCGCGAAACAGGTGACGGTGCTCAACTCGGGGCTCGGGCCACAGGCCCGGTACCGCCGGTTCCTGTCGGTGCTCAGCGGGCAGGGCCGTCTCGTGGTCGGAACACGTAGCGCCGCGTTCGCCCCGGTCGCGGATCTCAAACTCACGGTGATCCTGGGCGATGGTGATGACAACCTGGTGGATCCGCGCGCCCCGTATGTCCACGCCCGTGAGGTTTTAACCACCCGTTCCGCGCTGGAGGGGAGTTCGCTGATCATCGGTGGGCACACCCGCACCGCGGAAACCCAGCTGCTGGTGGAAGCCGGGTGGGCACATGACCTGGTCGCACCGCGGGAGACCATCCGCACCCGCATGCCCCGGATCCAGGCCGTCGGCGACTCCGATTTCGAACTCGAACGTGATCCGTTGGCCCGTTCCGCCCGTCTCCCGGGCCTGGCGTTCCGGGCCGTCCGGGATACCCTCAGCCGCAATGAACCGGTCCTCATCCAGGTTCCCCGCAAGGGTTATGTGCCCACCCTGGCCTGCGGGAACTGCCGGACCCCCGCGCGGTGCCGCCACTGTAACGGCCCCGTCGGCCTGCCCCAGTCGGATCAGCACCAGGCCGCTGTGCCCACCTGCCGCTGGTGTGGTCGCCCCGACACCCGTTTCCGTTGCCAGGCGTGTGGGTCACCGAAGCTGCGTGCGGTGGTGTTGGGTGCGGAACGTACCGCGGAGGAACTCGGGCGTGCCTTCCCCTCCACCCGTATCATCACCTCGGGTGGAAACCGCGTGGTCGACCACATCGACTACCGGGCCTGCATCGTGGTGTCCACACCCGGTGCGGAACCGGCGGTGCACACGGGTGTGGACTGCTACAGCGGGGACACTTCCCGTGGGGCCTATGGTGCCTGCCTGCTGCTGGACACCTGGGCCCTGATGGGCAGGCAGGATCTCCGCGCGACGGAGGACACCCTGCAGAAGTGGGCGGCGGCGGCCACACTGGTGCATTCCCATATCCACGGCGGTCATGTCGTGGTGGTGGCGGATCCCTCCCTCGCGGTGGTGCAGTCCCTGATCCGGTGGGACATGGTGGGGGCAGCCGCCTCCGAGCTCGCCTCGCGCCGGGAGGTCAGGTTCCCGCCAGCTGTCCACATGGCGGCCATCGACGGTGCCGCCGCGGCGCTCGACAGTTTCGTGGAACTGGTGGAACTGCCCGCCCATGCCGAGGTGCTCGGGCCGGTGGATCTTCCCCCGGGGGTCACGCTACCCGGTGAATATGATGAGGCGCGTTTCGGGCCCCCGCAGCGCATGCTCATCCGGACCCCGCTGGGGCCACGCTCCGAACTGGGCAGGGCACTGCGCTCGGCACAGGTGGCGCGGGCGGCCCGCAAGAATGACCTGCCGCTGCGTGTGCAGATGGACCCGATCCACATCGGGTAATGCTCTTGTCCAGCCTGGGGACTAGAACGGTGGTTCATCATCCTGGCCTCCTGTCGTCTGGGTCGTCTCTTCGGTGGCTTCCGCTTTCGCAGCCGCCGCCCAGCGCTGACGGTGTTTGGTGCGGTACTGTGAGACCGTCTGCGCCCATCTCGCCCCCGTCGGTGTCAATGGCCCCTCCGGGACGGTCACCGCCCAGGTGCCATCAGCAAGGAGCCAGATGACGATCCCGGTGATCGGGTCCATGAAGTAGGTGATCCGGCCGTTGGTCTTGTCGTTGTGGTGGTGTCGGCACAGGCTGCACAGGTTGTGCACGCAGGTACCACCGCCATCCTCGTGGTTGACGCGGTGATCGCAGTCGCAGTTGATCGCCTTGGCGGTGCATCCCGGGAACCGGCAGGTTCCGTCGCGTCCCTTCACCGCAGCCTTGAGGGCATGACACGGATCATGACCGTTGAGGTGTTTATCCCTGGCTTTGTCCATGTCATGGGTCCGGGTGGCCCGGGCGGTCCATTTCTCCCCGGTGCAGGAATCAAGCCAGCCGATCCCACCGGCCCACACCGGGGCATCGGCGAGATCGGAGGCGGTGTAGAGATGCAGATCCACCGTGACGGTGGCCTTGCCGAGGATGAGGTCCACGAGGGCCTCGGCGGCGGTCTTCCCGGTGGCGTTGGCGTGGTTACGGATGGCGTCGTCGATGAGTGTGGCATCAACCGGGTCGAGGGTGGCCTGGAGATCGGTGGTGCCATCGGGGTTGGGCGAGATGTGGACCTCCTTGGTGCCCGGGGTGGTGTTGGTCGCCCGGGGATCATCGAGCATGTCCCGGATGGCCGCGATCTTGTTGGAGATGGCCCGGGCGGAGGGCAGGACCTGATTGGGTGTGGTCGGGGTGAGGTAGTCGGTGAGATGGTCATCGACTGTGGCCAGGTGGTCGGGGTTGAGACCGAACAGGGCGTTGCAGATGGCAATCAGGCGTTGGGTGTCGAGGTGGAACAGGTCATGCTGGAGGGCATGGAGGCCGGGTAGGTCCCGGAGTTGGTAGAGGGCCAGGATGATCTGGGTGACGCGGTTGCGGGTCAGGCCGGTGGAGATGGACAGTGTGGCCACGGTGTGTTCGAAGTCGGCGTCCTCATCGGGGAGGATCTGTTCCCAGGCCAGGTAGTCCGTCTGGCGGATGGTGGTCATGTGGACGGCCATGGGGTCGGTGGGGTTGTTGACGGTGTAGTAGTACGGTGTCGTGTCGGTGGTGACGGTGGTCATGGTGGTACCCCCTGCGGTGACCATGTTAGATCATTTGTTCTATTCCACCCTAGGTCACGGTCGGGACGCCGAGCCCCTTATTCGAACACTATTCGAACATGATTTCGAAAACTCTCACCTTGCCAGGCAGCCGCACCCTCAACTCCCACCGGGCGGGGTGGGGAAGTGTCCGGTCCGGGCGATAGGATGGTGGAACATCTCCCGGTGATCCCTGCGACAGTGGCCCGGGCGAATCCCGCACCCCACCTCTTATAAGGAGAACCATCTCAACCATGACCGTTCGTGACGTCAGAATCTTCGGCGATCCGGTATTGACCAGCAGGGCAGACGAGGTCGTTGACTTTGACGAGTCCCTGGCCACACTCATCGACGACATGTTCGATACCATGGAGGATGCCGGCGGCGTTGGCCTGGCCGCCAACCAGGTCGGCGTGCTGCGCCGCGTCTTCGTCTTCGACTGCAGTCATGTGGATGGTGGCCTGCGCGGTCATGTGGTCAACCCGGTGTGGGAGCCGATCGGGGAGGAGACCCAGACCGGCAAGGAGGGATGTCTGTCCATCCCGGATGTCTCGGCTGAGACCACCCGGTATGAAACCGTCAAGCTGTCCGGGCAGGACAGGGACGGCAATCCCATCGGTCTGGTGGCCTCCGGCCTGCTGTCGCGCTGCATCCAGCATGAGACCGATCACCTCGACGGGGTGCTCTTCCTCAAGCGCCTCGACCCGGCCGAACGCAAGGCCGCGATGGGTGTCATCCGTGCCTCCGACTGGTTCAACAAGTAAAGGACTCCCACCATGCGTCTAGTGTTCGCAGGCACCCCGGAACCGGCGGTTGTCGCGCTCCAGAAACTGATTGATTCCGAGCATGAGGTGGTCGCCGTTCTCACCCAGCCGGATGCCCGCCGCGGCCGCGGTCGCACACTGCACCCCTCGGCGGTCGCCGAGTTGGCACAGGCCCACGGTATTGAGGTGATCAAGCCCACCAGCCTCAAGGCGGATACCGGGGATGGCCGGCTGGTCCGGCAGCGCCTCGCGGAGTTGCAGCCCGACTGCCTCCCGGTGGTCGCCTTCGGCCAGCTCATCACCCGGGATCTCCTCGATGTCGCCCCGCACGGCTGGGTGAATCTCCACTTCTCCCTGCTGCCTGCCTGGCGTGGGGCCGCACCAGTCCAGGCTGCGATCCGTGCAGGTGACCAGCTCACCGGAGCCACCTGTTTCCGCATCGACGAGGGCCTGGACACCGGCGTGATCCTGTCCACGCTCGAGGAGACGATCCAGCCCACCGATACTGCCGATGACCTGCTCACCCGCCTGGCGTACGCCGGCGCTGACCTGCTGGTCGACACCATGACCGGCCTGGAGGCGGGCACGATCAGCCCCCGTGAGCAGACCGGTGAGGCGACCTACGCGCCCAAGATCACCACGGTGGACGCCCGCATCGACTGGACCGTCCCCGCCGAGGTGATCGACCGCCACATCCGCGCCCACACCCCGGGGCCGGGCGCCTGGACGATGCTTGACGACGCCCGCCTCAAGGTCGGCCCCCTCGTCACCGTGACCGACCTCCCGGACGTACCAACGCTTAACCCCGGCGCGCTCCACGCGACCAGGGACGCGGTGTATGTGGGAACCGGGAGCACCCCGGTGGCCCTGGGGCAGATCCAGCCCCCGGGGAAGAAGATGATGAATGCAGCAGACTGGGCCCGTGGTGTCCATCTCGATCAGGAAGCGAGTTTCGAATGAGCCTGGAGAAATCCGGGGGCTTCCGCTCCCGTACGCCCAAAGCCAAGAGCACACCGAAGAGTGTGTCCAGGGGCCAGCAGCAGAAGAAGGCCGGATCCAGATCCGGCCGCAACCCCCGTGCAGAGGTCCGGGAGGTGCGGGCACTGGGCGTCGACAAGCCCCGGGAGATCGCCTACGAGGTGCTCGACCGGGTGCGCACCGGCGATGCCTACGCCAACCTGGTGCTGCCCCGTCTGCTGACCAAGCAGAAGCTGGACACCCGGGACGCCGGGTTCGCCACCGAGATCACCTACGGCACCCTGCGCAATCTGGGGCTGCTGGATGCCGTGATCTCCTCGGCGGCCAACCGGCCGGTGAAGGACATCGACCCGGAGGTGCTCGATGTGCTGCGCATCGGCGCCTATCAGGTGCTGTTCACCCGCGTGGAGGATCACGCAGCCGTGGATACCACCGTGAAGATGGTCGGTGGGCTCAAGAAATTCAACGCCACCGGATTCGCCAATGCGGTCATGCGCACCATCACGCGCACCCCGGCGGAGCAGTGGTTGGACAAGCTCGAACCGGAGGGTGAGATCGCGCGCGTGGCGTTCCGCACCGCCCACCCGGAGTGGATTGCGCAGAGCTTCTCCCGTCTGCTGCCGGCCGAGGAACTGGAGGATGCCCTGGCCGCCGACTCCGAGCGCCCCGTGGTCCACCTGGTGGCACGCCCCGGCGAGATCAGCGCGGAGGAACTCGCCCTGATCACCGGCGGTGAGGAGGGGAGGTACTCCCCGTATGCCGTCTACCTCGAGGGTGGGGATCCGGGAGACATCGACCCCGTGCAGCAGGGTCTGGCGGCCGTGCAGGACGAGGGGTCCCAGCTCATCGCCCGCGCTCTGGTGGAGGCCCCGGTGGAGGGCGAAGATCATGGGCGTTGGCTTGACTTATGTGCCGGACCGGGTGGCAAGGCCGCCCTGGTGGGTGCGCTGGCACGCATGGACGGTGCCCGCGTGGACGCCGTCGAGGTCTCCGACCACCGGGCGAAACTGGTGGAACGCTCCGTGAGTGGTCTGCCCGTGAAGGTGCATGTCGGCGACGGCCGCACCATCAACCTCGACGACGGTTATGACCGCGCGCTGGTGGATGCCCCCTGTTCCGGACTCGGTGCCCTGCGTCGTCGCCCGGAGGCCCGCTGGCGCAAGCAGGAATCCGATATCGCACCCCTGAACACCCTGCAGTACGAACTGCTGGAATCCGCCATCAACCGGGTACGTCCCGGCGGTGTCGTGGTCTACTCCACCTGCTCCCCGGACCTGCGGGAGACCCGAGAGGTGGTGGACCGTGCCCTGGCCGCCCTGCCCATCGAGGAACTGGACGCCGCCGCGTTCATGCCCGGCATGGACAACACCGGTGAGGGGAAATCCGTGCAGATGTGGCCACACCGCCACGGCACGGACGCCATGTTCGTGGCCATCCTGCGGAAGCGGTGAAGCGGTGGGGCTATGATCTGAAGGTATGGCTCAACAGCGCAAACCCATCATCGCCCCATCCATCCTGGCCGCCGATTACGCCCGCCTCGGCGAGGAGATCGCAGCGGTTCCCGACGCCGACTGGATCCACGTCGACATCATGGACGGCCACTTCGTCCCCAACTTAAGTTTCGGTTATGACGTGACCAGGGCCGTTCACCGTGTCACGGACAAACCCCTGGATGTCCACCTCATGATCGAGAACCCCGAGAAGTGGGTCGATCACTACATCGACGCCGGCGCGGCGTGTGTCATTTTCCACGTCGAGGCCACCGACAAGCACGTGGAACTGGCCCAGCACATCCGTTCCAAGGGCGTGCGCGCCGGGTTCTCCCTGCGTCCGGGCACCCCGATCGAGGACTACCTGGATGACCTCGAGCACTTCGACGAGGTCATCGTCATGAGCGTGGAACCCGGCTTCGGTGGCCAGAGCTTCATGCCGGATCAGCTGGACAAGGTCCGCACCCTGCGCCGCGTCATCGACGAGCGCGGACTGGACATCATCATCGAGATCGACGGTGGCATCTCCGCCACGACCATCGAACAGGCCGCCGAGGCGGGTGTGGATGCCTACGTCGCCGGTTCCGCGGTATTCGGCGCCGATGAGCCGAACGCCGCTGTGCAGGAACTCCGCGCACTGGCCTCGAAGTAGACCACATGAGTCCCGAGGAGGCCCTCCAGCTGGCCATCGAGGCATCCGAGGAGGTCGTCGGTACCACCAGCCCGAACCCGCCGGTCGGTGCCGTCATCCTGGATGCCGACGGTGAGCTCGCCGGCATCGGTGCCACGCAACCACCCGGTGGAGCCCACGCCGAGGTCATGGCGCTGGCCGCCGCGGGCCCGCGTGCCCGGGGCGGCACCGCGGTGGTCACCCTCGAACCGTGCAACCACACCGGGCGCACCGGCCCCTGCTCGCAGGCGCTTATCGACGCCGGGATAGCCAGGGTCTTCTACGCCAACCCCGATCCCTTCCCGCAGGCCGCCGGAGGGGCCGACCACCTGAGGCAGGCGGGCGTCGACACGCATCTTCTGGGTCTCCCCGTTCCCACGCTCAGCCCGTGGCTGCGGGCCACGAAGCTCGGCCGACCACACATCACCCTCAAATTCGCCGGCACCCTCGACGGTTTCGCCGCCGCCACCGACGGCACCAGCCAGTGGATCACCGGTGAGACCGCCCGGGCCCATGTGCACGCCGACCGTACCCGGCGCGACGCCATCATCGTCGGCACCGGCACCGCGCTGACCGACAACCCCTCCCTGACCGCCCGGGGACCAGCCGGGTTGTATGACCACCAGCCACGTCGCGTGGTCATCGGACGGCGACCCGTTCCCGCCGGATCCAACCTGGACCGCCTGGGGTTCGAGCAGTACCCCGGAATAGACGAGGCCCTGGCAGCGCTGTGGGAATCAGGATGCCGGGATGTCCTTCTGGAGGGCGGACCCACCCTGGCCGGCGCTATGCTGCGCGCGGGCCTCATCGATGCGATCCGGGCCTATGTGGCCCCCGCGATCCTGGGTGCGGGCCGATCCGTGCTCAGCTGGGATGGCGGGACCACCATCTCCGACATCACACGTTTTACCACCACCGCCGTGCACCGCCTCGGCGATGATGTGCTGATTGACATGACTCGAAAGGACCACTAGATGTTCACTGGCATTGTTGAGGAGCTCGGCTCCGTCTCCGGCGTGGAGAACCTGGGCGACTCCGTCCGGCTCACCATCGCCGCCACCCGGGTGCTGGAGGACGTCAACCTCGGGGACTCCATCTCAGTCAACGGTGTGTGCCTGACTGTCGCCACCTTTGAGGAGGGACACTTCACCGCCGACTGCATGCAGGAAACCCTCGACCGCAGTTCGCTGGGTTCGCTGACCGTGGGCAGCCCGGTCAACCTGGAACGCGCCATGGCCGCCAACGGCCGCCTCGGCGGGCACATCATGCAGGGCCATGTCGACGGCACCACCACGCTGCTGTCCCGGGAGAGTTCCGAGAACTGGGATGTGCTGCGTTTCGCCCTGCCCGCCGACCTGGCGCGCTACGTCGTGGAGAAGGGATCCATCGCCCTCAACGGCACCTCCCTGACCGTGTCCTCCCTGGGGGAGGACTGGTTCGAGGTGTCCCTCATCCCCACCACCCTGCGCGAGACCACCCACGGTCACCTGCAGGTAGGCGATGTGGTCAACATCGAGGTGGATGTGATCGCCAAGTACGTCGAACGCATGATGACAGGCCCTGGCGCATCTGTCACCACAGGGGAGAACTAAGGTTGATGACTGTGACCGAGAACGCCGTGACTGAGAACGCCGCACAGAACATCCAGCTGGACACAGTGGAGGAAGCCATCGCCGAGATCGCCGCCGGCCGGGCGGTGGTTGTTGTCGATGATGAGAACCGGGAGAACGAAGGCGATATCATCTTCGCCGCCGAACTCGCCACCCCGGAGCTGGTGGCCTTCATGGTCCGTTACTCCTCCGGTTATATCTGCACGCCGATGACCTCAGAGGACGCGGACCGCCTGGACCTGCCGCCGATGACCGCGCACAACCAGGATGCCCGCGGCACCGCCTACACCGTGACCGTGGACGCCAACACCGGATCCACCGGTATCTCCGCAACCGACCGTGCGCACACCATCCGGCTGCTCGCCGACCCCAACTCCGACCGCACCGACTTCACCCGGCCCGGACACGTGGTGCCCCTGCGCGCCCGCGAGGGCGGTGTCCTCGTGCGCGCCGGGCACACCGAGGCCGCGGTGGACCTGGCACGGGCCGCCGGTCTGCGCCCCGCCGGTGTGATCTGTGAGGTGGTCAGTGAGGAGGACCCCACCGGCATGGCCCGGCTCCCGGAGCTGCGCCGGTTCTGTGACACCCACGGTCTCAAGCTGATCTCCATTGAGCAGCTCATCGCCTGGCGACGCCAGAACGAGATCCTCGTCGAGCGTGTCGTGGAGACGAAACTCCCCACCGAGATCGGGGAGTTCACCGCGGTGGGTTACCGCTCCAAGGTGGATGGCACCGAACTCATGGCCATCGTCGAGGGTGACCCATCCTCCGATGGTGGGGAGAACGTCCTGGTCCGGGTCCATTCCGAATGCCTCACCGGTGATGTCTTCGGCTCCCGCCGCTGTGACTGCGGGCAGCAGCTCAACGAATCCCTGCGCATGATCCATGAGGCAGGTCGCGGCGTGGTGGTCTACATGCGCGGACATGAGGGCCGCGGCATCGGCCTGCTGGCCAAGCTGCGCGCCTACCAGCTTCAGGATGAGGGTGCCGACACCGTCGATGCCAACCTTTCCCTCGGACTGCCGGCGGATGCCCGGGAATTCGGCACCGGGGCGCAGATCCTCTACGACCTGGGTGTGCGCTCCATCAACCTGATGAGCAACAACCCCACCAAGCGCATGGGACTGGAGGGCCACGGCATCTCCATCGCCGGCCGGACCCCCATCCCTGTTCAGGTGCATGAGGACAATATCCGTTACCTGCGCACCAAACGCGACCGCATGGGGCACATCCTGCCCGCGATCGATGAATGGGACGCGGCCCACGGTAACACCGACAAGACGACCTAGGAGCTCAGTATGGCCAAAGAAGGACTGCCCGAGATCACCCTGCCCGATGCCACGGGACTCCGTGTCGCCGTGGTGACCGCCCGGTGGAACGCGGAGATCTGCGACCGCCTGCATGACCACGCCGTCACCGCGGGACGCGCCGCCGGGGCAGAGGTCAGTGAATACCGTGTGGTCGGTGCCCTGGAACTGCCCGTGGTGGTCCAGGAACTCGCCCGCACCCACGATGCGGTGGTGGCCCTGGGATGCGTCATCCGCGGTGGCACCCCCCACTTCGACTACGTATGCGACTCGGTGACTGAAGGCCTGACCCGTATCGCGCTCGACACCTCCACCCCGATCGGCAATGGTGTGCTGACCACCAACACCGAGGAGCAGGCGATCGAACGTTCCGGTGCGGAGGGCTCTGTGGAGGACAAGGGCGCCGAGGCCATGGTGGCCGCGCTCGATACCGCGCTGGTGCTTTCCCGGATTCGTGCCGACAGGGGGTAGACTGTCTTCCAGAAACCCCACGCAGGAACTGAAATGAAGGATTTGTGAAACAGTGACGACCAACGCTCCTGACGGCGCAACGGAGGATCGAAACAACGTGGATGGGACCACCCCTCAGGCCGGCAGTGGGCAGACGACACGGCTCAGCGATGAGGAGCTGCAGCTCTACACCGCAGCCTACGCGGGAACCACCACCGATAAACCGTGGCGTCTGGTGGTCACCTCGAAGACGATGAAACAGCTGGCCTGGATCATCGTCGTGGTGGTTATGGCGGTCCACATCTTCATGGGTGCCGTGGTGGATGTCGATTTCACCGGTGCCGCCGTCTCCTTCATTGACACCCTGGCCTTCCCCGGTGTCGGTGTACTGCTGTCCGTCCTGGCCTACATCGGTTTCACCCGTGCCCGGGTCCGCGCCAATGAGGACGGTGTTGAGGTCCGCAACTTCATCGGCACCCGTTTCTACCCCTGGGCTGTCATCTACGGCATGTCCTTCCCGAAGGGTGCCCGCGTGGCACGCCTGGAGCTCCCGGATTTCGAGTTCGTCCCCATGTGGGCGTTCCAGGCCCGCGATGGTGAGTCGGTCGTGCGTGCCGTGGCTGAATTCCGTGAACTCGAGAACAAGTACATGCCGGAGGACTAGCGTCACCCATGGCCGACCCGACCACCTACCGCCCGGCGCCCGGGACCATTCCCACGGAGCCGGGCGTTTATAAATTCCGCGATGATGCCCGCCGTGTCATCTACGTGGGCAAGGCGAAAAACCTCCGCGCCCGCCTGTCCAATTATTTCCAGGATGTCACCCAACTGCATCCCCGCACACGGCAGATGGTCTTCGCCGCATCCTCGGTGGAGTGGACCGTGGTCGGCAGCGAGGTGGAGGCACTCCAGCTCGAATACACCTGGATCAAACGTTTCGATCCCCGGTTCAACGTCAAGTACCGCGATGACAAGTCCTATCCCATGCTGGCGGTGTCCACCGGCGAGCGGTTCCCACGGGCCTTCTTCTACCGCGGTCCCCGCCGTAAGGGGGTGCGCTACTACGGGCCGTACTCCCATGCCTGGGCGGTGCGTGAAACCCTCGATCTGCTCATCCGGGTTTTTCCCATGCGCACCTGCTCCAAGGGTGTGTTCAACCGTCACGAGAACCTGGGCAGGCCGTGTCTGCTGGGATATATCGATAAGTGCGCCGCGCCCTGTGTGGGCAGGGTGAGCGAGGAGGAACACCGGGAGATCGTCGAGGGTTTCTGTTCCTTCATGTCGGGGCACACCGACAAGGTGACCCGCGAACTCACCGCCGAGATGATGGCAGCCTCGGAGGAGCTCGACTTCGAACGGGCAGCTCGTCTGCGCGATGATCTCGGCGCCATCAACAAGGTGATGGAGAAGCAGGCCGTGGTCCTCGGTGACGGAACCGATGCCGACATCATCGCCTTCGCCACCGATGAACTGGAGGCCGCCGTGCAGATCTTCCATGTCCGCGGCGGACGCATCCGTGGCCAGCGTGGCTGGGTCGTGGAGAAGACCGGTGACTGGGACCTCCCCGACGACTCCGATGCTGAGGGACCGGATCCCGCACTGCCACACCTCATGCAGCACTTCCTCGTGCAGTTCTATGGTGATGCCGTGGAGCGTGCGGAATCCGAGGCCGCCGAGGATGCCGAACACATTGAGCGCAGGGGAGTGGACCAGTACCGCGAGGCCACCCCGGCCGTGGTCCCGCGCGAGATCCTGGTCCAGGTGGAGCCCCACGAGGCGCAGGAAACCCGCAAAGTACTCGAGGAGCTCCGTGGCGCTGGTGTGGATCTGCGGGTTCCCCAGCGCGGGGACAAGCGTTCCCTCATGGAAACGGTGGAGAAGAACGCCCGGGAACAGCTCAAACAGCACAAGATCAAGCGGGTGGGGGACCTCACCGCCCGCTCGGCGGCACTGCAGGATATCCAGGAGGCCCTGGATATGGAACAGGCCCCCCTGCGTATCGAATGCACCGACATCTCCCATATCCAGGGCACAGATGTGGTGGCCTCCCTTGTGGTCTTCGAGGATGGGTTGCCCCGCAAGTCCGATTACCGCCGCTACCGCATCAAGGAGGCAGCCGGTGATGGACATTCCAATGATGTCGCATCCATCGCCGAGGTGACCCGGCGACGTTTCCTGCGGCATCACCGCGACAAGCTCGCCGTTCCGGAGGAACTCGACGACGCCACCTTCTCCGATGAGAAGGTCGAGGAGATGTCCACGGACAACAGGCGGTTCGCCTACCCGCCACAGTTGTTCATCGTCGATGGTGGTGCACCCCAGGTCGCGGCTGCCCAGGAGGTCTTCGATGAGTTGGGCATCGTCGATGTCACCCTGGTGGGTCTGGCCAAGCGGCTGGAGGAGATCTGGCTGCCCGGTGATCCCGATCCGGTGATCCTGCCACGTAACTCCCCAGCGCTGTTCCTGCTCCAGCAGGTCCGCGACGAGGCACACCGCTTCGCCATCACCTACCACCGCCAGCAGCGATCCAAACGGATGCGGGTCTCAGAACTCGATGACATCAGGGGTCTCGGCCAGGCGCGTCGCACCGAACTGGTGAAGCACTTCGGTTCGGTGGCACGGTTGAGGGAGGCCACCGTTGGGGACATTGCCGGGGTGAGGGGTTTCGGGCCCAAACTGGCACAGAGTGTCTTCGAGGCACTGCACCCGCCGGAATGATGTGTGGCTGACCATGGCCTGACTAGTATGTAGGACATGAACCAAACCCCTGGCTCAACGGTGCCTGAAACTGCGACCCCGGTCACGTCCCCTGCTTCGTCTCCCTCCGCCCCTGAAACCACCTTCACCCCGGTTATCATCACGGGGATGTCCGGCGCGGGTCTCAGCACCGCGGCCCGGGTTCTGGAGGACCTGGGGTGGTTTGTCACCCACAACCTGCCACCTCAGATGATCCTGCCCCTGGTGGAGATGTGTGCCCGCGAGGACTCCCCGGTGGATAAGGTCGCCGTGGTCTGTGATGTGCGTTCCCGGGAGTTCCGGGGTGGTCTGCGTGAAACCATCACCGAGCTGGAGGAGAAGAACCTGGCCCCCACGGTACTGTTCCTGGATGCCCGCGATGATGAGCTCATCCGCCGCTTCGACAATGTGCGACGCACCCATCCCCTCCAGGGCAGTCAGACCCTCCAGGTCGGTATCGAGCGCGAACGGCAGATGCTCTCGGATCTCAAGGAGGAGGCCGATGTGGTCATCGACACCTCAGAGTTGTCCGTCCATGACCTGCGTCGTGCCATTGAATCGTCCTTCCGCACGATCGCCAAGCGTGTCCAGCATGTCACCATTGAGTCCTTCGGCTTCAAACACGGTTCCCCACGTGATGCCGATTTCATCATCGACGCGCGTTTCCTCCCCAACCCGTTCTGGGTTCCCGAGCTGCGGCCCTTCCGGGGTGTGGACAAGCCGGTTTCCGACTATGTGCTCAGCCAGAAGGGGGCGGGGGAATTCCTCGACAACTTCATCGCCATGCTCGACGACATGCTGCCCGGTTACCGCCATGAGGGGAAGAACTTCATCACCGTGGGCATCGGCTGCACCGGTGGCCACCACCGTTCGGTGGCAGTATCCGAGGAACTGGCCCGCCGTCTGGGCGAGCGCCCAGACCTGGATGTGTCCGTGGTGCACCGCGACATCAATCGTAACTAGGCGGTGCAGGCACCCTCATGACCTTTCTGTCCGGCATTCCCAACCCCACCTCTGAAATGGCTTCCCTCTTGACTTCCGACGATCTCGCCCCGACCCCCGCCTGCACTGCGGACCACCCGCATACCATCACTAGTCTCGGGGGTGGTCACGGGCTCTTCCAGACGCTGCGGGCGGTACGCAACTGTGGTCCGGAGAGGATCAATGCGGTGGTGACGGTGGCGGATGACGGTGGGTCCTCGGGACGAATCCGACACGAGCTGGGGCAGATCCCACCGGGGGATCTGAGGATGGCACTGGCTGCACTGACCACTGATGACGAGGACGGGATGCTGTGGGAGGGCCTCCTCCAGCACCGCTTCGGGGGACATGGTGCCCTGGCGGGCCATGCCCTGGGCAACCTGCTCATTGTTGCGCTGACCGATATTTTCGGCACCTCACAACTCGCGCTGGACAAGGTCGCTGAGCTGGCGGGTTCCCGGGGACGGGTTCTCCCGGTCTGTGTGGAACCACTGGATCTCGAGGCTGAGGTCTCGGGTCTGGATCAGGATCCGCGTCTGATCCGACAGGTCCGCGGCCAGGTTGCAGTGGCGGCAACCCCCGGGCAGGTACGCCGGGTCCGTTTGATCCCCGAGCGTCCTGAAGCCAACCCCGAGGCGGTGCAGGCCATCCTGGATGCGGATCTGGTGACTCTCGGACCGGGTTCCTGGTTCTCCTCCGTGATTCCCCATATCCTTGTGCCCGACGTGGTCGAGGCCCTCGACCAGACTGATGCGGTCAAGATTCTAGTCTTGAACCTGACCGCCGAGCCGGGCGAAACCAACGGTTTCTCTGCCGAGCGCCACATCCATGTTCTGCGGCAGCATGCCACCAACCTCAAAGTCGACCATGTCATCGTTGATTCCGGCACGGTCACCCTGACCTCCGAACGCGACCACATCGCCAGGACAGCGAAAACCCTCGGAGCGGAGGTCAGTTTCCAGGATGTCCGCGCCGAGGATGGCCGTGGGCGGTTCACCAGTGTCCACGATCCCTCCAAACTGTGTGATGCACTGATGAAACGGTATGCGGAGATCACGGCGCGCAGGTAGGCCCCGGCCCAGTCCACTAGGCTGAAGGGTCAGGAATTTTTCAACCGTGGGGGAGGGTGGCACGTATCGCCCTCTGTAGCGGTTCAAGGAAGGTTGACTTTGTCACTGACAACTGACATCAAGGATGAATTGGCAAGGGTCTCGGTGACCCGTCAGAGTGCGAAGGCAGCGGAGGTCTCCGCCCTGCTGCGTTTCGCCGGTGAGATGCAGGCGATCGCAGGACGGCTGGTCATAGAGGTCAACCTCGATAGCATGGCGGTTGCCCGACGGCTCCAGGAGTTCATCAGCCAGCTGTATGACACCGATGTGCAGGTGCACACGGTCACTCCCGGTGGCGCACGGAAAAACCCGAAGTATCTGGTCCGCATCGTGCACAACGCCGATGAGGTGGCCCGCAGGGCCGGGTTGGTGACCAGGTCGGGGCATCTCATCCGGGGGTTGTCGCCCCAGGTTATCTCCGGCACGATCAGTGAGGCGGAGGCGGCATGGCGTGGGGCGTTCCTGGCAGGTGGTTCCCTCACAGATCCAGGCAGATCCTCCGCGCTGGAGGTGGTATGCCCGTGCCAGGAGGCGGCGCTCGCGCTGGTGGGATGCGCCCGCAGAATCGGTGTTACCGCCAAGACGAAGGACTCCCGCGGGTCCGAGCGGGTTGTGGTCAGGGATGCGGAGGCCATCGGCGCTCTGCTCACGCGGATCGGTGCGCAGAAGTCCCGCATTGTCTGGGAGGAGAAGCGCCTGTCCCGGGAGGTCCGTACCCCGGCCAACCGTCTGGCCAACTTCGATGATGCCAATCTCCGCAGATCGGCGCGCGCGGCGGTGGCTGCGGCGGCCCGGGTGGAACGGGCGATGAAGATCCTCGGTGATGACGTTCCTGAACACCTCGCGGAAGCCGGGCAGCTCAGGGTCCAGCACCGCCAGGCATCCCTGGAGGAGCTCGGCCGCCTCGCCGATCCCCAGATGACCAAGGATGCGGTCGCCGGTCGTATCCGTAGACTGCTGACGACGGCGGACAAGCGCGCCCGTGATCTCGGCATCCCCGACACCACGGTTGCGGTGACGGAAGAGCTTCTCGACGAGTTGTAGATCCCGTTCCATGCCCCGCTGAAACGACACGCGGTGATCGGGGGAGGGGGATTAGTTTCATGATATAAGGTGATTTGCATCACAATGGTGGAACCCTGTGGCGTGGACTTCCATGGCCTATGGTCTGACCATTGTCAGCCCTGTGTGGGGGTGAAGTCGGCGTGAGTCCGGGTGGATGTTTCACGAACGCTCACCCGGGGCGAGGGAAAGGTGGGATGCCACCCCTGATCGGGCGGGCTGGAATTTCTGATCATGTCCGTTCATGCAGAAAAGCCCTGCGGGAATTGCCGGATGGCGTTAAAATCGTGGTTAGGTTAACGCGCCACAGACTGGGCAACGAAACCAATATCGGTAGATTCAGATGTTAGGTAAGTCTCAAGTTTCCACGAGTGAACCTGATGGCCGGTGCCTGCGACACCGGTGAGTTTGAATCTTTGAACAATGTAACTTCCCCACCATTTCATGAGGAGCAACAATATGACGATTCGTGTTGGTATCAACGGTTTTGGCCGTATCGGACGTAACTTCTACCGCGCGGTTCTCGAGCGCAGCGATGATCTCGAGATTGTTGCTGTCAACGACCTGACTGACAACAAGACCCTGTCGACCCTCCTGAAGTTCGACTCCATCCTCGGACGTCTCTCCGAAGAGGTCGAGTACGATGACGAGTCCATCACCGTCGGAGGCAACCGCATCGCCGTCTACGCTGAGCGCGACCCCAAGAACCTCGACTGGGCTGCCCACAACGTTGATATCGTTATCGAGTCCACCGGTTTCTTCACCGATGCCCAGGCAGCCAAGGCGCACATCGATGCCGGCGCCAAGAAGGTCATCATCTCCGCACCGGCATCCAACGAGGATGCGACCTTCGTCTACGGTGTCAACCACCAGGACTACGACCCGGAGAACCACCACGTCATCTCCGGCGCATCCTGCACCACCAACTGCCTCGCGCCGATCGCCAAGGTGCTCAACGACAAGTTCGGCATCGAGAACGGCCTGATGACCACCATCCACGCCTACACCGGTGACCAGCGCCTCCACGATGCTCCCCACAAGGATCTGCGTCGTGCCCGTGCTGCAGCAGTCAACATCGTCCCGACCTCCACCGGTGCAGCCAAGGCTGTCGCCCTGGTTCTGCCCGAGCTTAAGGGCAAGCTGGACGGTTACGCACTCCGCGTCCCGGTCATCACCGGTTCCGCCACCGACCTGACCTTCACCACCAACTCCGACGTCACTGTCGAGTCCATCAATGCAGCCATCAAGGAAGCCGCCACCGGCGAGCTGGCTGAGACCCTGGCCTACACCGAGGAGCCGATCGTCTCCACCGATATCGTCACCGACTCCCACGGTTCCATCTTCGACGCAGGCCTGACCAAGGTCTCCGGCAACACCGTCAAGGTGGTCTCCTGGTACGACAACGAGTGGGGCTACACCTGCCAGCTGCTTCGTCTGACCGAGCTGGTTGCCTCCAAGATCTAGCCCAAATCCTTGAAGCCACAGTTCGCTCGGACTGAACCCAGTGCCCGGTCCTGCGGCTGACCCTCTGACCCGGGGTGTGCCTCGGCACACCCCGGGTCATTTCCGTGTCGGCTTCACTACAATCTAGATACGACTGCGCGGGCACGAGACGCATTCCACCCCAGTCCACCCCAGTCCACCCCAGTCCACCCCACTGAACTTCACCAAACAAAACCCAAGGAGTACGGCATGGCTGTAAAGACCCTCAAGGATCTGCTCGACGAAGGCGTCGACGGACGTCACGTCATCGTTCGTTCGGACTTCAACGTCCCCCTCAACGATGATCGTGAAATCACCGACAAGGGCCGCATCATCGCCTCCCTGCCCACCCTGAAGGCACTGACCGAAGCCGGCGCCAAGGTCATCGTCATGTCCCACCTCGGCCGCCCCAAGGGTGAGGTCAACGAGAAGTACTCCCTCGCCCCGGTGGCTGAGGCACTGTCCGACGAGCTCGGTCAGTACGTGGCGCTGGCAGCCGATGTCGTCGGCGAAGACGCCCATGAGCGTGCAAACGGCCTGACCGAGGGCGATATCCTCCTGCTGGAGAACGTACGCTTCGATCCACGTGAGACCTCCAAGGATGAGGCTGAGCGCGGTGCGTTCGCCGATGAACTCGCAGCCCTGGCCGCCGACAACGGTGCCTTTGTCTCCGATGGTTTCGGCGTGGTCCACCGTGCACAGACCTCGGTCTACGACATCGCCAAGCGCCTGCCACACTACGCCGGCAGACTGGTGGAGAACGAGATCTCTGTGCTGGAGAAGATCGCCGAGAACCCCGAGGCACCGTACACCGTCGTGCTCGGCGGCTCCAAGGTCTCCGACAAGCTCGGTGTCATCGAGGCGCTGGCCTCCAAGGCCGATTCCATCATCATCGGTGGCGGCATGTGCTACACCTTCCTCAAGGCCCAGGGACACGATGTCCAGAAATCCATGCTCCAGGATGAGATGATCGACACCTGCAAGGATCTCCTCGAGCGCTTCGGCGACAAGATCGTCCTTCCCGTTGATCTCACCTGGGCCTCCGAGTTCGCCAAGGATGCTGAGAAGAAGGTCACCGACCTGGATTCCGCACCGGAGGGGTGGCTCTCCCTCGACATCGGACCGAAGTCCGTCGAGAAGTTCGCCGACGTCCTCGGTGCCTCCAAGACCATCTTCTGGAACGGCCCCATGGGTGTCTTCGAGTTCGAGGCCTTCTCCGACGGCACCCGTGGTGTTGCCCAGGCGATCATCGACGCCACCGCCAATAACGGGGCGTTCTCCGTTGTCGGCGGCGGTGACTCCGCAGCATCTGTCCGTGTGCTCGGCCTGGATGAGGAGGGCTTCTCCCACATCTCCACCGGTGGCGGTGCCTCCCTCGAATTCCTCGAGGGCAAGGAACTGCCGGGCGTGGCGATCCTCAAGGACTAACCCCACCCATCCGCTCAAGTTTTCTCCCCCTAGAAGGAAGGTGTGTCACCCATGGCACGTAAACCACTCATCGCCGGTAACTGGAAGATGAACCTGGATCACCAGCAGGCCATCGGAACGGTCCAGAAGCTCGCATTCGCCCTGCACAAGGACTACTACGAGAAGGTCGACGTGGCGGTGATCGTCCCCTTTACCGATCTGCGCTCCGTCCAGACCCTGGTGGAGGGTGACAAGCTGCAGATCACCTACGGTGCGCAGGATGTCTCCCAGCACGAGTCCGGTGCCTACACCGGTGAGGTGTCCGCCTCCATGCTGGCGAAGCTGAACTGTTCCTGGGTTGTCGTCGGGCATTCCGAGCGACGCGAGTACCACAATGAAACCGATGAGCTCGTGGCGGCGAAGGCCAAGGCTGCGCTCAGCAAGGGCATCAGCCCGATCGTCTGTGTCGGCGAGCCACTTGAGATCCGCGAGGCGGGAACCCATGTGGACTACGTGGTCGAGCAGACCCGCGCATCCCTCGCCGGTCTGAGTGCCGATGAGCTGGCCAACACTGTCATCGCCTACGAGCCCGTCTGGGCCATCGGAACCGGTAAGGTCGCCTCCGCAGCCGACGCGCAGGAGGTCTGCAAGGCCATCCGCGGCCTGGTCACCGAGCTCGCCGGCGAGGAGGTCGCAGAAGGAATGCGCATTCTCTACGGTGGCTCCGTGAAGGCGGAGACCATCGCCGAGATCGTCAGCCAGCCCGATGTGGATGGTGGCCTCGTAGGTGGGGCCTCCCTCGATGGTGAGGCTTTCGCCAAACTCGCCGCGAATGCGGCCAACGCCGTCTAGACACCGGAAACAGCCAACCCTGCCCGCCGAGATCAACCTAAGCCAGGAGAATCCGGCGGGCGGTTTCTACTTCTACAGGAGCTGAACCCCACCGTGAATGAACTTCTCCGTGACGATATCCGTTATCTCGGCCGGATCCTGGGCGAGGTGATCTCCGAGCAGGAGGGCCACCATGTCTTCGAACTGGTTGAACGCGCCCGCCGGACCTCCTTCGACATCGCCAAGGGACGCGCGGAGATGGACAGTCTGGTGGAGGTGTTCGCTGGCATCGACCCGGAGGACGCCACGCCCGTGGCCCGAGCCTTCACCCATTTCGCCCTGTTGGCCAACCTCGCGGAGGATTTGCATGACGCAGCCCAGCGGGAACAGGCCCTGAACTCGGGTGAGCCCGCGCCGGACAGCACCCTCGAGGCCACCTGGGTGAAACTGGATGATGCCGGGGTGGGCAGCGGTGAGGTCGCCGCGGTGATCCGCAATGCGCTCGTCGCCCCGGTGCTCACCGCGCACCCGACGGAAACCCGACGTCGTACCGTGTTCGACGCGCAGAAGCACATCACCGCCCTGATGGAGGAACGCCACCTCCTCCTGGCGCTGCCCACGCATGCCCGGACCCAGTCCAAGCTGGATGACATCGAGCGCAACATCCGGCGACGGATCACGATCCTGTGGCAGACGGCCCTCATCCGTGTGGCCCGTCCCCGCATCGAGGATGAGGTCGAGGTTGGACTGCGCTACTACAAGCTCAGCCTGTTGGCCGAGATCCCCCGCATCAATCATGATGTGACCGTGGAACTGGCCCGGCGTTTCGGCGGGGATATCCCCACCACGGCGATGGTCAGGCCGGGATCCTGGATCGGCGGGGACCATGATGGCAACCCCTTCGTCACCGCGGAGACTGTCACCTACGCCACCCATCGGGCCGCGGAGACCGTGCTCAAGTACTACGTCAAGCAACTGCACGCCCTGGAACACGAACTCAGTCTCTCCGACCGGATGAACGTCATCAGCGATGAGCTGCGTGTGCTTGCCGATGCCGGCCAGAATGACATGCCCAGCCGGGTTGATGAACCCTACCGGCGGGCCATCCACGGCATGCGTGGCCGGATGCTGGCCACCACGGCCGCCCTGATCGGTGAGGAGGCGGTCGAGGGCACCTGGTTCAAGACCTTCACGCCCTATACCGATACCCACGAGTTCAAACGCGACCTCGATATCGTGGATGGTTCCCTGAGAATGTCCCGGGATGACATCATCGCCGATGACCGTCTGGCCATGCTGCGCTCGGCCCTGGACAGCTTCGGGTTCAACCTCTACTCCCTGGATCTGCGCCAGAATTCCGACGGTTTCGAGGATGTCCTCACCGAATTGTTCGCCACCGCCCAGACCGAGAAGAACTACCGCGGGTTGACGGAGGCGGAGAAGCTGGACCTGCTGATCCGCGAACTGAGCACACCCCGCCCGCTCATCCCGCACGGGGACCCGGACTACTCCGAGGCCACCAACCGTGAACTGGGGATTTTTTCGAAGGCCGCGGAGGCCGTGCGTAAATTCGGTCCTCTCATGGTGCCGCACTGCATCATCTCCATGGCCTCTTCCGTCACGGACATCCTCGAACCGATGGTGCTGCTCAAGGAGTTCGGTCTGATCCGGGCCAACGGGAAGAACCCGACGGGCAGCGTCGACGTGATCCCGCTGTTCGAGACGATCGATGACCTCCAGCGTGGCGCGGGCATCCTGGAGGAATTGTGGGACATCGACCTCTACCGCAATTACCTTGAGCAGCGGGACAACGTCCAGGAGGTCATGCTGGGGTATTCCGACTCCAACAAGGACGGCGGGTACTTCGCCGCCAACTGGGCGCTTTACGACGCGGAGTTACGCCTGGTCGAACTATGCCGGGGCCGTAATGTCAAGCTCCGTCTCTTCCACGGTCGTGGTGGCACGGTGGGTCGTGGCGGTGGCCCCTCCTATGATGCGATCCTGGCCCAGCCCAAGGGCGCGGTCCGGGGTGCGGTGCGGGTGACTGAACAGGGCGAGATCATCTCCGCGAAGTACGGTAACCCGGATACGGCACGCCGCAACCTTGAGGCCCTGGTGTCCGCGACGCTGGAGGCATCGCTTCTGGATGATGTGGAACTGCCCAATCGGGAACGCGCGCACCAGATCATGGGGGAGATCTCGGAGTTGAGCTTCCGCAGGTACTCATCACTGGTCCATGAGGATCCCGGATTCATCCAGTACTTCACCCAGTCCACCCCCCTGCAGGAGATCGGATCCCTCAACATCGGTTCCCGACCCTCCTCACGTAAACAGACCAACACGGTGGAGGATCTGCGTGCCATCCCGTGGGTGCTCAGCTGGTCCCAGTCCCGTGTCATGCTGCCGGGCTGGTTCGGTGTGGGTACCGCACTGCGTGAGTGGATCGGTGAGGGGGAGGGGGCTGCGGAGCGCATCGCGGAGCTGCAGGAACTCAACCGGTGCTGGCCGTTCTTCACCTCGGTGCTGGACAACATGGCCCAGGTGATGAGCAAGGCGGAACTGCGCCTGGCCAGGTTGTACGCCGATCTCATCCCGGATCGCGAGGTGGCGGACCGGATCTATGAGACCATCTTCGGGGAGTATTTCCTGACCAAGGAGATGTTCTGCACCATCACCGGTTCCCAGGACCTGCTCGATGACAACCCGGCGCTGGCGCGATCGGTGCGCAGTCGGTTCCCGTACCTGCTGCCGCTCAATGTCATCCAGGTGGAGATGATGCGCCGGTACCGGTCCGGTGATGAGGGCACGGCTGTCCCACGTAATATCCGCCTGACCATGAATGGATTGTCCACGGCCCTGCGCAACTCGGGTTAGGGCGCCAGACGCCCCGGGAACCCGCACCCTGTGTATACTGTCTAAAGTTGCCCGGTGTCATCCGGGCGTGATGGATAGACAACTTAACGGCAAAGGATTCTCCCCACATGGCACTGACGCTTCAAATCGTCCTCGTTCTCGCCAGCGTGCTCATGACGGTCTTCGTCCTGCTGCACAAGGGTAAGGGCGGAGGTCTGTCAAGCCTCTTCGGTGGTGGCGTCCAGTCCAACCTCTCCGGTTCCACGGTGGTGGAGAAGAACCTGGACCGCGTCACCATCCTGACCGCAGTCATCTGGTTGATCTGCATTGTCGCGCTCAACCTCATCCAGGCGTACTCCTAGCACCTGATCTTTCAAGGCCTGCCCTTCGGGGCAGGCCTTTTTTGCATTCTCCAGGTGATGTCCATCACCCACCGGTTTTAAACTATTGACCGATAGAAACACCTGCACTAGGTTATCTGTTATGCAATAGAAAATAGTGCATCCGGTAACCGACCCCCTCCCTGAAAGGCCGACAAATGGACCCCTCAGATCTCGCTTGGATTCTCGCAGCTTTCGCATTGGTCAGCCTCATGTTCCCCGGGTTGGCCCTGCTCTACGGTGGAATGCTCGGCGGACACCAGGTGCTCAACACCCTCATGATGGTCATGGGTGCCCTCGCGGTGACCTGCCTCGTGTACGTCACCTACGGCCACGGCCTGGTGATGGGCAACTCGATCGGTGGCCTCGGCATCATCGGTAATCCCCTCGACCACCTCGGCTTCCACGACATCATGGCTGACGACGGGGCCGGTGGACTGATGTGGGCTGGTTTCTACGTCCTCTTCGCCGCCATCTCACTGGCTCTGGTGGCCTCGGGTGCGGCGGGCCGCATGAAGTTCGGGGCCTGGATGGTCTTCGGTGCCATCTGGCTCACCCTCGTCTACGCCCCGCTCGCACACTGGGTCTTCGGCGGCGGTTGGATGATCACCGCACTCGGCTTCCATGACTTCGCCGGCGGCACCGCCATCCACATGAACGCCGGCGCCTCGGGCCTGGCACTGGCTCTGGTGCTCGGACGTCGCCACAGCATGGCGGTGCGACCCCACAGCCTGCCGATGACACTGCTCGGCGCCGGGATGATCATGGTCGGCTGGTTCGGTTTCAACGGCGGCACCGCCGGGGGAGCGAACTTCCTGGCCAGCTATGTGGTCGTCACCACGCTCCTGGCCACCGGTGGAGGCATGCTCGGCTTCATCCTCATCGAACGCATCCGGGAGGGACGCTCCACCCTGCTGGGCCTGGCCACCGGCATCATCGCCGGGCTGGTCGCCATCACCCCGGCAGCCGACGCGGTCAGCCCGGTGGGTGCCCTGATCACCGGGTTCCTCGGATCCGCCGTGGCCGCCTGGGTCATCTCCTGGAAACGCACCCACCGCATCGACGACACCCTCGATGTCTTCGCCGTCCACGGCATGGCCGGCGTGGCCGGAGCACTGTTCGTCATGCTCCTGGGCTCACCCGATGCTCCGGCGGGACTGGCCGGCGTGCTCCGTGGCGGGGAGCTGTCCCTGCTCTGGCGTGAACCACTGGCCATCATCATCACCCTCGGCTACGCCTTCGGCATGACCTGGCTCATCGCCACCGTGATGAACCGGATCACCCCGATCCGTATCGCGTCCGAGGACGAGTACACCGGCATCGACACAGCCATCCACGCCGAATCTGCCTACAGCCTCACCCCGGTGGGCATGGCCAGCCGCACCAACCCGGAGACCCGCATCCCCGAGGAGACCGCACCCGCTGACCGGGCGGGCGTCGCAAAGCGCAACACAGACCAGAAAGAAGACGCACGATGATCAACTTCCTCTTCCTCAATGAAACCGACATGATCGACGCGGGTGTCGCCGACATCGCCTCCTGCGTGGACGTCATGGAGGAGACCCTCGTGCTCCTCGCGCAGGGTGACTACCGGATGGCCGGCCAGAACGCCAACTCCCACGGCGCCATGATCACCTTCCCAGCCAACCCCGCCTTCGACAGCATGCCCGCCGACGGCCCCGACCGCCGCTTCATGGCCATGCCCGCCTACTTGGGCGGTCGCTTCAACAACACCGGGGTCAAGTGGTACGGCTCCAACGCGGCCAACCGCACCCGCGGCCTGCCCCGGTCCATCCACACCTTCGTGCTCAACGACACCGACACCGGCGCGCCGAAGGCCATCATGTCCGCCAACCTGCTCTCCGCCTACCGCACCGGCGCGGTTCCCGGGGTCGGGGTCAAACACCTCGCCGTCGAGCACGCCAGCACCCTCGCGGTCATCGGCCCCGGCGTCATGGCGCGCACCATCACCGAAGCCTGCATGGCACTGCGCAGCGGGATCACCACCATCACGGTCAAGGGACGCAGCGCCGGGGGAGTGGCGGCCTTCACCGACTGGGTCCACGCCCGCTGGCCACACGTCACAGTGACGGCTGCACCCACCGTGGAGAAGGCGGTGGACGGGGCGGACATCGTCATCGCCGCCACCACCACCGACGCCGCGGGCTCCTCCGCCTTCCCGTATCTCCGCCGGGACTGGCTCGCACCCGGTGCGCTCCTGCTCCTGCCGGCGGCCGCGCGTTTCGACGACAGCTTCCTCACCGGCGACGCCCGCCTCGTCGTCGACTACATGGGGCTTTACGACGCCTGGGCCGAGGAATACGGCGACCGGGCGTACCAGCTGCTCGGCATCCCCGGCACCCACTGGCATGACCTCATACGCGCCGGGAAGCTCGATCAGGGCAGGGTCCGTCAGATGGGTGACATCTGCGAGGGCATCATGCCCGCCCGCCTCAACAATGAGGAGATCATCCTCTATTCGGTCGGTGGCATGCCGGTGGAGGATGTCGCCTGGGCCACCCAGGTCTATGAGAACGCGCTGATCAAAGGCATCGGCACCACCGTCAACCTGTGGGATAAACCCGCACTGGTGTGAGGTGGATGACACGTGGGGTATTTCACATGCAGGGAAACTATGAGAACATGGGAGTCAATATCAATGAATAGAAAAATTGCTGTAGTGGGACTCGGTTCCACAGGTTCCATGGCGTTGTGGCATCTCAGCAGAACGCCGGGTATTGAAGCCATAGGGTTTGAACAATTCGGCATCGGACACGGTTATGGTGCCTACACCGGTGAGTCACGTCTGTTCCGGATGGCATATCACGAAGGCTCCACCTACGTCCCCCTGCTCCGTCGCGCCCGGGAGCTGTGGTTGCAGCTCGGGGCGGCATCCGGGCGGCAGCTGCTCCACAACTTCGGAGTGCTGTCCACCGGCAAGGAGGACACCGCCGCCTTCCAATCGCTGTTGGCGTCCGTCAGCGATCATGATCTCCCGCATGAACGCCTCACCGCGCAGCAACTACGCGAGCGTTACACCGGGATGGACACCCGCGATGACGAGGCCGGGGTGCTGGATCTCCAGGGCGGTGCCCTGCGTCCGGAACTGGCGGTGATCAGCGCCATCGAACAGGCCCGGCGCAATGGAGCCCGGGTGTATGACCACACCGGGATCACCGGCATCGAGGACACGGGGGCGGGCGTCCGGATCACCACCGGTGACAGCGAGATGATGGTGGATCAGGTCATCGTGACCACCGGGGCCTGGAGCGCCGCGGTGGTGCCCGAGATCCGGGACCTCATCGAGGTCAGGAAGCTGGTCCTCACCTGGTTCCTGCCCACCGACACCGCCGCCTTCACGCCGGACCGCATGCCGTGTTTCATCCGCGACCGCGATGGTTTCCACATCTTCGGTGCACCCAGCGTGGATGGCTACAGCGTGAAGATCGCCGGCCTGGATCTCTGGGGAGGACCGAGCTGCCCCCGTGTCGAGGAATCCGACCTCCGCCTGGAACGTGCGGCGGTCTCCGCCTTCGGGCGCAGGGTCCACGATCTGTTCCCCGGTGTCCTGCCCGAACCCAACCGGTATTCCGTGCACTATGACACCTACACCTCCACCAAAGCCCCGATCATCGACCGGGTCGGTGACGTGGTGGTACTCACCGGTGGTTCCGGGCACGGATTCAAACTCGCCCCCGCCTACGGGGAACTGGCCACCCGCCTGGCGGTGGGGATCGACAATCCGCTGCTCAGCCCGGATTTCGCCATCACCGCCCACGACCGGTTTGTCGGGGCGGTGGCGGCCTGACAAACCGGTCAGATTCCGGTGGCCGCGTCGTCGGCGAGGAACATCAGCGTCTCTGCGGCACCGGTGGCGCCGGCGGCCGGCCAGTCCTCGGCGGATGCGCCACCCACGACCGCGGCTGCCGCCTCGGCCTTCTCCGCACCCGATACCAGCAGCCACACGCGCTGGGATGACCGGACGGCCGGCAACGTCAGGGTGGCGCGCTCCGCCGGGGGCTTGGGTGAATCCAGCACCGGGATCACCCGACGGGTCTCCTCGCGCACCGCATCGGTGTGGGGGAACAGGGAGTTGATGTGCCCCTCGTATCCCATGCCCAGCAGGTGCAGATCGAACCCGCGTGGGGCGAACTGGTCGATCACCCGCTCATAGTCGGCGGCGGACTCCGCCAGGGCAGCCGCATCCAGGCCCTCAAGCCCGTAGCCGTGGATGTTGTCCTCCGGGATGGCAACCCTGGACAGCAGTGCCTCGCGGGCCTGTCCCTCATTGGATTCCGGGTGGGTGACCGGGACATTGCGTTCATCACCGAAGAAGATGTGGATCTTCTCCCACGGCAGATCGGCACCGATCCCGGCGACCTTCTCCAACAGTTTGATGCCGGCTGTGCCTCCGGTGAGCACGATCCTGGCCACACCGTCATAGTTGATGCCGCCGCCGGGTGCGGTGGCGGCCCGTGCGACATCGACGAACCGCTCCGCCGCCCGGTTGACCAGGTCCTCTGTATCCGTGACCCTGATGACCTCGACCATTGTGAACCCTACCTTTCCTCGTAGACCCGCTTGACCTGGGACAGGCCCGCGAGTGCGTGCTGGTATCCCATGTCGGGATCCATGTGTCGTAGTTCCTCGGACAGGCAATCCGCCTCACTGCGACGCCCGATGGCCACCAGTGAGGGCGGGACCTCGCTGTCGGTGATCTCCACCCGCAGGGTGCGTGCATCCTGGATGCTGATGATCACGGTGCCGGTGGTGCGTTCGATCTCCACCCGTCGCACCGCCAGCATCGGGGTGCCGTCCTCATCGCAGGGCACGGTCGGCTCGTTGGTGGCCACCCGGGTCACCGGCACCTGCAGACGTCCGGCGAGCCACCCGGCCGCCAGATCCACCGACACGCTTGTCGACGGTCCCTCCACCCGCGCCGAGACCACCTCACCGTGGGGTGGGTGGTCCAGGGAGGAGGCCACCAGACCGCGCCACTGTGTGAGGCGGGCCCAGGTCATGTCGGTGTCCCCGGGGTGGTAGTTCTCCACCCGGTCCTCGAGCGACTCACTGCCACCGTGCATGGCATCGGTGATCCGGCGCTGGGCGATCTTACCGATGGCGTTGGTGGAGGGGTTCGCCGGGGCGTCGGTGGGCCACCACACCACGATCGGGGTGTCCGGCAGCAGCAGTGGGGTGACCACCGACTGCAGGTTGCCCGCAACCGGGCCGGACAGGTGCATGATGATCATCTCGGCGGCACCGGCGTCACCACCGATGCGCACCTCGGCATCCACCTTCGGTTCGGCATCACGGGAACCCACCACGAGCACGATCACACGCGACGGGTGCTCGCGGGAGGCCTCATTGGTGGATTCGGTGATGGCCTGGACATCATTGTCGGAGCGTGCGACAACGATGAGGGTGAGCACACGACCGGTGGTCACCTGGGTGCCTGATTCACGCAGACGCGACAGTGTCTTGGCGATCTTGTGGGTGGAGGTATCTGGAAGTTCAAAGATCATTGGTTAGTGCCCTTTCCTACGGCCTGCGCCACTGGTGGCCGTTGCGTGCCAGCATCTCATCGGCGCTCTTCGGTCCCCATGTGCCGGCGGGATACTCCTCCGGTTGGCCATTCTCCTCCCAGATCTCCAGGATCGGATCCAGGATCTTCCAGCTCAGTTCCACTTCCTCATTGGTGGGGAAGAGGCTGGACTCATCGAGAAGCGCATCCAGGATGAGACGCTCATACGCCTCGGGGGATTCCTCGGTGAAGGACTCGGAATAGGAGAAGTCCATATTCACATCACGGACCTCCATGGCAGATCCGGGCACCTTGGATCCGAAACGGATGAGCACACCCTCGTCGGGCTGCACACGGATCACGATGGCGTTGTTACCGAGTGCCGCGGTCATGCCGGGATCGAAGGGCTGGTGGGGGGCATCCTTGAACACCACGGCGATCTCGGTGACACGACGACCCAGGCGTTTGCCGGTGCGCAGGTAGAACGGCACACCCGCCCACCTGCGGGAGGTGATCTCCAGGGTGCAGGCGGCATAGGTCTCGGTGGTGGATTCCGGATCGAAACCATCCTCCTCCCGCAGACCCTTGACATATTCAGACCCCTGCCAGCCGGCGGAATACTGGCCACGCGCGGAGTTCTCCGCGATCGGCAGGCTCGGCTTGGTGGCACGAAGCACCTTGATCTTCTCTGCCTGCAGCTGGGTGGGGGTGAAGGAGATGGGCTCCTCCATGGCCACCAGGGCCAGCAGCTGGATCAGGTGGTTCTGGATGACATCACGGGCGGCACCGATGCCGTCATAATAACCGGCGCGTCCCCCCAATCCGATGTCCTCCGCCATGGTGATCTGCACATGATCGACATAATTGGAGTTCCACAACGGCTCGAACAGCTGGTTGGCGAAACGCAGGGCCAGAATGTTCTGGACGGTTTCCTTGCCCAGGTAATGGTCGATGCGGAAGACCGATTCCTCGGGGAAGACAGCGTTGACCGTCTCATTGAGTTCATGCGCGGTCTTGAGATCATTGCCGAAGGGCTTCTCGATGATCACCCGTCGCCAGGATTCGTCTGTGGATGCCGCCATACCTGAGCGCTCCAACTGGTGGCAGACCGCCGCGAAGGAATCCGGCGGGATGGATAGGTAGAAGGCCCAGTTGCCGGCGGTGCCCCTGGTCTCGTCGAGACGCTTAAGCGTGTCCGCGAGATTGTCGAAGGCGGAATCGTCGTCGAAGTTGCCCTTGACAAATTCCATGCCCTCGGCGAGGCGTTCCCACACGTTTCCGCGGAATTCGGTACGGGCGCCGGCCTCCACGGCCTCGCGCACGTAGTTCTCGAAGTCCTCCTTGCTCCAGTCACGGCGTCCGTAACCCACCAGGGCGAAACCCGGGGGGAGCAGACCACGGTTGGCCAGATCATAGATCGCGGGGAGGAGCTTCTTGCGGGCGAGGTCACCGGTGACACCGAAGATGACCAGGCCGGACGGTCCCGCGATGCGGGGCAGTCGTTTGTCCTGGGGATCACGCAGGGGATTAATCCAGGTGGTGGGATTCGTGTGGGAGCTCACGGTGAAGCGTCACGATCCTTTCTTGGAGATGGTGAAACGGCCGGAGGCCTGACGTGGAAAACGTACGAGCCCCGGCCGTGACGAGACAGCGTGTCTGCTGGATGAACCGGACTACTTCAGGCGGGCTTCCATGGACTCCAGGAGCTCGCTCCAGGATGCCACGAATTTCTCCACGCCCTCATTTTCCAGTACCTCGAAGACATCGCCGAGATCGACACCGAGCTCACCCAGGCGGGTGAAAAGCTGCTCGGCCTCATCGGCGGTGTCGGTCAGGGTATCGCCGTGCAGGTTGCCCTGCTCGAGCACAGCGTCAATGGTACCTTCCGGCATGGTGTTGACGGTGTCCGGGCCAGCCAGCTCGGAGACATACAGGGTGGCGGGGTAGTCGGGGTTCTTCACACCGGTGGATGCCCACAGCGGGCGCTGGGTGTTGGCCCCCTCGGGCAGATCAGCCTCGGCGAAGAGCTCCCTGTACAGGGCGTAGGCGCGGCGGGCGTTGGCCACACCGGCCTTGCCGCGCAGTTCGAGAGCCTCATCGGTGCCGATCTCCTCCAGACGCCGGTCGATCTCGGTGTCCACACGGGAGACGAAGAAGGAGGCCACGGAGTGGATCTTGGACACATCATGGCCGTTCTCGGCGGCACGCTTGACACCATCGATGTAGGCCTTGATGACCTGGCGGTAACGATCCACAGAGAAGATCAGGGTGACGTTCACACTGATGCCCTCCGCCAGGGCGTCGGAGATGGCGGGGAGGGAACCCGGGGTGGCCGGGATCTTGATCATGACGTTGGGTCGGTCGACCTTGGCCCACAGCTCCTTCGCCTGCTCCAGGGTGGCTGCGGCATCAGCGGAGATGCGGGGGTCCACCTCGATGGAGACACGGCCGTCATAACCACCGGTGGACTCGTAGATGTCGGTGAACAGGTCGCAGGCATCGCGCACATCATCGATGCTCATCGCGTAGACGGCCTCGTCGACGGATGCGCCGGCGGTCTTCAGCTGGTCGATCTGATCGTCGTAGGCGTTGCCCTTGGACATTGCGGCGGCGAAGATGGCCGGGTTGGTGGTGACACCAACGATGGATTTCTCCTCGATGACCTGCTTGAGGTTGCCGGTGGAGATGCGGTCGCGGGAGAGATCATCCAACCAGGTGGAGGTGCCGAGCTGGGAGAGATCATCAATATGGGACATGGGGATCAGTTACCTTTTCCTAGGGTTCGCGGGGGGATGACAGACAGCCCGGGGCAGGAAATTCCGGAGAATTCCAGCCCCGGGCTGTCGCATCATGGTCAGGGTTGTTCAGGGTGGGGGTTGTTCTACGCGTCGAGGGTGGCGCGTGCTGCCTCGAGAACAGCCTCGGTGGTGATACCGAACTTCTCAAACAGGGTCTGGTAGTCGGCGGAGGCGCCGAAATGCTCCAGGGACACGGCCTTACCCCTGGTGCCGAGCCAGCGGTACCACGGCATGGCGATGGCGGCCTCGACGGAGACGCGGGCGGTGACCTCGGAGGGCAGGACGGATTCGATGTACTCGGCGTCCTGCTCCGCGAACCAGTCCATGCAGGGCACGGAGACCACGCGGGCGGCGACACCCTCGGATTCGAGGATGCCGGCTGCCTCCACCGCGATCTGGACCTCGGAACCGGAGCCCATGAGGATGATGTCCGGGGTCTGCTTGGATCCCTCGACCAGGACATAGGCGCCACGGCGCACACCCTCGGCGGCCTTTTCCTTCGTGCCTTCCAGCACGGGCACATTCTGGCGGGTCAGTGCCAGACCCTTCGGTCCCTCCTTGTATTCGAGAGCGGCACGCCATGCGGCGGAGGTCTCGTTGGCGTCGGCCGGACGCAGGATGGACAGGTTCGGGATCGCGCGCAGGGCGGCCAGGGTCTCCACGGGCTGGTGGGTCGGGCCATCCTCGCCGAGACCGATGGAGTCATGGGTCCAGACATAGTAGGCGTCAGTGCCCTGGAGGGCGGCGAGACGGACTGCCGGACGCATGTAGTCGGAGAAGATGAGGAAGGTGCCACCGTACGGGCGGGTGCCGCCGTGGAGGGCGATGCCGTTCATGATCGCGCCCATGGCGTGCTCACGGATACCGAAGTGGAGGTTGCGGCCATACGGCTCGGCAGTCCAGGTCTCGGTGGAGATGGATTCAGGACCGAAGGACGGCTCGCCCTTGATGATGGTGTTGTTGGAGCCTGCCAGGTCGGCGGAACCACCCCAGAGCTCGGGCAGGGTCTTGCCCAGCTCCTGGAGGACAGCCTCGGAGGCCTTACGGGTGGCAATGCCCTTGGCATCCGGTTCCCAGGTGGGGAGGTTGTCCGCGAAGCCCTCGGGCAGTGCGCGGGTGATCAGACGCTCATGCAGTGCCTTGGCCTCCGGGTTGGCGGCGGCCCAGCGGTCGTACTTCTCCTGCCAGGCGACCTTCTTCTCCGCGGCGCGCTCGGCGAGCTTCCGGGTGTGCGCGATGACCTCATCATCGATGTGGAAGTGCTTCTCCGGATCGAAGTCGAGGATCTCCTTGATGGCCGCGACCTCCTCGGCACCGAGGGCGGCACCGTGGGAGGCACCGGTGTTCATCGCGTTCGGTGCGGGATAGGCGATGACGGTGCGCAGACGGATGAAGGTCGGGCGGGTGGTGTCCTTCTTCGCCTCCTCGACGGCGGCTTCGATGGCGACGACATCCTCGCCGCCCTCGATCTCGATGGTCTGCCAGCCGTAGGCCTTGTAACGGGCGACGACATCCTCGGTGAAGGCGATCTCGGTGTTGTCCTCGATGGAGATGCGGTTGTCATCCCAGAAGACGATGAGGTTACCCAGCTGCTGGGTTCCGGCGAGGGAGGAGGCCTCGGCGGTGACACCCTCCTGGAGATCACCGTCGGAGGCGATGACGAAGATGTGGTGGTCGAAGGGGGACTCACCCTCCGGTGCCTCTGGATCGAACAGGCCGCGTTCACGGCGGGCTGCCATAGCCATGCCCACTGCCGAGGCGAGACCCTGGCCGAGGGGGCCGGTGGTGATCTCCACACCGTTGGTGTGGCGGTACTCCGGGTGGCCCGGGGTGAGGGAACCCCAGGTGCGCAGGGCCTTGAGGTCATCCATCTCGAGACCGAAACCACCCAGGTAGAGCTGGATGTACTGGGTGAGGGAGGTGTGGCCACAGGAGAGAACGAAACGGTCGCGTCCGGCCCAGTTGGTGTCGGTCGGGTCGACGTTCATGACGCGCTGGTAGAGGGTGTAGGCGAGGGGGGCGAGACTCATTGCGGTACCGGGGTGACCGGATCCGCAGTTCTCCACCGCATCCACAGCCAGGACGCGGACGGTGTCCACGGCCCTGGTGTCCACATCGGACCAATCGGAGGGGTACTTACGTTCGGTGAGCGCCTGGAGGTCAGGTGACAGCGTCAAGGTGGTCAATCCTTCCTGGTGTGAAACCGGGACGAAGGGGATGGTGTTTTCGTTGGTGGACCCTGGGGGCAGGACCCGTGTTATCCGTTAGGTTGCCCACACAACCGGACTGCACGGGACCACGCGCATGGCGCAGGGGGAGTGTGGGACCGGAATGTGAACATGTAACAACACTAACCATAGTGATGTCGGCACCATTTTATAACCACGTGTGCCGCAAATGACGTAAAAGTATTACCAAAATGGGGTATTTGGCGGTTATCTTGGGCTTTTGCCCTCCGTTCGGGGTGGAAAAGTGACATGACCCATCCGCCGGATCGGCCCTCTCAGGTCGTTTAAGCACATCATTGAGCGGGGTGGTGGTGGGTCGCTGCCGCCCCGGGACGCGCCGTGGGTGCCAACAGGTGCATGTCCGATCGGGAACCGGATGGTGTGATCCACATGGGGGGATTACTCAAAAACAGGTGCGGGGCGATACCATGGCTAGGTCTGGTTAATGCCTGCCTTCCTGTACGAACTTCCTGTGCGAACGGGTGGCGGTCTGTCAGGCGTTGAGCACCGTGCGTGCCGTTGACTGAAGACCCTGTGGGGTCCGGGAAGAAGTCCGGTACCCCCGGGAACTTTCCAGGGACAGCATCCGACTACTGTGCCGTGTGCCTCTGGTCAGTGGCACGCATCAGCAGCACGCAGATCAGTGCAAAAGTGATTTTCTAATAGCAACGTTGTGGAGGAATAAACCCTTGGAGACGATCAAGGCCTATATTGCGCTTACGAAGCCCAGGGTCATCGAACTCCTCCTTGTTGCCACCATCCCCGCCATGCTCCAGGCCGAGCGCGGGGAGCACAATATCATTCTCATCCTGCTCACCGTCATCGGTGGCTGGATGGGAGCGGCGGCGGCCAACACCTTCAACATGGTGGCCGACTCGGATATTGACCAGCGCATGGGGCGCACCCGCGCACGCCCGCTGGTCAAGCACACGGTGAGCAATCGGGATGCCTCAATCTTCGCCTGGGTTCTCACGGTGGCCAGTTTCCTGTGGCTGTGGCTGCTGTGTAACTCGCTGACCGCGGCGGTGTTCGTCATGATCACCATCGCCTTCTACATCTTCGTCTACACGAAGTGGTTGAAGCGCCGCACCCACATGAACATCGTGTGGGGTGGAGCCGCCGGATGTATGCCGGTTGCGGTCGGCTGGGCCGTGATCGTCGATCAGTTCCCCGAGGGACAGCCCCAGCAGTGGTGGCAGGCCATCGTCCTGTTCCTCATCATCTTCTTCTGGACCCCACCGCACACCTGGGCCCTGGCCATGAAGTACCGCGAAGACTACAAGGCAGCCGGTGTGCCCATGCTGCCGGTGGTGCGCACCCCGGTCCAGGTCACTCGTCAGATCGTGTGGTACTCCGTGGCCACTGTCCTGGTCACCTTCCTGCTCATCCCGGCTGCGGGATGGATCTATGCCGCAGCGGCCGTACTCGCCGGTGTGGCCTTCCTCTGGATGGCGATCCGACTCCACCTGGGCATCAAGAACGGTGCCGAGGTCAAGCCGCTGAAGCTGTTCATCCTCTCCAACAATTACCTCGCCGTGCTGTTCCTGGCGCTGTCGGTCGATGCCGTGCTGGGCATCCAGACCATTGGTGAGATGATGGGCTGGAACACCACGTTCTTCTGATCCCACACACCCTGGGAGCACAGCGAAAGGGGGGCTGGAACCATGTGGTTCCAGCCCCCCTTTCGCTGTGCTGTTATCAGTCCTGGGCGACGCGCAGGACGATGGAGCCGGTGGTCGCGCGGTTCTGCAGATCCGAGTGGGCGGTGGCGGCGTCGGCAAGCTCATAGATGCCGGTGACGCGCACCCGCAGGGTGCCGTCGACGATCGCCTGGGTGACGGCCTGCGCACGCATGGCGAATTCACCCTCCTCGGCGATCCAGGCACCCAGGGTCGGGCGGGTGAGGAAGATGGAACCGTGGGTGTTGAGCAGCTGCGGGTCGAAGGGTTCAACGGCACCCGAGGCCGCGCCGAACAGGCAGACCATGCCACGGGGGCGGACCGCCTCCAGTGATTCGCTGAAGGTTGCCTTGCCCACGCCGTCATACACCACGTCCACGCCGATGCCACCGTTGTGGCGGCGCACCTGCTCGGCGAGGTTGTCGGAGTAACGGAACACCTCCGTCGCGCCCGCGTCCAGTGAGAGTTCCGCCTTCTCATCGGTGGAGACGACACTGTAGACGCGGGCTCCCGCGGCCACCGCCATCTGGGTCAGCATCAGGCCCACACCACCGGCGCCCGCGGTGATCAGACAGGAATCACCGGGCCCCAGCTGTGCGACACCGTGGGTGAGATAGTGGGCGGTCATGCCCTGCAGCAGCATGGATGCGGCGACCTCGGGTGCCACCCCCTCCGGGATGGCGACGAGGCGTTCACGGGACACGCAGACCTGCTCGGCGTAGGACCCCAGGCCGTCATACCAGGCCACCTTGGTGCCGGGTGCGATGAGCCCCTGGGGGTCATGCAGCACCTCGCCGGATCCCTCATTGCCGGGGATGAACGGCAGGCGTGTGTGGTACATGCCTTCGCGGTAATAGGTGTCAATATAGTTGACGCCCGCCATGGTCACCTTGACCAGTACCTGATCATCGGTGGGCACGGGGGCGTCAACATCGGTGTATTCGAGGACCTCTGGTCCACCTGTGCGGGAAACTTGGATTGCCTTCATACATCCCACATTAACCACAGGTCGCGGGCGGGGGCGGGAAAAGATGAAGCTTTATAACGCTTTACGACGCCCGACCGTCACCCGGGGTACCGGAGGCAGTGGCGATCACCGCGCGTTTGGCATCACCCTCGGGCGAGCCGGTCACCACGGCCTCACCGTCCTCACGTACCCGGCCCTGGGCCCAGAACAGCGAGGTGAAGGCCACCACCACCGAGGACATGGCGATGTGCACCGGTACGGTCCAGCGGGGAACACCCATGCGGTACTGGAGGATGCCGATACCACCCTGGATGAGGATGAACAGCACGAGCATGATGCTCAGACGCTGGATGTTCCGCGGTGCCTTCATCAGGAACACACCGGCCACCACGATCAGTGTGAAGAAGAGGTAGACGTACATGGAGTAGCCGTGGATGTGCGCCATGAGATCGATATCCACATCGAGCCGGTCGTCCATACTGATGCTGGCGTCACCGGAGTGGGGGCCGGCACCGGTGGTCATGGTGCCGGTGACCAGGACGACGGTCAGGGCGAGGGCCGCAACCACAGCGACATTGCGGATCCAGGATGGGAATTTCATCACAGGCTGCCCGTCATCGGGCTCACCGATCCGGGTGTAGAGGATCGCCGCCAACCAGACCAGGAGCATGGACGGCAGGAAGTGCAGTGCCACCGCGTACCAGTGCAGATCCACCAGCACGGAGATGCCGCCGATGACCGCCTGGATGATGATGCCGATGCCCTGGATGAAGGCGTGGACCTTGATCTCCCGCCGACGCTTGGCAGCGACCACCGCGAGGAAGACAGCCAGGGCGGCGGCGACGAGCACAAAGGTGAGCAGGCGGTTGCCGAACTCCACGGCCTGGTGGATCCACGGGGCCGCACCGGCGACCGGGACGAGGGACCCCTCGTGGCACAGTGGCCAGGTGTCACACCCCAGGCCGGAGCCGGTGACACGCACGATGGAGCCGGTGACGGTGATGCCTCCCTGGAAGATCAGCAGAAGCAGCGCGAGGATTCGCTGCACCCGGATGGTTGGAGCCCACCTGGGCAGGGGCTTCATCTTCTCAACTGGTTGTTGCGTGGGGGCAATCGAAGTAGACACAGAGCCCATGATAACCCGACCGGGTGCCTGAGCCAGAATCGTGAAGTTCCCTGTATACGTGGCATATGACACGCCTGATACAGGGAACTTTTCCGCCTCCGGGAACGACGACTCCAGATGTGGAATATGTCTACCGGCCGGCGGTGAAACTGAACCACCTGTTGGCCGCGAATCCGGCGACGGCCAACCACACGAGCAGAATGCCCAGCTGGAGCCAGGGGAGATCCCCGGCGAAGGCGTTGGAGATACCCTGCGCCAGTGCGACAGACGGGATGACCGACAACGCCCCATCCGCGTTGACCTCGGGGGAGAAGACCGCCCAGGCGGCGATACCGGTGAGCACCACCCAGATGAGATTGGCCAGCGCGAGCACGAGCTCGGAGGACAGGGTGCCACCCATGAGGAGACCCAGGGCGGTGAAGGCCGCGACACCGATCAGGAGGGTGAGGATACCCAGCAGGGCACCAGTGACCGACGTGCGCCATCCGAGGATGAGGGCGGTGGTGCCCAGGATGAGGATCTGGACAACCGTCACGGCGAGCACCGCGATGACCTTGCCGAAGACAATGGTCCACGCCGGCACGCCGCTGGCCCCGGTGCGTTTGAGGGCGCCGTAGCGACGGTCAAAGGCCAGCGAGATGGCCTGGCCGGTAAAACCTGAGCTCATCGAGGCCACGGCCATGATGAAGGGGAACGCGACGGCGAGCGAGCTGTCACTATCACCCGGGACCAGATCGAACCGGGCGAGGGCGATGAGCCCGACCAGCGGGAGGAAGAGGTTGAGCAGCTGTTGTTCGCCGTGCCGGAGAAACAGCAGGGACTCGACCCTGCCCTGCGCGAGCAGCATCCGGGCCGGCGAGGCCCGTCGGGGGGCCGGCGCGAAGGTGCCCGCGGGGAAGCGGGATTCGTTGGTGATCATGGACCTCGGTCAGCTCCTCAACTCTTTGCCGGTGATGTCGAGGAAGACATCCTCGAGCGACCGGTGATTCGTGCTCAGATTCCGGATCAGCACATCCTGCTCGGCCACGGCTTCGGTGATCAACGCGATCACTCCCGGGGTGGGGTCGGTTTTCAGGGTGTAGGCCAATGGCCGGCTCGCCCGCACGGAGACGTTGGCCAGTCCCCGGGCATGGAGCTTGTCGACGAGCACCTCCGCATCCAGTGCGGACGTGGTCTCCAGCGACACGGTTCCCCCCAGCTCGCGACCCTGGTTGGTGAGCTGCTCGGGGGTGCCCTGGGCCACGATCCGACCCTGGTCGATGATGATGACGTGATCGGCCAGCGCCTCGGCCTCATCCATGAGGTGGGTGGTCAACACCACCGTCACACCGTCCCGGCGGAGGTCCCCGATGAGTTCCCAGACCATGTTCCGGGACTGGGCATCCATGCCCGCGGTCGGCTCATCGAGGAAGATGATCTCCGGCCGGCCGATCAGCGCCAGCGCCAGGGACAGGCGCTGCTGCTGACCACCGGAGAGACGCCGGTAGGTGGTCCGGCGGGCCCCGGTGAGCCCGACGACATCGAGCAACCACTCCGGATCATGGGGGTTGTCATTGTAGGAGGCGGCGAGATTGAGCATCTCACCGACCCGGATGCCACTGTAGGACCCCCCGCCCTGCAGCATGATGCCGATCCTGCGGCGGACCTGGTCGGGATGGGTGGTGGGATTGATCCCCAGCACGCTGATCCGCCCCGAGGTGGGGCGGGTGAACCCCTCGCACATCTCGATGGTGGTGGTCTTACCGGCGCCATTGGGTCCCAACAGTGCCAGCACGGTGCCGCGTTCCACGGTGAAGGACAGGCCATCGACGGCGGTATTGTCTCCATAGCGCTTCACCACATCATCAACAACGATGGCGGTCTGGTTGGCACGGTGGACGGGGGATGGGGAATCCGCAGCCGTGTCAGCTAGGGCGCGGTGAACAGGAAACTTAGATGTCACGGTAATTCAGTGTAAACCAAAGGTTGTAGACCACCTACGTCGGCTCAGCACCCACCATCCGAGGACCACGGTGATGATGAATCCGATGAGCGCACCGGAATAGATGGTGAAGATGGTGTTGGCCGGGAGCGCCAGACCCCGGGGCAGAACAAAGAAGCTGAAGGCGGTGGAGTAGGCCACCACACCGATCTGGAAGAACAGGCGGTTGGCCCACGGGGCCAGGGGGACAATGGCCCAGAGCATGTACCAGGGGTGGACGACGGGGAAGAGGAGGACCAGGACGAAGGTGGAGACACCAAGGGCACCGACCGGGTGGATGTGGCCGCGGTAGGTGGCGAACAACATACGCACCATGAAGCCTCCGGCGACGATGATCCCGGCGGCACGGGTGGTGACCAGGATCGCTGTCGTGTGATCACCCAGGCCCAGGTGCATGCCGAGGAAACCGGCGATCACCCCGATATCGGTGGTCATGGACATCCAGCTGCGGATCGATGCCGCCCCTCCCTGGCCGGTGACCCACCCGAGCCCGATGCCCGTGATCACGGTGGCCAGCGCCACGCTCGCAATCAGTAGGGCCACCTGGATCAAGGCGGCGAACCCGACCGAGAGGACATGGTTGTGCCCGCGGGCGTGGATCTCCCGGGCGATCGCCATGCCGATGAACCCCAGGGCGATGAACCCGGTCACCTTCACCATGCCCGAACACGAAATGAGTACCCCACCGGCGATGAGATGGAGGGCGGCCGGGCCGAAGAGTCCGGCGCGGATGCGGTCTGTGCCACGCAGGCCCATCTCCAACCCCACCAGCATGAGACCGAGGAGAATGGACTCGTTGTGGATACCACCGATGAGATGGAGGATGAGCAGTGGGTTGAGGATGCCGAGCCAGAAGGCAACGGACTCCGGGACCCGGCACCTGCGCGCCAGCATGGTCACGGCCCAGCCGGCGGCAAGCACCCCCAGGAGGGAGACAATCCGGTGGCCGAACACCCCGGCCACGATGCTGTCACCGGTGATCACACTGATCGCGGAGGCCACTCCCAACGCCACCGGCCCGTAGGGCGACGGGGACTGCGCCCAGATGAACGGCACCGACCGTGCCAGGTGGTTGTCCGGACCGAGCAGGTCGAGGGGACCGGCGGAGTAGGGATCCATCCCCTGGGCCACGATCGAACCCTGGGCCAGGTAGGAATAGATGTCCTGGGTGAACAGTGGGGCGGTCAGCATGATCGGCGCAACCCACGCGATGAAGGTGCGTCGCAGCATGGAGATGCTCACGCGCGCCGGGAGGGAGTCACGTCGACGGATGGACACCCCGGTGAACGGGGCCATCAGCACCCATGCCAGAACCAGCAGGCCCACGCCGATGAGCACCACCATGGAGGAGGTCTGGAGCATCCGGGCCATGAAGTTGCCCCCCGGGAAACCGGCGTAGGGATTGTTGATCACCGGGAGCGCACCGGCCCCCAGGGCGCCGAAGGCGATCATGAGGGCGCCCATGGTGCCGATGAGCCGCAGCAGTGTGAAGCGGCCCAGTTCCGGACCGGTGAGCGGTGAGGTGGGCTGTTGGGGGGCGGTGGGGGTGTCGACAAGCGCCGTGGGGGCGTCACCGACGTGCAGCGTGGCCGACCTGGAACCGGCGCGTCCCAGTCGGGGCAACTCGCGGAAGACCGCCCGGAAGGGGCGTGGAACCCGGTTCAGCCAGTTGCGCTGCAATCCGGGTTCCGTATCAATGGTGTGTTTCTCGCCCTCTGTCACGCGCATCAGTCTACGCACCGAGGGGGGTCATTCCGCGATCCGGTGAGCGGTGTTTGCGGGTTTGTCGGCACATCGATCCGGGTGTGACGGACATCTCATCTCGGGGGTGATGGGTGGGCGCGTCTCGTGGGGGTTGGGGTAAATGGGGGAAGCGCTGCATAAATAAGGGCACCCTTGGATGTGGGTGTGCGATTTATGTCGCTGCCTATCAACTGGGTTTCCGCTGGTTATTGAATGTGGGATTGGACACGGGGATAGAATTAGGGAACACTTGTGTTGTCTAAAGATGTAAGTGATTTACCGCAAGCAATCACAAGCTTCAACGAGCGGAGGTGAGACCAGTGGGAGATGCATTCATTGATCGTGAGGCATCCGGTGCCGACGGGGATACCCGACGAAACATCATGCTGATTCTTCTGGAGCGAGCCCCTGTGACTGCGTCCGAGATTGCGGACCAACTTCAGCTTTCCACTGCAGGAGTGCGCAGACACTTAGACAACCTGGTCGAGGATGAACTGATCGAGGCCACCAAGCCCAGACAGAATCCCTACGAACCCAAGACACGGGGGAGGCCGGCGAAGTCGTACCGGCTGACCTCCCAGGGTCGGGCGATATTCGGCCATGAATACGACACCCTGGCAGCTTCGGCCCTCGCCACCCTCCGGGAGTTCGGCGGGGATGAGGCTGTCCGTGAGTTTGCCAGAAGGCGGATCGCGACCATCGTCGAGGGGGTCACCCCGGCGGAGGTCAGCGAACAGTCTATCAGGGACACAGCCAAATCCCTGGTCGATGCCTTCAGCAGACACGGTTATGCAGCTACAGTCGACGCCGCCGGCGGGGGACTGCAGATCTGCCAGCATCACTGCCCCATCTCCAACGTGGCAACGGAATTCCCGGAGCTGTGCGAGGCGGAGCACCATGCTGTGTCAGAACTGCTGGGTCTACACACCCAGCCCCTGGCCACCATCGCGGATGGACATGGCATCTGCACGACCAACATTCCATTGACACCCATCACACACACTCCTGATGAAAGGAGCGGATCATGACTTCGGCAACTACGAACCCCGGGGCTACCCAGCCCATGACCGATGACCAGATTATCGAGTCCATCGGCCCGTACAACTACGGTTGGCACGACTCCGACGACGCTGGCGCCTCCGCACGACGCGGCCTCAGCGAGGAGGTCGTCCGTGACATCTCCGCCAAGAAGGGCGAGTCCGAGTGGATGCTCCAGCAGCGTCTGAAGGCCCTGTCCATCTTCGAGAAGAAGCCGATGCCGACCTGGGGTGCTGACCTCTCCGGTATCGACTTCGACCAGATCAAGTACTTCGTGCGCTCCACCGAGAAGCAGGCGCAGTCCTGGGAGGATCTCCCCGAAGACATCAAGAACACCTATGACCGCCTGGGCATCCCGGAGGCCGAGAAGCAGCGTCTCGTCGCCGGTGTCGCAGCCCAGTACGAGTCCGAGGTGGTCTACCACCAGATCCGCGAGGACCTGGAAGAGAAGGGTGTCATCTTCCTCGACACCGATACCGCCCTCAAGGAGCACCCTGAGCTGTTCCAGGAGTACTTCGGCACCGTCATCCCCGCCGGTGACAACAAGTTCTCCGCACTGAACTCCGCCGTGTGGTCCGGTGGCTCCTTCATCTACGTGCCCAAGGGCGTCCACGTGGACATCCCCCTGCAGGCCTACTTCCGCATCAACACCGAGAACATGGGTCAGTTCGAACGCACCCTGATCATCGTTGATGAGGATGCCTACGTGCACTACGTCGAGGGCTGCACCGCCCCGATCTACAAGTCCGACTCCCTGCACTCCGCAGTGGTGGAGATCATCGTGAAGAAGGGTGGTCGCTGCCGCTACACCACCATTCAGAACTGGTCCAACAATGTCTACAACCTGGTGACCAAGCGCACCAAGGTTGAAGAGGGCGGCACCATGGAATGGGTCGATGGCAACATCGGTTCCAAGGTCACCATGAAGTACCCGGCCGTCTGGATGACCGGCCCGCACGCCAAGGGTGAGGTCCTCTCCGTGGCCTTCGCCGGCGAGGGACAGTTCCAGGACACCGGCGCCAAGATGGTCCACATGGCTCCGCACACCTCCTCCAACATCGTGTCCAAGTCCGTGGCACGTGGTGGCGGACGCGCAGCCTACCGTGGTCTGGTCCAGATCAACGCCAACGCGCACCACTCCACCTCCAATGTCGAGTGTGACGCCCTCCTGGTCGACGACATCTCCCGTTCCGACACCTACCCGTACAACGACATCCGCAACGATCACGTGTCCCTCGGCCACGAGGCCACCGTGTCCCAGGTCTCCGAGGAGCAGCTGTTCTACCTCATGAGCCGCGGACTCGCGGAAGAAGAAGCAATGGCCATGATCGTCCGTGGCTTCGTTGAGCCGATCGCGAAGGAACTCCCGATGGAGTACGCCCTCGAGCTCAACCGCCTGATCGAACTGCAGATGGAAGGATCGGTGGGCTAAGCCCAATGACTACTACTGAAGTGGAAACTGTCAACGCCGCCACCCCGCACAACACCAAGGGTGACGTCTTCTCCTCCTACAACGTGGAGGACTTCCCGATCCCACGCGGTCGCGATGAGGTCTGGCGTTTCATCTCCCTGCGTCGTCTGCGTGGTCTGCACAACGGTGAATTCGCACCGGCAACCACCTCCGATGTCGCAGTTGAGATCCCGGCCGGTGCCGAGGGTGTCACCCACGAGGTCGTGGGCCGTGACGACGAGCGTCTCGGACGCGCCGGCGCACCGGTTGACCGCGTCGCCGCACAGGCATGGACCTCCATGGAGCAGGGTGACGTGATCACCTTCGCCCGGGACACCCAGAACAAGACCCCCGTGGTCATCACCGTCACCGGCAAGGGTGAGGGTGTCACCTCCTTCGGGGCCATCTCCATCGAGGTGGAGCCGGGTGCGGAGGCCATCGTGGCGCTGCAGTATGTCGGTTCCGGTACCCACGCGGACAACGTCGAATTCATCGTCGGCGACAATGCCCGCCTGACCGTGATCACCGACACCCACTGGAACAATGACGCTGTTCACCTCAGCAACCAGCTGGCGAAGATCGGCCGTGACGCCACCCTGCGCCACACCGTCGCCACCTTCGGCGGTGAGGTGGTCCGCATCGTCCCACGCGTGCGTTTCACCGCCCCCGGTGGCGATGCGGAGATGCTCGGCGTCTACTTCGCAGATGACGGACAGTACTTCGAGCAGCGACTGCTCGTGGATCACGCTGTCCCGAACTGCCGCTCCAACGTCCTGTACAAGGGCGCACTCCAGGGTGACAAGGACTCCGACAAGCCCGAGGCCCGTACCTGCTGGGTCGGCGATGTCCTCATCCGCTCCAATGCCCACGGCACCGACACCTACGAGGCCAACCGCTCCCTGGTGCTCACCGAGGGCGCACGCGCAGATGCCATCCCGAACCTGGAGATCGAAACCGGTCAGATCGTCGGCGCAGGCCACGCGGCCACTGTTGGTCGGTTCAACGACGAACACGTCTTCTACCTGCAGGCACGCGGCATCCCGGCGGATGAGGCACGTCGTCTCATCGTCCGTGGTTTCTTCAATGAGGTCATCAACAAGGTGCCCGTCGAGTCCATCCGTGAGGAACTCGAAAACCGCGTCTCCTCCGAACTCGCCGTTCTCGGAATGTAGGACCATGGGGCCCGCATCTGGCGGCCCCATCCTGCACTTTTTCTTGTACAGATCCGTTTTCAAACCTGAAAGATTGTCTTAAAAGATGAGCACTCTTGAAATCCGTAACCTGCACGCACAGGTCCTGCCTTCCGACGAATCCGCCGAGCCGATCGAGATCCTGAAGGGCGTCAACCTCACCATCAACTCCGGTGAGATCCACGCCATCATGGGCCCCAACGGTTCCGGTAAGTCCACCCTGGCCTACACCATCGGTGGCCACCCGCGCTACGAGATCACCGAGGGCGAGGTCCTCCTCGACGGTGAGAACATCCTGGAGATGGAAGTCGACGAGCGCGCACGCGCCGGAGTCTTCCTGGCCATGCAGTACCCCACCGAGATCCCGGGTGTCTCCGTCGCCAACTTCCTGCGTTCCGCAGCCACCGCCATCCGTGGCGAGGCCCCGAAGCTGCGCGAGTGGGTCAAGGAGGTCCGTTCCGCACAGGAGGCGCTGTCCATCGATCCGGAATTCTCCAACCGCTCCGTCAATGAGGGTTTCTCCGGTGGCGAGAAGAAGCGCCACGAGGTGCTGCAGCTCGACCTGCTGAAGCCGAAGTTCGCCATCATGGATGAGACCGACTCCGGCCTCGATGTCGATGCACTGCGCATTGTCTCCCAGGGCATCAACTCCTACAAGGAGGAGACCAACGGCGGCATCCTCATGATCACCCACTACAAGCGCATCCTGAACTACGTGGAGCCGGACTTCGTCCACGTCTTCGCCGACGGCAGGATCGTCACCACCGGTGGCCCGGAGCTGGCTGACCAGCTCGAGGCCGGCGGCTACGACCAGTTCATCAAGTAGTCATGTCCGATTTCCTCAAAGACGACGGAACCCTCAACGTCGCGCGGATCAGGGAGGAATTCCCGATCCTCAACCGCACGGTGAGGAACGGCCAGCCACTGACCTACCTGGACTCAGGTGCGACATCCCAGCGCCCCGAGCGGGTGTGGCGTGCGGAGGAGCGGTTTGTTCTGCACACCAACGCCCCGGTTCACCGTGGCGCCTACCAGCTCGCTGAGGAAGCCACGGATGCCTACGAGGGTGCGCGTGAGAAGATCGCGGCCTTCGTCGGCGCAGACCAGGATGAGATCGCCTTCACCAAGAATGCGACCGAGGCCCTGAATCTGGTGGCCTACACCCTGGGTGATGACCGCGCGGGCGCGCACCGGGTCCAGGCCGGTGACACCGTGGTGGTGACGGAGCTGGAACACCATGCCAACCTGGTGCCATGGCAGGAACTCTGCCGCAGGACCGGGGCGACACTGAAGTGGTACAAGATCACCCCCGATGGTCGCATCGACCTCGATTCCCTCGAACTCGATGAGACCGTCAAGGTTGTGACCTTCACCCACCAGTCGAACGTGACCGGTGCGGTGTCGGATGTGCCGGAGATGGTGCGCCGTGCGCGGGCAGTGGGTGCCCTGGTGGTGCTCGATGCCTGCCAGTCGGTTCCCCATATGCCGGTTGATTTCCACGCGCTCGATGTGGACTTCGCCGCGTTCTCCGGCCACAAGATGCTGGGACCGTCCGGCGTGGGTGCCGTGTACGGCAAGCGTGAGCTTCTCGACGCATTACCCCCCTTCCTCACGGGAGGTTCCATGATCGAGGTCGTGAACATGGACGGCTCCACCTACGCACCCGCACCGCAGCGTTTCGAGGCGGGAACCCAGATGACCAGCCAGGTCGTCGGGCTCGGTGCCGCGGTGGAGATGCTCACCGAGATCGGCATGGAGGCCATCGCCGCCCATGAGCATGAGCTCACCGCCTACGCCCTGGAGAAACTGCAGGGGATTCCCGGTGTGCAGATCGTGGGTCCGGCCACCGCGGAGAACCGTGGCGGCGCCCTGAGCTTCGCCGTGGATGGTATCCACCCGCATGACCTGGGTCAGGTTCTCGATGATCAGGGCGTGTCCATCCGCGTGGGCCACCACTGCGCATGGCCACTGCACCGCTGCATGAACGTACAATCGACGGCACGGGCATCGTTCTACCTCTACAACACCATGGAGGAGATCGACCGCCTTGTCGACGCCATCGAGAAGGCGAAGCAGTTCTTTGGAGTAGAAGTATGAGACTTGAGCAGATGTACCAGGAGGTGATCCTGGACCATTACAAGAACCCGCAACACAAGGGTCTCCGGGATCCCTTTGATTCCGAGGTACACCACGTCAACCCGTCCTGTGGTGATGAGTTGACCCTGCGTGTGCGACTGTCCGCCGACGGTGAGACCGTGGAGGATGTGTCCTACGAGGCTGTTGGCTGCTCGATCAGTCAGGCATCAACCTCCGTGATGGCCGAGGAGATCGTCGGCCGCCCGGTGGCTGAGGCCATGGTCAAGCTCCAGGAGTTCGAGAAAATGATCGTCTCCCGTGGCCAGGAGGAAGGCGATGAAGACATCATCGGAGACGGCGTGGCCTTCTCCGGTGTGGCCAAGTATCCGGCACGCGTCAAGTGCGCGCTGCTTGGATGGAAGGCCTTCCAGGCGGCCACCGCCGAGGCATTGGAGGAAAAATGAGCGAACCAAATACCGACAACACAGAAGAGCAGCAGAGCTCCGCGACCTTCCAGTCGCCGGAGACCGAGCGCCCCGAGCAGTCCGAGGAGGATCTGGCCAAGGCCAGTGACGTCGAGGAGTACATGCGTGATGTGATCGACCCGGAGCTGGGCATCAACGTGGTTGATCTCGGCCTGGTGTACGACATCTACATCATCAACGGCAACGAGGCCCACATCGATATGACCCTGACGTCACCGGCCTGCCCGCTGACCGATGTCATCGAGGACCAGGCCCGCCAGGCTGTGGTGGGTAACGGCCTCGTGGAGAAGATGTCCCTGAACTGGGTGTGGATGCCACCATGGGGTCCGCACATGATCACCGAGGAGGGACGCGCCCAGCTGCAGGCTCTCGGCTTCGCAGTCTAGGCTGTTCTCCTGACACGGATGTGTCAATGGAAAAACGCCGCCACTTGCACTCGTGCAGGTGGCGGCGTTTCTATTTGCGGAACAGCGCCCCGGGGGCGAGCCGGAACACCGCCAGGGCGGTCGACGGGGTCTGTCTGAATGCGCGGAGGATGATCCGCACCATCACGCGCGCCGTGTCCCACGGACTGGCGCTGATCAGATAGTCCAGCAGATCCCTCTCGGGGAGACCCAGGACAATCGCGAAGAATTCCTGGTACTGGGCGGGGGAGAAGCCGAGGACGACGTTGAGGCCGAAGCGTCGCAACGCATAATTGACCCGCCATGCCCGGGAGGTGGGTGGGGATCCGGCCAGGACCCGGTCGAGCATCTCATCCGTGCCCGCCAGGACAGCGCCGACGCTGTAACCGGTGGCCGGGTGGATCCACCCACCGGCGGTCCCGATGTGGGCTTCCCCCTTGACGCCCTTTCCACCCCAGGGGCCCGCCAGGAAACTCAGGTCCAACGAGGTTCTCCTGCTGACGGGGATCATCCCCAGGGCCAGACCCAGCGGGGTGCGGGCCCGATCACCGGGGATCCCCCGGGGCCCGAGTGGGAAACTGACCACCTCGGTGCGACGGATATCCTCCGTGGCGATCCCCAGCTGTTCCAGGCGTGCCAGGTTCTTGGCCTCCAGATGCGCCAGAAGCGTCTGGGAATCCCCGTCAGTGGCGAGGATCGTCTCCTCGATCAGCCAGGTGCCATCGCCCAGAGGGACGCGGTAGCTGAAGGTGACCGGGCCGTCCTCGGGGAAACCTGCCACCGGTGAGAAATCCATTAGCACCCCGCGACGGTGCGCCTCCGGTACTGAACCTTCCGGAACGACGAGCCCGTGGGCCAACTGGCGTGCTGACATGGTGGACGGCGTGGTGGTGATCCAGAGATGGTCGACTATGTCGATGAAGGAATCGTCTTCAGACATCACCGAGAGTAACTCATCGGATTTGGGTTGGAACCAGCTGCGCAGGGGCCGTCTCTTCTGGGCGGGCACACCATAAAGCACCGTGATTGCGGGGTCAGCCTTTTTCTCCACCACGTCGAAACCACCGAGTTGCTGTTCCCAGCCCGGTACCAGCATGGCGTACTCGGCGGTGAGCACCTGCCGGCCGGTGCGTGAGATCACCTCGGGTGTGAACCTCGAGGCCACGGCCTCATCCGGAAACCAGTCGGGGAGTTGGGAGGCCCACACGCCGATGGTGGAGGGGGCGTTGATCCCCTTTGGATCGATGCCGAGCACCTTCAGCCCGCGTTGGGTGGCGCGATACGCTGCCACCGTGCCGGAGGGTCCGAGGCCGAGCACGGTGACGTCGTAAAGCTCATTCATGCTCTTGAGTGTAGAGGTTAACCGGCCAGGCAACCGAGGAGGAACGCCGTATTCGCGGGGTGAGCCGGGAAGGTGGAGGGGCGGTCGGTGAACAGGCCCGGATTCTCACCGTGAATGGCCAGCTCAAATTCGGCGCGCTCACCCAGGGAGGACCTGCAGGTGTCCAGCGCCACACCGAAGGAGGAGTCAACACGGAAATTCGCCTCGATGGTACCGAGGTTGAAGGAGTAGCTGGCCATCGAGACGAGCAGCCCGTAGACGACAATGGCCACAAAGATCAATGGTCCCAGCACACCCCGCTTGCGGGTCGTGCGGGGTGAGGTGCCCGACAATTGGGGCGGGGAGGAGGTCGGACGTGCCTGCATGGTCCGGTTGTGAGCCCGGGCGGCCTCCGAGGCTTGCTGGGCCTGGGCGTAACGGGCCCCCTGGTCCTTGACATCCGCGATGCGGGAGGCGGTGATGTCCTTGAGCGCCGCCGGATTCAGACCGTATTTCAGCAGTTCACGGAATAGTTGAGGCTGACTGGGGTCACCCTGGAACCGCATGACCATGCTGCCACGCTGGTACTCGTTGAGGAAATAGGACACCAGGTAGTCACGGCCCTCGGATGTGCTGTCCGTCATCCCGGTGGATTCCGCACCCTGTCGACGTGTCCCTCGCTGTGTGGCGCTCATGCCACCAGCCTAAACAAAGACTGCGGCACCCGCTGTGCCAGCACCGGATGGATCGGGGACGTTTAGGGCCTTGGTGTGCATCATTGATAGACTGAACGGTTGTGATTGTCACCAATGATTTAGAAGTGCGCGTCGGCGCGCGAACCCTCCTGACCGCCCCCGGCCAGCACCTGCGCGTGCAGCCGGGTGACCGCATCGGGTTGGTGGGTCGAAACGGTGCGGGCAAGACCACCACCATGCGGATCCTGTCCGGCGAAACCCAGCCGTACGGTGGTTCCGTGACCGTTTCCGGTGACGTTGGATACCTCCCGCAGGACTCCCGCGAGGGCAATATCGAGCAGACCGCCCGCGATCGTGTGCTCTCCGCCCGTGGTCTGGACCAGCTGCGTTCCTCCATGGAGCGCCAGCAGGAGATCATGGAGACCACCGGTGATGCCGCCAAGCTCGACGCCGCGATCCGCAAATACTCGCGTCTGGAGGAGCAGTTCCAGGCGCTCGGCGGGTACGAGGCCGATGCCGAGGCCGCCCAGATCTGCGACAACCTCGGACTCGAGGCCCGCATCCTGGATCAGCAGCTGAAGACCCTGTCCGGTGGTCAGCGTCGCCGTGTTGAGCTCGCCCAGATCCTCTTCGCCGCCACCAACGGCTCCGGCAAGTCCAAGACCACCCTGCTTCTCGACGAGCCGACCAACCACCTCGACGCCGACTCCATCTCCTGGCTGCGTGACTTCCTGTCCAAGCACGAGGGCGGTCTCATCATGATCTCCCACGACGTGGAGCTTCTCGACGCCGTCTGCAACAAGATCTGGTACCTCGACGCCGTGCGTGGCGAGGCCGATGTCTACAACATGGGTTTTGCCAAGTACAAGGACGCCCGCGCCACCGACGAGGCCCGCCGCCGCCGCGAGCGTGCCAACGCCGAGAAGAAGGCCGGTGCCCTCAAGGACCAGGCCGCCCGACTCGGCGCGAAGGCCACCAAGGCCGCCGCCGCGAAGCAGATGATCGCCCGTGCGGAGAAGATGATGGGCAGCCTGGACGAGATCCGTGTCGCCGACCGCGTTGCCAACATCACCTTCCCCGAGCCCGCCCCCTGCGGCAAGACCCCGCTCAACGCCAAGGGCCTGACCAAGATGTACGGTTCGCTCGAGGTGTTCGCGGGTGTGGACCTGGCCATCGACAAGGGCTCACGCGTGGTCGTGCTCGGCTTCAACGGCGCTGGTAAAACCACCCTGCTGAAACTGCTCGCCGGTGTGGAACGCACCGACGGCGAGGGCGGCATCGTCACCGGCTACGGCCTGAAGATCGGCTACTTCGCCCAGGAACACGACACCATCGACCCGGACAAATCCGTCTGGCAGAACACCATCGAGGCCTGCGCGGACGCCGACCAGCAGAGCCTGCGTGGACTGCTCGGCTCCTTCATGTTCTCCGGCGAACAGCTCGACCAGCCCGCCGGCACCCTCTCCGGCGGTGAGAAGACACGCCTGGCCCTGGCCACCCTCGTCTCCTCCCGCGCCAACGTCCTGCTTCTCGACGAACCGACCAACAACCTCGACCCCGTCTCCCGCGAACAGGTCCTCGATGCCCTGCGCACCTACACCGGCGCTGTCGTCCTGGTCACCCACGACCCCGGCGCCGTCAAGGCACTGGAACCCGACCGCGTCATCGTCCTGCCCGACGGCACCGAGGACCTCTGGAACGATGAATACATGGAGATCGTCGAGTTGGCGTAGCCGTGTCCCAGGTGAGCGCATCTTCTCCCCAGCGGACTGACCAGGCACCAGTGGCACAGAAAGTGAAGCGCTGACGTGATTTTCTTAACCATTGATTAATTACTTTATAGATTGCAAAGTGGTTTCATGGTTGAAAAACACATTCCCCTCGACGAGGCGCGATCCCGCCTGGCTGCCAACGAGCGAATCAACAATGATGCACGACGGGCAACCCGGTGGTTCCCCATCTTTGTCGGACTTCAGGCTGTGCTCGCATTCGCCTTTACCACCGCCATCGACGTTGTCGGTGTGCCCTACTGGTCAGTGGCAGGGATACTGCTTCTGGCATCAAGCTGCCTGTGGATAACGGCATTCCGGCATCAATTATCCGCTCCGCGGCATGGACTTCGAAACATGGGTATCGCTGTTGCCACCTGGTTTGTTCTCTATACCTGGATGCTTGACCCCGCCCTCCAATTGGTGGGTGCATCGTCAGTGTGGTGGTGGGTGGCTGCAGGCCTGGTGTCAATCAGCCCCATGACGGCCTGCCTCTTCCCGGGTTCACGGCAATGAGTCACCCACGTAAGAACCTTGACACCCTCATCCATTCGCCGGTGCGGTTCTCTCTCATGGCCGCCCTCCAGAACCTGGAGGATGTGGACTTCCGCTTTCTTGCGGAGCTACTGGAGGTCAGCGATTCCACGCTGTCCCAATCCCTCACCGCATTGTCAGACGCCGGGTTGATCACGATCCGGAAGGAGCCAGCTGGTCGTCGCGTGCGCACCTGGGTCGGCCTCACGACGGAGGGAAAAGATGCGTTCGCACGTCATCTCGCGACTCTCCGGGCCATTCTCGACGCGGGTCAGGAGACCACTCCCTCAGCAGAACCTCCCGAAAGGACCACCCCATGAGCATCCCTTCGCGCCTGGCGACGGGGGAGGATCTCCCCGCCGCTGCCGACGTATTGGCCGCAGCCTTCCATGATTACCCATGGACCCGCCATGTCATCCCCGAGGAAGGGTACGGGCAGCGGTTATGGGAAATTCAACATCTCTATCTCTCCCATGCCCTTGATCAGGGCTTCGTGGCGGTCGCCGGAGACATCGACGGTGTGATCGCCCTATTGCCTCCCCACCCGGCAGCTCCGGGGGACGACGTCATCGGTCGGATTGTTGAACTCCACGGCGACCGGATTGACAGACTGGGACAGGGATCCCCGGAGCATCCTGATGATGAGAGCTGGACCCTCGAAACCCTCGGGGTGGGGCCTGATTCCCAGGGGCGAGGCATCGGTGGTGCTCTCATCACCTGTGCACTGCGTGAAGCAGCAGCACGGGGAGCGCGGGCAGTGCGCCTGGAGACCTCCGATGAACGCAATGTACGACTCTACGAACGACACGGCTTCGTGGTTACCGGTGTCAGTGAGGTGCTAGATGCGCCACCGGTGTGGAGCATGCAGCATCAACGGTGAACAAGACCTGAGCATCGGGTTCAGCGCCGTGCCTCGTAGCGGGCCAGGGTCACGCCACCTGGAAACAGTCTCGTTTCAATCAGATCGAGATGCGTCCGGCTGTCCAGGGTTGTGAAAAATGGTGTGCCACCACCGACCAGGACGGGGTGGGTGACCAGGACGTACTCATCAATCAATCCTGCCTGCATCGCTGCACCGGCAAGGGTGGCGCCCCCGATACTCATCCGTCCGTCACCCTCGGCCTTGAGGCGGGTGATCTTCCGTGACTGCATCGCCCTCCACCAGGCGGGCATTCCATGCCACCGTCTCCAGCGTGGAGGAGAACACCACCTTCGGGGTGTCCCGCCAGTTACGCGCGAACTCGACCTCCATGGGCAGGGCACCGGGCTGTTGGTCCCCTGTGGGCCAATAGGAACTCATAGTCTCCCAGAGTCTGCGTCCATATAAAGCCAGTTCGAATGCCTTGTCCTCGTCCCACCACCATTGGAATAGTTCCTCGCTCGGTTCGCTCCAGGTGATGTCATCGCAGGGCGCGGTGAAATAACCGTCCAGTGACACATTCATTCCATAGACCAGTTTCCGCATGTCAACGCACCTTTCCTCGGTGGATTTCCAGCGTAGCGGGCCTCATCGGTGCAGGTAAAGATGCGAGGGAGAAAATCCTCGATCAGCTGGCATGAGGTCTGTTTTCTTCGCCCCGCATACCGTTCCACCCCGATGGGTATGTGAACTCCGCCACCCGAAATTCGGTACGATGGTGTAGGCAAGTTCAATCAATCAAGCGAGAGGAACACATCATGGGACTCGGCGACAAGATTAGGAACACCGCTGAAAAGGCCTCCGGCAAGGTCAAGGAAGCCACCGGCAAGGCCACCGACAACGAGAAGCTTGAGGCTGAGGGCAAGACCGACCAGTTCAAGGGCAACGCCAAGAACACCGTCGAGAACGCCAAGGACACACTCCGCGGTAACTAACCGGCAGAGGACATCATCAGCCAGACCCCGTCAGTGTCACACTGCACGGGGTCGTGTTATGTCATAAATGTTCAGGCAAACAGAAGGAAAGAGCACCCGGATGGATTATTCAGAGCTGACCTATCCGCAACAGTTCCACGGGCATGCGGAGCGTCTGCTGGAGGGGGAGACGCCCGCGGATCTCGGGCTGGGCGGATGGACCATCACCGACTCCAGCATGGTGCTCGGCCAGGGCCGGGAATGTTTCGACCAGGCCACCCATCGGTTGTTCACCTGGCAGGCCCACCGGTCCGCCGGGGTGCGCGTCCGGGACCTCGGCTCAGACACGGTGGAACTCACCATCGGTCCCACCCGGTCGAGATGCCTCATTCTCAAGCAGAGAACCGACGCTGACCGTTCACTCCTGATCTACGGAACACTACCGGGCCATGTGGAAAGTGGGGAAGAGGCCTTCCAGGTGTCCCTCTCGCCTGATGGCACCGTCACGGGACGGTGCGTGGCGTTTTCCCGCCATGCCTGGATCTGGGCGAGGGTCGGCGCGCCCGTCGCACGGCTGGTGCAGCTCTACATCACGCGTCGGTACCTTCAGGGCATGAAACCGACCTGAAACCTAGGCCGTCCTCCTCCGCACGAATTTCTCCACCTCCACCACCACGAAGATGGCCACACCGGCGGCGACGGGCACCAGCCAGGAATCCAGTGACACGGGGGCGGTGCCGAAGGCGGCATTCATGAAGGGCAGGTAGACGAAGCCCAGCTGGAGCACGAGCATGATGCCAACACACAACCAGGAGACCTGGTTGCCCGTGAACAGCGCTCTTCTGAAGGCATGCACCCGGGAGAAGCGGGTGACAAACAGGTAGAAGATCTGCCCCACCGCGAGACTATTCACTGCGATCGTCCGGGCCTGTTCGAGGGTGGCACCGTTGTCGAGAGCCAGCGAGAACGCCCCGAACGTCATGGCACCCAGCAGGAGAGACACATAGATGATGCGGATGAAAGCCTCGCGGTCGAGGATATTGGCCTTAGGATCGCGGGGTTGACGCTTCATGATGTCGGGCTCCGCAGGCTCAAACGACAACGCCAGCGATAAGGTGATGGAGGTGATCAGGTTGATCCAGAGCACCTGCAGGGGAGTGATCGGCAGCTGCAGACCGAACAGCATGGACACGAAGATCACCAGCCCCTGCGCACCGTTGGTCGGCAGCATGAACACGATGGCCTTGCGCAGGTTGTCATAGATCGTCCGGCCCATCTCCATGGCACGTGCGATCGTGGCGAAGTTGTCGTCCGCCAACACGATATCCGCCGCGTCCTTGGTGGCCTCCGTGCCCTTGATACCCATGGCCACACCCACATCCGCCTGTTTCAGGGAGGGGGCATCATTGACACCGTCACCGGTCATGGAGACGACCTCGCCGTTGGCCTGCAGTGCCCGGACGATGCGGAGCTTGTGTTCGGGGCTGGTTCGGACAAACACCCCTGTGTCGCGGACCAGCTCGCGCAGTTGTTCATCCGTGGCCTCGGTGATCTCCCGGCCGGTGAGCACCCGCTTACCCTGGATTCCCACCTCCCGGGCGATAGCGCTGGCGGTGGAGGCATGATCCCCGGTGATCATCCGCACCCGGACACCCGCCTTCTGCACCGTGTCGATGGCACCGATCACCTCGGTCCGGGGTGGATCCATGATGCCGTAGACACCGAGGAAGGTGAGCTCACCCTGGTCCACCGTGTCGGGGGAGAAATCGTCGACAAGCACCGGCAGGGCGCGCCGGGCTGCGGCGAGCACTCGCAGACCACGGGAACCCAGCTCCTCGATGCGCGCCTCCCAGAACGCCCGGTCGAGCGGTGCCCCTTCCCCCTGGCGTGTGCTGCGGTCCAACAGACGGTCGGGGGCGCCCTTGACCAGCATGATCTGCTCGCCGTCGCCCTCGTGGAGGGTGGCCATGTACTTGTAGGAGGAATCGAAGGGGACCTCGGCGAGCCTCGGCGCAGGTTCCACACCGGTTTTCATGGCGAAGGCCCGGATACCACCGTCGGTGGGTTCACCCACCAGCTGCCAGGCGCCGTCCACCTCGCGGATCTGCGCATCGCAGACATTGGCTGCCACCTGCGCCAGGGCGTGAATATCAGCTGCATCCCCCGGGTGCACCTCCTCACCGGTGTCGCGGTCTGAGATGGTTCCCACCGGTTCATAACCATCGCCGGTGACCTCATAGGAACCGCGGGCGGTGACCAGGGCGCGCACGGTCATCTCATTGCGGGTCAGGGTTCCGGTCTTGTCGGAGCAGATGGTGGTGACCGAGCCGAGGGTTTCCACCGAGTTCAGCTGACGGGTGATGGCATTACGGCCCGCCATGGACTGCACACCCAGGGCGAGCGTGATGGCGATGACAGCCGGCAGACCCTCCGGGATCGCGGCCACCGCGAAACCGATGGCGGACATGATGAGCTGCTCAAAGGGGGTGCCGTGGACCAGCCAGGACACCACCAGCATGATGACAGCCAGGACCACGCAGACGACGGCCAGCGTCGCGGAGAACCTCGACATGGTCCGCGTCAGTGGGGTATCCACACTGTCCACCTGGTCCAGCATGGTGGTGATGCGGCCGATCTCGGTGTCATTGCCGGTGGCGGTGACCACACCGGTGCCTGTTCCGGTCAGGGCGGTGGTGGAGGAGAAACCCATGGAGGTGCGGTCACCGATACCGGCCTCCTCCTCCACCGGTTCCGGTGATTTGACCACTGGATTCGATTCGCCGGTGAGCGCCGCCTCCTCCACCTGCAGATTGGTGGCGGATATGATCCTCACATCCGCTGGAATACGATCCCCGGCGGAGAACCGGATGATGTCACCGGGAACCAGGGTGGTGGCGTCGATCGTGGTCCAGTGCTCATCGCGTAAGACGGTGGATTCCGGCGAGAGCATCTCCCTGATCGAGGCCAGGGCATCGGCTGCCTTACCCTCCTGGATGAACCCGACCATCATGTTGACCACCACCACCGCGGCGATGACGATGGTGTCCGTCCAATGGCCCAACAGTGCGGTCAGCAGGGCTGCGCCGATGAGGACATAGATCATCGGGTCATTGATCTGCCGGAACAGCCGTTGCAGAACCGTTTCCGGTTCGGCCTGGCGCAGTTCATTCGGGCCGTAATGGTCGAGTAGCTGCGCTGCGTGTTCCGAGCTCAGCCCCCGGGTATCCACCTCCAGATGCTCCAGGACCTCATCCGCGCCGAGTGCATGGGGTGCGGTCAGTGGCGGCCTGTCATCTGTGGGGGTTCGAACCTCGGGCGGCTGTGACATGGTGCATATCTCCTGGAGGTCGGGGATCTGACACCACCAGTCTACGTCCGCATCCACACAGTGCCGGGCGTGATGAGTGGGGTGGTGCGCGTCGACAAGCGTCGTTCTAGTTGCGGAACCCGTGGACCGGCGCCGGGATGAAACCACCCCGGTGGACGAAGGCGTGGTTGGAGACGGTATTGACGGGAATGACCGGGGCGTAACCGAGCAGACCGCCGAAATCGACCTCATCACCGGGGACGGTACCGGGCACGGGGATGACCCGCACGGCGGTGGTCTTGTGGTTCATCACACCGATGGCGGCCTCATCCGCGATCATGCCGGAGATGATCTCCGCGGGGGTATCCCCGGGGATCGCGATCATGTCCAGACCGACGGAACAGATCGCAGTCATGGCCTCAAGCTTGTCAATGGAGATGGTGCCGGCGCGCACCGCATCGATCATGCCCTTGTCCTCGGAGACGGGGATGAAGGAACCGGACAACCCACCCACACGCGAACACGCCATCATGCCGCCCTTCTTCACCGCATCGTTGAGCAGGGCGAGAGCCGCTGTGGTGCCGTGGGTACCCACCTGGGCCAGTCCCATTGTCTCCAGGATGTTGGCCACGGAATCACCCACCTCGGCGGTCGGTGCGAGGGACAGATCAACGATGCCGAAGGGCACCCCGAGCCGTTCCGATGCCAACGAGCCCACCAGCTGCCCGGTGCGGGTGATCTTGAAGGCGGCCTTCTTGATCTCCTCGGCGACCTGATCCAATGAGGCACCCTCGAGGTGTTCCAGCGCCCGGCTGACCACGCCGGGACCAGACACACCGACGCTGACCACGCAGTCCGGCTCCTCAATGCCGTGGAAGGCGCCGGCCATGAACGGATTGTCGCCGACGGAGTTGGCAAACACCACCAGCTTGGCGCAGGCGATGGCGGATTGGTCAGCGGTGAGTGTGGCGGCCTGTTTGACCACCTTGCCCATCTCATTGACCGCATTCATGTTGATGCCGGCACGGGAGGAGGCGACATTCACGGACCCACACACCACGTCCGTCTGGCTGAGCGCCTCCGGAATCGAACGGATGAGGTTGATGTCGGCGGTGGTCCCACCCTTTTCCACCAGGGCGGAATAACCGCCGATGAAGTTCACCCCGACCTCCTTCGCGGCGCGGTCCAGCGCATGGGCCACGTCGGCGGGGTTACCTGAACAACCGGCGGTGATCAGGGCGACCGGGGTGACCGAGATGCGCTTGTTCACAATCGGGATACCGAGTTCGCGTTCGATGCCCTCACAGACCTCCACCAGGCGGGCGGCCTGGGTGGTCACCCGGTCATACACCGCCCGGCAGGTCTCCTCCATGGTGCTGCGGGCACACGACAGCAGGCTGATCCCCATGGTCACGGTGCGGATGTCCAGGCGGTACTTCTCGATCATCTCGATGGTGTCGAGGATGCCCCGGGTGGAGCGGTCACTCAGGCCGCTGTGGTTGAAGGCGGAGGGTGCCTGGGTGAGATGGGAGTGGTCGGGCGGGAACGCGGTGGTGTCCATGGTGTGTGGCTCGGATCGACTTCCTGGGTGTGGATGTGCGGGTGGGTTCTAGGGCGGTGTGCGATGGATGTCAGATGTCGTTGACGGCGGAGAACAAGGCCTCGGACTGGATCCTGATGACCAGGCCCTGTTCCTTCTCCACCGATGTCATGCGCTCCTGGATGTCGGCGATGGTCAGTGCCGCGTCATCGAAACCGACGTGGAGGATCATGGTGAACCATTTGTCCATGATGGTCTGGGAGACGTTGTGGATGTTGACATCCAGTTCCGCGAGCGCGGTCGATACAGCTGCGATGATGCCGGTGTGGTCCTGTCCGGTGACAGTCATGATTGCGAACATCTTTTCATCGTACAACTAGGCCCGGACACCACCGTCCGGCGATATCATGAGGGGCATGAGTGAGATGAGGGTGGGATTGTTGACACGTTCGAAGGACCTTGCACGATCCATCCGGGCTGACTGGTTGGATCTCCCCACCGAGCTCCGTTTCCCCCTCATGGCGCTGCTCGCCGGAGAGTCGGCGGCCCGGATCGCCACCTGGTTTTCCCTGGTGCGGCGGCCCGCGGGCACGGTGCGCGGACCCAGGTGGGTATGGGCATGTGTGAGCCTGGTGGTGGGTGCTGGCCCGCTGGCCTACTGGCTGGCCGGACGAAAATAGCTAGGGTGGGGCCATGACACATTCACATAAGATTCTATTGATCGGTGGCCACGGCAAGGTAGCCCTCCTGGCCACGCCGAAGCTTATCGACGCCAACCTCACCGTCACCTCCCTGTTCCGCAATCCGGACCACACCGCCGAAATCGAGGAACTCGGTGCGACACCGCTGCTGCGCGATGTGACCGACCTGTCCGTCGAGGACTGGGCGGAGCTCATGCGCGATGTGGACACCGTGGTCTGGAGCGCCGGCAACGGTGGGAAGAACGGGCCCGATGCGACCTACGCGATCGACCGCGACGCTGCCATCGCCTCCATCGACGGCGCCGCCTCCCTCGGGGAGGATGCTCCCCGCTACATCATGGTCAGCTACATCGGGGCTACGAAGCACACCGTGGATCCATCTCACTCCTTCTACCCCTACGCGGCATCGAAGAAGGCAGCCGATGAGCACCTGGCCGCCTCCGGCCTGGATTACCTCATCCTGGCACCCGCGGCACTGACCCTCGATGAGGTCAACGGCATCTCCGTCATCGATGATGATCCCGAGGTCGCCGGGGAGCGCAGCACCTCACGTCATCTGGTCGCGGAGGTCATCGCGGAATTCGCTGCGCGTGACGCCTTCCCGGAGAACCGCGTACTGGCCTTTGTCGACGGCGGGGACAAGGTCTCGGAGATCTAGATGATTAAGTCCTATTGATTTTTAGTGGTCGTAGGCGATCAGGGAGCGTTTGTTGGGGGCGTCGATGAGCCAGTTGTGCCAGATCCCGGCGGCCAGGGCCAAAAGTTTCGCGGCGACTCGGGCGTAGACGCCTTCGACGGTGCGCCCGCCGTGCTGCTCGAGGCCGAGTTGGCCTTTAAGCGTGTCGAAGACGGACTCGACCCACTGGCGGATACCACCGAGGGCCCCGAACCGGGGCTTTTCATCCTTGCGGTCGGGACGGACGAGGTGGGCGCCAAGCTCGTCGGTGACAAACGCCTCGAACTCTTTCCCGGCGAAGCCCTTGTCCGCCAGGATGACCTGCCCGTCGTGCACCAGATGACAGTCATGATCAAGCAGGACCTGGGTGGTTTCCCGCTCGCCGATCTTCGGGTTGGCCAGCCCCCAGATCACCGGCATCCCGTCCGGGGTGCAGACCAGATACAGGCGAAAACCCCAGAAGAACCTCGAATGCGAGGCGCAGTAGCCGTAGCCGGCATGCCCGACCAGGTCAGAGCGTTTGACTGTCTCTCTTGAGGTGCCGCAGGGTACCGGGGTGGAGTCGAGTAGTCGCAGGATCTCGTGCCAGGAGGCGGTGTCTTTGGCCAGGGCGGTGATCACCGCGCTGATCAACGGGCCGGCGGCCCGGATGCGCTTGTTGTAGCCCGATTGTTGGGGCATCGCCGGGAACATTCCGGTCAGGTGTGCCCGGGCGTAGCGCACCCATCGGGATTCTGAGGAGGATCCGTGCAGCAGGTGTTGGGCGACGGCCAGGCACAGCAGTTCGGCGTCATCGAGGGCTGGTCGGCGCCCTGGGCGGTGAGTCCGGTCGTAGTCCAGATCGGGCAGGACACGGTCGACCAGGGTGACGTAGAGTGTGGTCAGGAGAGTGTTTAGTTTGTTGTTCACACCAAAAACTCAAGCACTCTCCGCCCTCGTTGAACAGACCTGCGCGCGAGAGTCCTAATAGGACTTACTCATCTAGACCCGGGGGAGCTTAGGCGGTGACCGCCGGACGGTTGGTGTTCGGCACCGTCCGCCGGGCGCGTGCCCTCACAGACCTCAATGAAATTGCGCAACACCCGGTTGGCGTAGACCGCATCCACGCTCGGCAGGCCGGCGATGATCTGGTCATAGTCCTCGGGGGAGAAGTAACCGTAATTGGCATAGAAGTCCATGCGGTTCTTCATGGCCAGGGCATCCATGTCGGCGTGGAACTGCACGGCCCAGGTTGTGGCATTCGCCCGGACCATCTGCACGGGGCAGGTGGGACCGGTGGCCAGTACCCGGTGACCGGGGGCGGCGGTCACCACATTTTCCGTATGGCCTGTGAAGGACATGAACGTGTCCGGTAGATCATGGGTGAGAATGTCACGCTGTCCCTCCTCGGTGAGGTGCACCGAGGTGGGGCCGGACTGCTCTGGATGGGTCCGCCCGACCTCCCCGCCATCCAGGTGGGCGAGGAAGGTATTTCCATAACAGACAAACATGGTGGGCAGGGGCTGCCGGGCGAGTGCTGCGAGTTGGCGGTGGACGTGATGCTGCCACGCGTCGTATTCGAAGTTGGTCACATTCAGCGGACTTCCGCCGACGATGACACCATCGAAACCCTCGAGGCTCCCGACGATCGTATCCACCGAATCCAGCATTCGGGAGGTCAGTTCATCAGGCTTGAGTCCAGTGGACTGCAGGAAATCACGACGTTCGGCTGCGACGACGGCCTCGCCCTGGCGGGGTTGTACAAGAAGAACTGAAACCATACCGCTTAGTCTAGATGGTGGTCTGTCCTTTGGCAGAATCCGCACGGTGGAATGGCATAACCCCGGTGCCCGGAGATGATTCCGGGCACCGGGGTCAGCAGGTGAAGCGGGGGACCGGATCAGTCCGGGCGACGGACCGAGGTCTCCACCAGGTCGAGGACCTCGGAGAGCCCCTCGGTGGAGGCGCCCGTGGCCAGCCTGGAGATGAACCCGTCCATCACCGTCTCCAGATAGAGGTGGAGGACCTCGATGGGGACGTCGGTACGCATACGACCCTTGTCGGCGTTGCGTGCCAGACGTACCCGCACGGCCTCGTCGAGAACACTCTGGTGATCGGTCCACTTGGCGCGGAACTCCGGATCGGTGCGCAGCTGTTTGGAGATCTCCAGTCGGATCGACAGCCAGTCATACCGTTCCGGATCCTCCAACATTCCCCGCATGACCTCGACCAGACCATTCTCCGACACGGTCTCGGCCATGCGGGCGGCATCCTCCCGGGCCAGGGCGAGGAAAAGCTTCTCCTTGTCACCGAAGTGGTGGAAGATGGCCCCGCGGGATTTCCCGGTGGCCTCCTCCAGTCGTCGTACGGTGGCGCCTTCGTAGCCGTGTTCCGCAAAGCACCGACGGGCGCCCTCCAGGATCTCCTGGCGACTGTTTACCGGCTTATCGCCTGTCGCTACGGACACGTGGGACTCCTTAGGGGAAGGTGCATGCCTCCGAAGTGGGACGCATGGTCAGGGGTGTGGGGGTGAAGATACAGGTACAACAATGGGGCCCCACCAGGAGTTGGCTGCTCATCGTTGTGCACGATGACCAGCGCTCAGGCGGTGGGGCCCCATCACCATCCGTGACACCGCTGGATGTCATGGATGGTCGGTGACCGCTTCGGCTTAGGAAGCAGCCATCTGGCGCAGCACGTACTGCAGGATGCCACCGTGGCGGAAGTAGTCAGCCTCACCGGGGGTATCGATGCGGACGACAGCGTCGAATTCGACCTTCTCGCCGTTTTCCTTGGTGGCGGTGACCTTGACGGTCTTCGGGGTGGTGCCCTCGTTGAGAGCGGTCAGACCGGTGATGTCGAAGGTCTCGGTGCCGTCGAGGCCCAGGGACTCGTGGGACTCGCCCTCCGGGAACTGCAGCGGGACAACGCCCATACCGATGAGGTTCGAACGGTGGATGCGCTCGAAGGACTCGGTGATGACTGCGCGCACACCGAGCAGGTTGGTGCCCTTTGCAGCCCAGTCACGGGAGGAACCGGTGCCGTATTCCTTACCGGCGAGGACGACCAGCGGGATGCCGGCTTCCTTGTAGTTGACGCAGGCATCGTAGATGAATGCCTGTGGGCCACCCTCTTGGGTGAAGTCGCGGGTGTAGCCACCTGCGATGTCAACCAGCTGGTTCTGGAGGCGGATGTTGGCGAAGGTGCCGCGCATCATGACCTCGTGGTTACCACGCCTGGAACCCAGGGAGTTGTAGTCCTGACGCTCCACACCGTGGGCATCGAGGTACTGTGCGGCCGGGGTGCCTGGCTTGATGGAGGAAGCAGGGGAGATGTGGTCGGTGGTGACCGAATCGCCGAGCTTGGCCAGAACGCGGGCGTTCTCGATGTCGGTGACCGGCTGTGGCTCAGCGGTCATGCCATCGAAGTACGGAGCCTTGCGGATGTAGGTGGAGTTCTCGTCCCACTCGAAGGTCTTGCCGGAGGGGATGTCGAGTTCCTGCCACTGCTTGTCGCCCTTGAAGACGTCAGCGTAGTCAGCCTCGTAGAGCTCACGGGAGATGGCGGCCTGGATGGTCTCCTCGATCTCCTCGGTGGAAGGCCAGATGTCCTTCAGGAAGACATCATTGCCGTCCTGGTCCTGCCCCAGGGCTTCGTTCTCGAAGTCGAAGTCCATGGTGCCGGCGATGGCGTAGGCGATGACCATGATCGGGGATGCCAGGTAGTTCATCTTCACATCGGGGGAGATACGACCCTCGAAGTTACGGTTACCGGACAGGACTGCGGTGGCAGCCAGGTCATGCTCGTTGATGGCCTCGGAGATCTCCTCCGGCAGCGGGCCGGAGTTACCGATGCAGGTGGTGCAACCGAAACCGGAGAGGTAGAAGCCGAGGGCCTCAAGGTCCTTCCAGAGGTCTGCACGCTGGTAGTAACCGTCAACAACCTGGGAACCCGGAGCACAGATGGTCTTGACCCATGGCTTGGACTTCAGGCCCTTCTCCGCCGCCTTACGGGCGATCAGGCCGGCGCCGATCATGACGGAGGGGTTGGAGGTGTTGGTGCAGGAGGTGATGGAGGCGATGGCCACCATGCCGTGGTCGATGGTGTACTCGCCACCCTGTGGGGAGACAACGGTGACCGGGTTGGACGGACGACCCTCAGCGTTGGCGGCGGCGGACTCGCCCTCGCCTGGCCAGGATGCGTTGTAGTTGTCCAGGTCGGAAGTGGAACCCGGCTGGAATCCACCCTCGTTGGCCATGCGCTTGGCCGGGATGGACTGGTCAACCTGGACCGGGTCGTTGGTGTAGGCCTTCAGGTCCTCACGGAACTGCTCCTTCGCCTCGGACAGCAGGATGCGGTCCTGTGGGCGCTTCGGGCCAGCGATGGAAGGAACAACGGTGGACAGGTCGAGCTCGAGGTACTCGGAGTACTCGGCTTCGGGTGCGTCCTGCTCGAGCCACATGCCCTGGGCCTTGGCGTAGGCCTCGACCAGGGCGATCTGCTCTTCCGGACGGCCGGTAAGACGCAGGTACTTGATGGTCTCCTCGTCGATGGGGAACATCGCACAGGTGGAGCCGAACTCTGGGGACATGTTGCCGATGGTGGCGCGGTTCGCCAGCGGGACGGACTTGACGCCGTTGCCGTAGAACTCGACGAACTTCTGGACAACACCGTGGTCGCGGAGCATCTCGGTGATGGTCAGAACGACATCGGTGGCGGTGACGCCGACCGGGATCTCACCGGTGAGCTTGAAGCCGACGACGCGCGGGATCAGCATGGAGACAGGCTGGCCGAGCATGGCAGCCTCAGCCTCGATGCCGCCGACGCCCCAGCCCAGGATGCCGAGGCCGTTTTCCATGGTGGTGTGGGAGTCGGTGCCGATGCAGGTATCCGGGTATGCCAGGCCATCGTTGTCGAAGACAACGCGGGCCAGGTACTCGATGTTGACCTGGTGGACGATACCGGTTCCTGGAGGAACAACGCGGAAGTTGGAGAATGCCTCGGAGCCCCAACGCAGGAACTGGTAACGCTCCTCGTTGCGCTCGTACTCGATCTCAACATTCTTCTCGAGGGCGTCCGGGCGACCGAAGGCCTCGACGATGACGGAGTGGTCAATGACCATCTCAGCTGGGTTCAGTGGGTTGACCTTATCCGGGTCGCCACCGAGGGTCTTGACGGCCTCACGCATGGTTGCCAGGTCGACAACACAGGGGACGCCGGTGAAGTCCTGCATCAGCACGCGGGCCGGGGTGAACTGGATCTCAATGCTTGGATCAGCAGATGCATCCCAGTTGGCGATGGCCTCGATGTGCTCCTCGGTGATGTTTGCGCCGTCCTCGGTGCGCAGGAGGTTCTCGCCGAGAACCTTCAGGGAGTAGGGCAGCTTCTCCATGCCAGGCACTGCGGAGAGGGCGTAGTAGTCATAGGACTTCTCGCCGACCTGCAGGGTGCTCTTAGCATTGAAGGAGTTCTTGCTTTCAGTCACAGTGAGCTCCAATTCTAACTTTTCCAGTGTGAGATTCTCGTCGGCCTTCGCATCGCTTGAGCCGGCGTGAGGAAAACTTCAGGCCCTATGCCACGGTCGCGGACAGGAACCCTACGTCCCCATTATCGTAACAGTACGATCGTTCTGCTGGGTACGTTGGGGGCTACTGGCCGTCATTTCCCGCCCTGCCTCCCCGCCTGCTAGCGTTGTTTATGCTGATAGGCAGCGGATATGCAGAACGTGCGGAAGGTGGGGCATAGCGCCACCAGACATTTTTCTTGCCCCCATGGTACCCCCGTATGTCGGTAGGGTTGCCATTTGACGCTCCTTATTTACATCTGCAACCACTGCAACTGCACTGCCTACCCACATCCTCGACCCGCAGAAGGCTGACATCATCCCATGATCCCAGACAACATTGACATCAACGCCCTGGCCCGAGACCTTGAGGATGATGCGGTTGCGATGGGTACGGCGATGAGGGAGCAGTATCCTGCGATGGAGGAGGAGCTCAGCAGGATTGCCGAGGATGCGGCGGACGGGGAGTTCGGCACCCTGGGATATGTCGTTTTGGACAACACTCCCGCGGTCACCGCGGATCTACGGGACATTGCCCAGGAATTGGTGAATACCACCTCCTTCGATACCGTTGCCGTGCGGTCACCGGGGTCGGGGGCTGTGGTCAGCGACATCCATACCCGGGCCTCCCTCGAGGCTGCCCAGCAGGAGATGCTCGGAACCCCGGATTATGTCGAGGGGGCTTCGTTACTTGTTCGTGATGTAACGACCTCGCCTCTTGCGTCTATTGACTGGGCGCAGATGGCGCTTGTGGGCGGTGTGGGGCTGGCGATTGTGATTGTCATTGCCCTGATCTTCGCGCGACGTCAGCCGATGGAAACGCACGTTAACTAATCGATCAAGTTTGAAAACTTGACTAGGGGCAGCTCGCCGATCGGGATGTGGCCGACCGGCCCCCGGCGGCGAAAATCGCAATTCGGGAAAACGTGAGTAACATCACAATAGCGAAACGATAAATCGTTTGTGCAGGTGGGGGCGTGCAACTTTTTGCATAATCTTCGCGTCCGTTGCGTTACCGTTGTGAAAGATGTCTCGAATGTTACCAACGTGGCCTAATGTGCAGATATCGGCTCATGGGTTGAACCTGTACCTCTGAGGCAAATGATTCGCAAAGATATTCAAGTACATAGCCTTGAATGGCAGCTTATTGCGCTGTTGATAGATGAAATTTTCGGGCAAACGGGGAAGCTTGCCGGGACGTGGTCATCAGCAGTGCAACTGTATGCGTAGATTCTGCCCGGATGTCCACCGTTTTATCCGTGAGCTCCCTCATTGCTGTCGGATGGCGACCGGATCCCCCCCGCTGGACCTTTGTCCAGTTGGGAAACTGGATTCGGGGGCGATCCGGAACGAACAGGAGATCACGTGGTTAGTAACGCATCACGTCTGCCGCGCCAGCGGGTTGCCCAGGCCTCCCGTAGTCATTCTTTTCGCATCGGTTCCATCAGCCGCGCCCTGCTTGCGGTGACCATCAGCGGAAGCCTGATGGTCGGGTTGACCCCCGCGGTTGCCCAGCCGGTGAATCCGGATGATGCGGCTATCGCCGGTGCCCGGGAGGATGTGGAGTCGGGTAGTGGGGAGGTGTCCCGACTGGCCGGATCCCTGTCGCAGGCGGATGCCGAGATCAACCGCCTCGAGTTGGAGATGGGTGAACTGCGCGAAGCGGTGAACAAGGCGCTGGTCGATCTCCATGATGCTCAGGCGGAGGCGGAACGCGCGCGGCAGAACGCTGCTGCAGCCAAGGCTGAACTGGAGGATTCCCAGGTCCGGATCGAAGCGGCCCAGGAGCGGCTCGATGAGATCTCCCGGGCGGCCTACCGGCAGAACGGTGGTTCCCGCGGTATTGCAGGTGTCTCCGGTAACGGGGTCACCGAGGACGCCCTGGATCGCCAGACCTACCTGCGCACCACCGCGCAGAAGCAACGCGAGGCCGTCGAGGAGCTCGACCGCCTCCGCACCGAAAACGCCAATAAGGAATCGGCCCTGCGTGAGGCGCGCATCATCGCCGAACAGCGTGAGGCCGAGGCCGCGGAGAAGGAACTCCAGACCCGCGCAGCCATCGATGAGACCTCCGAGCAGCTGGCTGTCCTCAACACCAACCGCGTTAACCTGGTGGCACAGCGGGAGGAGGCCGAACGCAATCTGGCCATTGCCCGCGCCAATGTGGACACCCTCCAGGGGCAACGCGCGGAATTCGAGGAGTTCCAGCGTGCGGAGGAGGAGCGTCAGCGCGCCGAGGCGGATGCTGCCGCCAGGGCGGAGGAGAAGCGCCGCGCCGACGAAGCTGCTGCTGCCGCCGCCGAGGCTGCAGCGGTCGCGGAAGCCGCCGAGCAGGCTGCCGCGCAGGCTGTCGCACGGGAGGCCGCCGAGGCGCAGGCTGCGGTGGAGGCTGAACAGGCCCAGGCCGTCGCAGAACCCGCCCCTGAGTCTGCCGACGCGGTCGCACCGGTGGAGCCGCAGGCTGCCCAGCAGTCCCAGGAGCAGGCGGATGCCCAGCGCCAGGCGGAGGATGCCCGTCGTGCAGCGGAGGAGGCTCAGGCAGCGGCGGAGGCCGCGGCCGCCGATGAGGCCCAGGCCCAGCAGCTACGTGATCAGGCCCTCACCGCGGCGTCTGTGGCGGCGGCTGCTCTCATTGCCGCCAGCCAGGCTGAGCATGTCACCACCGACAATCCCTATCCATCCGGTGAGGATGCCGAGGCCGCTACCATCGCCGCAATCCAGGGGCCTGTCGCTCCCGCGGAGGCGCCGGTCGTTGAGGATGACCTGTGGACCGAGGATGACTATGTGGAGCTGGATGGCCAGGGGTCGGGTTCCTCCGAATCCTCCGGGTCCCTTACTGTCCCGGAGACTCCGGTCACCTCTGATGCTGGTTCCGTCGATCTCTCTGATGTCACGGAGTCTGCCTCTGAGCTGGTGACAGGTGACCGCGCTGCGCAGATCGAGACGGTCATCGCCCGCGCCATGGGGCAGGTCGGTACTCCGTATGCCTGGGGTGGTGGCAATGCCAACGGTCCGACCCTGGGCATCCGTGATGGCGGTGTCGCGGATTCCTATGGTGACTACAACAAGGTGGGCTTCGACTGCTCCGGTCTGGTGCTCTACGCGTTCGCCGGTGTGGGTATCGCGTTGCCCCATTACACCGGTTACCAGTACCAGCGTGGGACCAAGGTCAGCCCCTCCGAGATGCAGCGTGGTGATCTGATCTTCTACGGCCCCGGTGCCTCGCAGCATGTTGCGATCTACCTGGGTGATGGACAGATGATCGAGGCTCCGAGTTCCGGCTCCACGGTGCAGGTCTCCCCGGTTCGTTGGTCCGGGATGACTGAGTACGCCGTCCGCCTGATTTAAGCTCAACCTATCAATCTGGCTATATTTATTCCTTTTTGTGCACCATCAACCTTTAGTTGGTATTGTACGTTCTATGAACGCACGCACACCGGACACCAAGTCGGACTCCTATGATGCCCTCCTCGTTCTCTCCTTCGGTGGCCCCGAGGGACCCGAGGAGGTTCGTCCATTTCTGGAGAATGTCACCCGGGGCAGGGGCATTCCCCCCGAGAGACTGGATGAGGTGGGTGCCCACTACTACCACTTCGGTGGAGTGAGTCCCCTCAACAGGCTCAATAAGGAGATCATCGCCAACGTCAAGGCCGAGCTCGCGGCGCGTGGGTACGATATTCCCGTCTATTTCGGTAACCGGAACTGGAAGCCATTCGACAATGAGGCGGCCGAGCAGATGGCTGCCGACGGGATCCGGAATGCCCTCGTCTTCGCCACCTCCGCCTGGGGTGGGTACTCAGGATGCCGACAGTACCACGAGGATATCCAGGGGATGCGCGCCCACCTGGAGGAGATCGGGGCGCCGGAGGTCACCTTCACCAAGCTGCGTCAGTTCTATGATCACCCACGGTTTGTGCGCACCATGGCCCAGTATGTGCGGGAGTCCTTCGACAAGCTCCCGGAGGATCTGCGCGATGAGGCCCGCCTGGTGTTCACCGCCCATTCGATCCCCCTGAACTCGAAGGATGCGGACGGCAACCCCATCGACGGATCCATCTACTCCCGCCAGGTGGAGGAGTCCTCCGCGCTGATCGCCAGGGAGGCCGGCATCGATGACTTCGATGTGGTCTGGCAGTCCCGTTCGGGCAGCCCGCATGTGCCGTGGCTGGAGCCGGATATCGTTGATCATGCCGTCGAACTCAATGAGAACAACGGCCAGAAGGCCCTCGTGGTCTGTCCGGTGGGCTTCATCTCCGACCACATGGAGGTGATCTGGGACCTCGATTCCGAGCTCATGGACGAGGCCACCAGGCGCGGGATGGTCATCGAACGCGTTGCCACCGTCGGTCCCTCCGATGAATTCGCCACGATGGTCGTCGACCTCATCGACGAGATGGAGATGAAGCGGGTCATCGAGCGGCTGGGTACCCTGCCGGTGCGGGGTTCCACCGTCAACGGCGAGCCCTGCGTCCCGGGATGCTGCGCGCCACGCAGGCGCCCGGCGGCCTCACAGACCAATCCGAACGCCGACGCCCCGGTGGCATCCCGTTCCTAAACGCCCACAGTAATCATGCCCTCGCGAAATCCGCGAGGGCATAGTCCACCCCCACCATCCGCGCGGTACGGATGTGATGCCACAGGGGGATCAGCTGAGGGTCCAGGCTGTGATCGCCGATGGTGGACTGCACAGTCTCCACGATTGCAGCCACCCGGTCGGCGCGGGCGAACAGTTTCGCCGAACGTGCGGGAACCGCATGCGGAAGCCCCGGGGTGTCGTAGAAATCCGACAGTGACCCCACGGTCAGCCGTGGGTTTTTCAATGACCGCGGCGCCAGGGAGGAATACGCGGTGCCCTCGATGACCATTGCGGCGCGGGACGTGGCCTCACTGAGCAGCTGATCCGCCTCACCGGGGGAGACGGCCGCACCCGCCGGCAACAGCCCCTCCACGGGCAGCCATGTCCAGTCGGTGGAATCGCCCCGGCGTTCGGGGATCAGGGCGTAGGACGTGAGCTTGTCGACGCCACGCACCACCAACGCGCCTTCCCCCGACCGCGTGACCCGGCGCGCCGCCTCAGAACCAGCCGGGAGCCCCGGTGCATCACCCGGACCGGAGAGCACCAGTGAGATGACAGGGGAGTCGAAGGGCGCGTCGACAAGCGGCTGGACGGTGCCCCGCACCACGCGCAGCAGATCCAGCAGGCCCCCGTCCCCGAAGGTGTGCGGCCCGCCGAGATCGACGAAGGCGTCGATGATGTCCTCGGTGGCCACCAGATCGTAGACCCATGCCCCGAGCCACACGGCCGTGTTCTGCAGGGGTGAGTAGATGTGTGCACGAATATCCATATCGGGTCGAAAGTCTATCCCAGGACTTCGCTAGGGTGTATCACCATGAGCTTCTCCGACCCCTATGCAGCAGACATCTTCGGCGGACACACCCGGAACAGGAAACCCGAGTATCCCACTGTTCCCGCAGAACCGGGACTGGTCGTGGAGGTGCGCGCCGACGGTTATGTCGGCGCCGTCACCGGCTTCGAGCGCACCTATGACGGTGATTTCATCCGCCTGGAGGACCGCCGGGGCCGTGAGGCACTGTACAAACTGCGCACCGGTGCCTTCATGGTGGACGGGCAGATCGTCACCCTGACCCGCCATGTGCCCACCCAGCAGCCCCGGAAATCCAATTCGGGGTCGCGCCGGGTGGAGAATGTCCAGGCGAAGGTCGCCGCCCCGTCGCGGATCTGGGTGGAGGGCATCCATGACGCGGCCATCGTGGAGAAGGTCTGGGGTCATGACCTCCGGGTGGAGGGTGTTGTCGTGGAATACCTCGAGGGCCTGGACAACCTCCCCGAGCGACTGGCGGAGTTCCGACCGGGCCCGGGCCGGCGCATCGGTGTGCTCGCCGACCACCTGGTGGAGGGATCGAAGGAAACGCGGATGACGCGCTCGCTGGGACCTGATGTCGCGGTGACCGGGCACCCGTACATCGATATCTGGGCGGCGGTGAAACCGGAACGCCTCGGCCTGCGTGCCTGGCCGGAGGTGCCCTACGGCGAGGACTGGAAGACCGGTATCTGTCGCCGGGTGGGATGGTCGGATCCGAAGGAGGGGTGGCACCGCGTCTACAATGCCGTCAACTCCTTCCGGGATTTCGACCACACCCTGATCGGGGCGGTGGAACGTCTGGTGGATTTCGTGACCAATCACGACCTGAGCAAGGAGGATGTCCTGGCCTAGCGGCTTCCCAGGGCAGACGGCCGGGTGGGATAACCCTGCGTACCACCCACAGGGTTCTGTACGGTGGGTGGCGTGGGAGCAATAATCTGGTTTATCGGAAGCCTGGTGCTGGCGGGACTTGAGCTGGCGGTGGGTGAATTCACCCTGTTGATGCTCGCTGGCGCGGCCCTGGCCACAGCTGGTGTGTCCCTGGTCGGTGTGCCTGTATGGGCGGAGTTCGCCACCTTCGCGGTGTCGGCCTTCGCCCTGCTGTTCTTTCTCAAACCGGCGCTGCAGCGTCGGTTGAATAAACCCGCGGCACTGGATACCTCGGTACGTTCGCTGGTGGGTAAACAGGCTGTCGTGCTGGAGGATGTCACCGGCGCTGGCGGGCAGATCCGGCTGGACGGTTCGATCTGGTCTGCGCGCAGCATGGATCCGGCCCACACCTTCACCGAGGGACAGCACGTCAGTGTGGTGCGCATTGACGGCGCCACCGCGGTGGTGTGGGCGGAACCCTGAACCGGGTGCTCATGAACGCCGGCTCCCTCACCCCGGACCACCAGCCACCCCGTCCCAATCCGTACAGATATCTGGAGGAAGCATGTTCGGCACAATCCTGGCGATAGTAGTTCTCGCCTTCGTTGCCCTCGTGGTAATCAAGTCATTAGCCTTGATACCCCAGGGTGAAGCCGCAGTCATTGAAAGGCTCGGCCGGTATACCCGCACCGTGGAGGGAGGGCTGACCCTCCTGGTGCCCTTCATCGACCGGGTCCGCGCCCGCGTGGACACCCGTGAACGTGTGGTCTCCTTCCCGCCCCAGGCGGTGATCACCCAGGACAACCTCACCGTGGCCATCGACATTGTGGTCACCTTCCAGATCAATGAACCGGACCGTGCGATCTACGGTGTGGACAACTACATCATCGGCGTGGAGCAGATCTCCGTGGCCACCCTGCGTGATGTGGTCGGCGGCATGACGCTGGAGGAGACCCTGACCTCCCGTGAGGTGATCAACCGACGCCTGCGCGGCGAGCTGGATGCCGCCACCACCAAATGGGGCCTGCGCATCAGCCGTGTGGAGCTGAAGGCCATTGATCCACCACCATCGATCCAGCAGTCGATGGAGAAGCAGATGAAGGCGGACCGCGAGAAGCGCGCCACCATCCTCACCGCCGAGGGTCAGCGCGAGGCCGACATCAAGACCGCCGAGGGTGAGAAGCAGGCGAAGATCCTGGCCGCCGAGGGTGAGAAGCACGCAGCCATCCTCGCGGCGGAGGCGGAACGCCAGTCCATGATTCTGCGCGCCGAGGGTGAACGGGCCGCCCGCTACCTGCAGGCGCAGGGTGAGGCCCGCGCCATCCAGAAGGTCAACGCTGCAATCAAGGCTGCCAAGCTGACTCCCGAGGTGCTCGCATATCAGTACCTGGAGAAGCTGCCCCAGATCGCCGATGGCAAATCCTCCAAGATGTGGGTCATCCCCAGCCAGTTCGGGGATTCCCTGGAAAGCTTCGCCCGGCAGTTCGCCAACAAGGACGAGCAGGGGACATTCCGGTATGAACCGGTGTCCGTCGATGAGGAGACGAAGAACCTGGCCAACGCGGACAACACCGACGAGTGGTTCTCCACGGAATCCGATCCGGAGATCGCCGCGGCTGTCGCTGCCGCCAATGCGGTGGCCAACAAACCGGTTGATCCGGATCCGGCGGAGATTGCCATGGGAAAGGTGTCGGCAGGTTCCGACTCTGGGCTTGACTCCGGCCAGGGTGCACTGACCCGCGCGGCGGCACCCAACGATGATGAGATCCAGGCAGGACAGGCCACCCAGGAGTTCCTCCGCGCCCGCGATGCGGAGCAGCTGCCCATCGATCCGGATCAGGAACGAAACTAGAATCCCGGATCAGGGCTGGGCGGAGTGCTCCAGCAGGTTGACCGCCAACTGCCACCCGGCCTGCTCCGCCTGCCACCCGGCCGCCTGGAGGCGCTGGGACATCGCCTGTTTGGAGATCCCCAGTTCCGCGGCGGCCTCATTCTGATTCATGCCCGACCGCATCAGGGAGGTGGCCTCACGTCCCTCGAAGGATCGTTTGGACAACACCTGGGCCATCAGCGCAAACGATGCGGAGATGTTGAAGGCCCGCGGGTCATCACGGCGCGCACCGACGATGCGGACCTTCACGGCCCCCGCACGGGCGGTGGGCCGCAACGCCTCGCTGGCGGTCTTCTTCGCCAGCTCGATCTGGGCCTCATCCTCATCGGTGGGCTTGTCGATGCCCGGCACCACACCGATGCCGATCGCCCAGTCACCCGCGGCGAGCAGCGCCATCACGACATCGCAGGCGGTGGCGGGGTGGGTGATGTGGGCACGGATATCCTCCACACCCAGCAGCTCGAACTCACCGGCCCCCTCGAGGGTCGACAGCGCCTCGGCAAAACGACGGACCAGCTCGGCCCGTCGGGTGTCGCGACCCCTGTACCTGGCATGCAGTGCCCACATCGACGACCAACCCCTTTCAGACATGAATATCCAACACAAGACCTCCTGAGTCTACCGTGGTCGTTCTATTTCACAGACTTGACTGGCAGACGCCGGTCCAAAATGAGGCCAACCACACCCAGACAGGCCAGGGCGATGGTGAACACCACCGCGGTGGCACTGCCGGAGCCGACGACGGCGTCGCCAAGCACCACCGTCGCGATCGTGCCGGGCGCGGAACCGACCGCGGTGGCCACGGTGAACGCCAGCAGCGGAACGCTGGTCAGGGCGGCGACGTAGTTCAGCAGGGAGAAGGGGACCGCCGCGATCATCCGCAGTGAGGCGATCGCCAACCAGCCACGGTCCCGCAGGCGCGCGTTGATCCGCGCCACCGCCGGATGGGTCAGGCGTGGCCGCATCCACCCGCCCAGCAATCCGCGCACGATGAGCAGGCTGAGCGCCGCGGAGACCGTGGTGGACCCGAGGGCGATGAGCGTGCCCTGCCACGGGCCGAACAGGACACCGGAGGCCAGGGTGAGCACGGTGCGCGGGATGGGGAACTGGGTGATCACCACGTAGAGACCGACGAAGAGCCAGACGAAGGCGGGTCCGGCACTGTCAGCCCAGTCCCGGAGGGTGGTGATCGAGGGGATCTCCACCACCACGGTGACACCCACCACCACGATGAACGCTGTGAGAACGGACACCTTCTTCCACGTCGGCCACCGCCGCAGATCACCCCACGCATCGGTCACAAGAGAGGTGAGAAAGTGGAAGAACGAGCTGAAAGGGGTATTCACCCTGCCGGATACCGTCGCCCCGGTTGTGCCGGGTCTGCTCTCAGAACTCATGGGAGACACCTTACAACCATCCCGGTGTGTCCCTAGACACCTCCGTAAGGGGGGTAAGTGCACCGTTTGTGGATTATCCTGAAAAGTGCACTTGGACACAATCGCGCGCGAATGTCGTGTAGTTGTGTGCCAGCGCTCCGGCTGGGTTCAGATTACTCCCGAACCGGTGGATGCGATGTCCGCCCTGGGGGCCTGAAATCCGGTTGGAGAACCACTGACTCATTACATTTCGATGGGAAGTATTTCCACCTTGACTGATCTCAGGAATGCCTCGTTGCCCGAGGAATTCACCGACAGCCTTGACGCCTGGCGCAAAGCTGTAGTGGGTGTGTTCGCGCGGGTGAGCAAAAAGGACGTAAGCGATGTGCCCTCCGATGTGTGGAGGAGACTCATCGTCACCACCAACGATGGTCTGGACATCTCGCCCCTGTACACCCGCGCCGACGAGAACGGCGCTCCGATCGATGAGCTGCCCGGTGAGTTCCCCTTCACCCGTGGCGCTGCCATCGATGCGGACCGCGCCGGCTGGGGAGTGACCGAAACCTTCGGCTCCTATGATGATGCCGTCTCCGAGGTGAACCGGCAGATTCTCCACGCACTCAATTCCGGTACCACCACCCTGCGCCTCGATCTGACCGGCCAGCTCGGCCCGGAGGATCTCAAGGCCGCGCTGGAGGGCGTGTACCTCAACATGGCGCCGATCATCCTGAGTGCGGGGGCCCGGACCACCGAGGCCGCCGACGCACTCTACGCGCTTGTCGACGCCGCCGGCACCGGCACCGCCGCCGTCACCCTGGGTGCGAGCCCACTGACCTCGGCCGTGGACGGTTCCGGGTCGGTGGACCTGGACGCCACCGTCGAGCTGGCCCGCGCGGCCAGCGCGCGGGAGAACGTCCGCGCCGTGCTTGTCGACGCTGTCTCGTTCTCCAACCAGGATGCCAGTGACGCCCAGGAGATCGCGCTGGCCCTGGCCGCGGGCATCGACTACGTCCGCGCCCTCGTGGATGCCGGGCTGAGCACCGGGCAGGCCCTGGACCAGATCGCCTTCCGCTTCGCCGTCACCGATGACCAGTTCGGTCAGATCGTGAAGCTGCGCACCGCACGACGCCTCTGGGCACGTGTCGCCGAGGTTCTCGGCCACCCGGACCTGGGTGCCGCCCCGCAGCACACCGTCACCGCGCCCGTGATGTTCAGTCAGCGCGACCCGTGGGTCAACATGCTGCGCAGCACCGTCGCCGCGTTCGCCGCCGGCGTGGGTGGAGCAACCGACGTCGAGGTCCTCACCTTTGATGCCGCCATCGACGGCGGCAACCCGGGCACCACCCGTAACTTCGCGCACCGCATCGCCCGCAACACCAACCTGCTGCTGCTGGAGGAGTCCCACCTCGGCCACGTCATCGACCCGGCCGGTGGCTCCTACTACGTGGAGTCCCTGACCAACGATCTCTCCGGGAAGGCCTGGGCGCTGTTCGCCGATATCGAGGCCAAGGGCGGGTACCGTGCGCAGCTGGACAACGGCGCCATCGCCGCGGCCCTGGATGAGATGCACGAGACCACCCGCCAGCAGATCGCGAAGCGACAGAAGCAGCTGACCGGCATCAACGAGTTCCCCAACCTCGCGGAGGCACCACTGCCCGCCGAGAAGCGTCAGGAACCCGCGGGTATCCGCCGCTGGGCCGCTGAATTCGAGGCACTGCGCAACCGCTCGGATGCCTTCCTCGAGGCGAACGGCGCACGCCCGACCATCGGTCTCATCCCGGTCGGCCCGCTGGCCAAGCACAACATCCGCACCGGTTTCACCACAAACCTGCTGGCCTCCGGCGGCATCGCGGTGACCAACCCCGGTGAGCTGACCCCGGGAACCCCGGAGTTCGATGAGGCGGCCACCGGATCCGACATCGTCGTCATCTGTGGAACCGACCAGGAGTACGCCGCCACCGGTGAGCAGGTCGTCGAGAAGCTCCGTGCGGCGGGTGCGAAGCAGATCCTGCTCGCCGGCGCCCCGGCGAGCTTCGAGAACGCCCAGCACGCCCCGGACGGCTACCTCAACATGAAGATCGACGCCGCCTCCACCCTGGCCACCCTTCTCGACGGACTGGGAGCATAAGAAAGACCATGACCACAATCCCCAATTTCTCCGAGGTACCCCTCGACGGTCCCGCAGCTGATGCAGGAACCACCCCCGCCCCGGCCGGTGCCGACCAGGTGTGGAACACCCCGGAGGGCATCGACGTCAAGCGCGTGTTCACCGAGGACGACCGTGCCGCAGCAGCTGCCGCCGGCCACCCCCTGGATTCCCTCCCGGGCCAGAAGCCGTTCATGCGCGGGCCGTACCCGACCATGTACACCAACCAGCCCTGGACCATCCGCCAGTACGCCGGTTTCTCCACCGCGGCCGAGTCCAATGCGTTCTACCGCCGCAACCTGGCCGCCGGTCAGAAGGGCCTGTCCGTGGCCTTCGACCTGGCCACCCACCGCGGCTACGACTCCGACAATGAGCGCGTGGTCGGCGATGTGGGCATGGCCGGTGTGGCCATCGACTCCATCCTGGACATGCGCGAACTCTTCCAGGGCATCGACCTGTCGAGCGTGTCCGTGTCCATGACCATGAACGGCGCCGTGCTGCCGGTCCTCGCCTTCTACATCGTGGCGGCCGAGGAACAGGGCGTTGCCCCCGAGCAGCTCGCCGGAACCATTCAGAATGACATTCTGAAGGAGTTCATGGTCCGCAACACCTACATCTACCCACCGAAGCCGTCGATGAGGATCATCTCGAACATCTTCGAGTACACCTCCCTGAAGATGCCGCGCTTCAACTCGATCTCCATCTCCGGCTACCACATCCAGGAAGCCGGAGCGACCGCCGACCTCGAGCTCGCCTACACGCTTGCCGACGGCATCGAGTACCTCCGCGCCGGCCAGGAGGTGGGTCTGGACGTGGACAAGTTCGCCCCACGCCTGTCCTTCTTCTGGGGTATCTCCATGTACACCTTCATGGAGATCGCGAAGCTGCGCGCCGGTCGTCTCCTGTGGAGCGAGCTGGTGGCCAAGTTCAACCCGAAGAACCCGAAGTCCCAGTCCCTGCGTACCCACTCGCAGACCTCCGGTTGGTCTCTGACCGCCCAGGATGTCTACAACAACGTCGCCCGCACCGCGATCGAGGCGATGGCCGCCACCCAGGGCCACACCCAGTCGCTGCACACCAACGCCCTCGACGAGGCACTCGCGTTGCCAACCGACTTCTCCGCCCGCATCGCGCGTAACACCCAGCTGCTGCTGCAGCAGGAGTCCGGCACCGTCCGCCCGGTCGACCCGTGGGCCGGTTCCTACTACGTGGAATGGCTGACCAACGAGCTGGCCAACCGCGCGCGCAAGCACATCGAGGAGGTCGAGGAGGCCGGCGGCATGGCCCAGGCCACCGACCAGGGCATCCCGAAGCTGCGCATCGAGGAGTCCGCCGCCCGCACCCAGGCCCGCATCGACTCCGGCCGCCAGGCACTTATCGGTGTCAACCGCTATGTCGTCGACGAGGATGAGCAGATTGAAGTCCTCAAGGTTGACAACACCAAGGTGCGCGCCGAGCAGCTGGAGAAGCTGGCCCGTCTGCGCGCCGAGCGCGACGAGGACGAGACCCGCCGTGCACTGGACGCCCTGACCGCCGCGGCCCGCAACGACAACAAGAAGCCGGGCGATCTGGAGCAGAACCTGCTCAAGCTCGCCGTCGACGCCGCGCGCGCCAAGGCCACCATCGGTGAGATCTCCGATGCGCTGGAGGAGGTCTTCGGACGCCACGAGGCCGAGATCAAGACACTGTCCGGTGTGTACAAGGACGAGGTAGGAAAGGAGGGTGAGGTGTCCAACGTCAAGCGCGCCATCGCCCTGGCTGACGCCTTCGAGGAGCAGGAGGGTCGCCGCCCCCGTATCTTCATCGCCAAGATGGGACAGGACGGCCACGACCGTGGCCAGAAGGTCGTCGCCTCCGCCTATGCCGACCTGGGCATGGATGTGGATGTCGGACCGCTGTTCCAGACCCCGGCCGAGGCCGCCCGCGCCGCCGTGGACGCCGATGTCCACGTGGTGGGCATGTCCTCCCTGGCCGCCGGTCACCTCACGCTGCTGCCTGAGCTGAAGAAGGAACTGGCCGCCCTGGGCCGGGAGGACATCCTGGTCACCGTCGGTGGTGTCATCCCACCGGGTGACTTCCAGGAGCTCTACGACAACGGCGCGGTCGCCATCTACCCACCGGGCACCGTCATCGCCGACTCCGCCATCGACCTGATCACCAGGCTGGCAGCGCACCTCGGTTTTGAGCTGGATGTAGATGAGGATGCCTGAGAGGGAATTTCTGGAGGACACCCTCGGCACGCTGAGCACCACCGGCGGCACGGATCTGGGCGCCATCGTCCCACCGGCCCCGGAGATGCTCCGGCGTGCGCGCCAGCGGATCAACGTCGATGAGCTCTACGACGCCGTCCTGGCCAACGACCGCCCCAAGGTCGCCCGTGCCATCACCCTGCTGGAGTCCACCTCCGCCGCCCACCGTGAACTGGCACAGGAACTCCTGGTGCGGTTGCTGCCGCATTCCGGTAACGCCCTGCGCATCGGTATCACCGGTGTTCCGGGTGTGGGCAAGTCCACCTTCATCGAGGCGCTGGGCATGCACCTGATCGGGGAGGGACACCGGGTGGCGGTGGTGGCCATCGACCCCTCATCCACCAAGACCCGGGGTTCCATCCTGGGGGACAAGACCCGCATGTCCAGTCTGTCGCGGGAGGATAAGGCCTTCATCCGGCCCTCCCCGTCGGCAGGCACCCTCGGTGGCGTGGCCAAGGCTACCCGTGAGGCGATGGTGGTGTTCGAGGCCGCCGGCTACGACATCATCATCGTCGAGACCGTCGGTGTGGGCCAGAGTGAGGTGGCGGTGCACCAGATGGTGGACATCTTCACCTTCCTGGCACTCTCCGGGGCCGGTGATCAGCTGCAGGGCATCAAGAAGGGTGTCCTGGAGATGGCGGAACTGGTGGCCATCAACAAGGCCGACGGTGCGAATGAGAAACCCGCCAAGCGGGCCGCCCGCGACCTGGCCGCGGCCATGCGGATGGTCCGCAGCCCGGACGAGATCTGGCATCCACCGACGATCACCATGTCCGCGGTGGAGGGCACCGGTGTGGATGTCTTCTGGGGGCATGTCCAGGAACACCAGAAGGTGATGCGGGAGCACGGCCTCTTTGAGGAGCGCCGCCGTCATCAGCAGGTGGGCTGGATGTGGCAGATGGTCCACGAGACGATCCGCATGCGTCTGGAGAATGACCCCGATGTGAAGACGGTCAGCCGCGACATGGAGAGGGCACTGCGTGACGGTGCCACAACCCCGACGCTGGCCGCCCGGAATATCCTGGCGGCGTTCGACCGCATCTAGTTGGCCTCCGAGGCAGTACCGGGATCCGCCCGCGCAACCCCTGTGACACAGGGGCTGCGCGGGCGGATTTTTCCTAGCGGGGCATGGTCGGGGGACGCCACATGGCGAACTCCGAGGGGAGATCATCATTGTCGGGCAGGTACCCCAGGGGCACGAACCCATGGCGGTGGTACAGCTGCGCCGAGCGGGTCGAGGTGGCCTCCAGATAGATCGCCTCCTCGCCGGCGCGGGCGATGCCGTGGGTGAGCAGGGCGGTGCCCACTCCGGTTCCGCGAGCCTGGGGGACCGAGGCGATGGTGTAGAGGTACCAGTGGGGGAATTTCGGGTGCATGCGTGCGGAACGGAACCCCTGGGCCAGGAACTGCGGGGTGCGTGCCCCGAACAAGGCGACCAGGCGGGGGAGTAGGCGGGCCTCATCCAGGGCACCGTGATCGGAATCCGGGGCGTCCCACAGGGCCACGCCGACGATGTCACCGGACTCATCCAGGGCGACATCCACGGTGTTCGCAGTGGCGTACCGGGTCTGCAGCTGGAGTTCGAACAGACCCCGCAGCAGGCGGTTCCCGGGGTCAGGCTGGGGAATCCAGCGCAGGAAACCGGGATCACCGGCGAAGGTGTGGACGAGGATGTCTGTGATCACCGGGAATTCCAAGGGGTGAGCTGTTCTGACGGTGATGCCGGGGGTGGTGGGGCCTGGTGTGCTCATGTCATCCACCATAGAGCAGGGGGAAACGTGGCCGGAAGGGTACCCGGGAATGCAGCAAGGCCCCGATCCTGTCGATCGGGGCCTTGCTGTTGTTCACTCTCAATGAGTGCCCAGAGGGGGACTTGAACCCCCACGTCCGTTAATAGGACACTAGCACCTCAAGCTAGCGCGTCTGCCATTCCGCCACCTGGGCTGGGTGTAAAACAATGACACCGGGAAGCACCCCGGCATCAGGCAAGAAATAAGACCCCGACCTGTGGATCAGGGCCTTAAAGGATTACTGTTTGAAACAGTGTGCCCGAGGGGGGACTTGAACCCCCACGTCCGTTAATAGGACACTAGCACCTCAAGCTAGCGCGTCTGCCATTCCGCCACCCGGGCTGGGTGTTATGGGCGTAATCGCCCTTGGCACGAGATAAACAATAACCCCAATCCCGACCAGAAGACAAATCCCCAGTTCACACCGAGTATCGGGGGCAGGAAAATTATACCTGTGTGAGTTTGGTCAGGTGTGAAGGACACCCGGGGGATTCGGGTACTTTTAGCATCATGGCAACCACGTTCCGCAGGATGCGTACCTGGTCGTGGTTCGTCCCCGAGTCCCCGACCGATGAAACGCCCCTCCTGCCCCGAGTCACCGGTTCCACCACCCGAGCCGCCACCTGGTCCCTGCTGTGGGCACTGCCCGTGGGCACCTGGGTGATGGTGCTGGGCCTGTTGATCTCCAGTGCTGTCAACGCGGCAGTGTCCCTGATCGTCGGACGTGGTACCGACTGGGCCTTCAATGACGCCGCGGGGCAGCTGTGGCCCGTGGTCGCGGTGGGGGCGGCGATCGTGGGGTGTCTGTGGTTGATCTATATCCTGCAGGCCACCTCCGATGCGCTGACCGACCTCACCTCCGCCCGGGTGGTGCACACCCTGCGGCTGGAACTGTCCCGGATGCTGCTGACCACCCCGCGCAACACCCTGTCGCCCGGCGCGGTCCTCAACACCGTGGACCAGGATTCCGTGCAGGTGGGGGCCCTGAAGAACATCCTCAACTTCCCCGTCGGCATGGTGGGCTTCCTCCTCGGCTCCACGATCGCCATCGCGCCGATCTCCCCGCTGATCGCCGTGCTGCTGGTGTGCGGGGGACTGTCCACGGCATTGGCGTCCTATCTGACCTCGGGGCCGCTGACGAGGATCTCGGCGAGGCGTCGCAAAGCGGAGGCCGCCTCCATCGCGATCGCCACGGACGTCGCGCAGGGATCGCGGGTGGTCAAGGGACTCGGCGCGGTCGAGCACACCGAACGCCGCTTCGGTGCGGCCGCCGACGCGGCCCTGGATGTCATGCTGCGGGAGGCACGCATGCAGGCGGGCCTGAACTTCCTGCGACAGTTCGTGCCCGCCGCCTGGTCCATCGGGCTGCTCGGTTATGCGGCCGTCCTGGCCTTCCGTGGTGAGATCACACCCGGACAGATGATCTCAGTGACCCTGCTCGTCCCGCCGTCACTGACGGTGCTGGGCATCTCCCTCGGTGTGCTCACCGAGCTGTGGGCCCGTGGGCAGGCCTCCACCCGGCGCGTGCAGCACCTGGCGGGTGAGCTTGTCGACGCCTCCCTGGCACCCACCCCGGGAGCACCCCGGTGGGAGATCGACGCCGGTCTCACGGTGTGGAATCCGCGCAGCGCCGGGGACCGCCAGCTGGTGGATGAGGAACTGCAGCGCTGGCAGCACCAGCCCGGGGTGGTGGTAGCACCGCACCGGGTCAGCGTGTTCGAAGGATCCCTGGCAGACAACGTCAACCCGCTGGGCACCGTGCCGGCTGCACACCTGCGGGAGTCGCTCCGGGCAGCCAGCTGCCGGGACATCCTGCGCCGACTCGGGGGTGCGCTCCCGGACGGGGAGGGCACGGACCTCGTCCTGCCGGAGACCCCGATCGGTGAGGCGGGACTCAACCTCTCCGGCGGGCAACGTCAACGCATCGCCCTGGCCAGGTTCCTGGCAGCCGACCCACCCGTGCTCATCCTCGATGAGCCCACCACCGGCCTGGACTCGGTCACCCTCGACCAGGTCGCGCGCCGGGTGGCGGGTTTGAGGTCCCGGCCCGGCTACCGGACGGTGGTGATCACCTCCAACCCCACCTGGCGGGGCGTGGCGGACCGTGTGGTGGAGGAGTTCGGCGGGGACCAACCGACCCGCACCCCGGAGAAGGAGAGCGGACAGTGAGCGACGTGAACAGGACAACCGGCCTGGATGACCGGGTGGCCGATGTGCTCGAACCGGCCACCGTGCGCGAATCCGGCCGCATGCTGGGCACCCTCCCCTCACATCCCACCGCCGGATGGTTCACCGCCTTCCTGCTGGTTGCGGTGATCACCGTGACCGCCATGGTGGGTACCTCGAACCTGCTGGGTTATTCCGTCAACATCATCAACGGTGACACCCTACCGGTCATCGGTGGTGGATCCAGGGCCATGATCTGGCTGCTGGGGATCGTCGGCCTGGCGATCCTCACCGAGACCGCCGGACGGTCGATCACCCAGTACCTCATCAACTCCCGCACCCGCCGGTTGTCGGTGGATCTGCGCAAGGCCGCCCTGTCCTCGGCGCTGCGCGCACCGGTGCCGGATATCATGCAGCTGGGCACCGGCAATGTGATCAGCCGCATCACCCAGGACATCGACAACACGGTGCGCATCATTGCGATGACCGGCGTGCGCGTGGTGGTCACCGCCCTGATCTTCCCCCTGTCCATCCTGTCCCTGGTGCTCATCCACTGGTCCTACCTCCTGATCTTCGCGGGCATCATCCTCATCCTCATCCCGGGGGTCAGGGGAGCGGTCCGCGTGATCCCGCAGGCCACCAATGTGGTCTCCAGCACCGAGGCCCGGCGCAACAACCTTCTGCTGGACACCATCCGAGGTATCGGGACACTCCGGGTGCTGGGGCTTGCCGACTGGGCACTCGGGCGGATGCGTCGGGCGTCCTGGACCTCGGTACAGGCCACCGCCGACCGTGTCCCGATCTTCACCCGGATCCTTCTTCTGGGATCCATCGCCTATGGTCTGCTGCTCGTGGGTTCGTTCAGCCTGGGGGCGTATCTCGTGGCCGAGGATGTCCTCGCCGCGGGTGCCGCCACCGCCGCCGTGTTTGTGGTGGTGCGCATGGAGGTGCATGTGTTCAACGTCCTGATGTTCGCCTCCGAGATCCAGAGCGCGGTCACCTCCCTGGGACGTGCCGTCTCCCTGGCCACCCTGTCCAACCGGGCCCCCTCCGCACCGGAACCCGATGACCTGTCGGGTGCCCCGGAGGTGAGAGTGGAGAATCTCACCTACTCCTACCCGGGTGGGGCTGCGGTGCTGGAAGATCTCAACCTCACGCTCGCGCCGGGCACCACGACAGCTCTGGTGGGTACCTCCGGTGCCGGAAAATCAACCCTGGCCGGTCTCATCGCCGGTCTGCAACGCCCCGATTCCGGCCGGGTCACCGTCGACGGGGTGGACACCGCCACGGTGTCCGACACCTGGACCACCCGCCAGATCACCCTCATCAGCCAGGAGGTGCACCTGTTCTCCGGTACCCTGCGGGAGGATCTCTCCATGGCAGCCGCCGGTGCCGAAGACACGGAACTGGAGCAGGCACTGGCCGCGGTGGGACTGGAACGGGGCAGCCCTGCCTATGTCCGGTGGTTTCCCGAGGGGTTGGACACCATGATCGGTGCCGGCGCGGAGGAACTGTCACCGGAGATCCAACAGCAGATCTCCCTGGCGCGCATCGTGCTGCGGGACCCGCCCGTGCTGATCATGGACGAGGCCACCAGTGAGGCCGGCAGCGACAACGCCCGCATGCTGGAAACCGCCGCCACCCGGATCGCCCGAGGCCGCACCTCACTGGTGGTGGCGCACCGTCTGGACCAGGCGGTGGTCGCCGACAGGATCATCGTCATGGAGGATGGGGAGATCGTCGAGGACGGCACCCACGCGGACCTCGTGGCCCGCGGTGGCCGGTACGCACGACTGTTTGAACGATGGAGTGAGGGTGCTAATTCACAGCAGGGGTGACCAGGTGACTGCGCCCACAGGGGTTTTCGGGTAGTAGTGGGGATATGAGTGATTACAATGATCCCCGTTTCCCCGGCCCCGATCCCTACGCACCCCTGGGTGACGTCCCCAGCTTCCCGTTGACCTCCACGGATCTCACCAACGGCGACAAGCTCAAGGAACCCCAGCTCGGTGGTAATAACGTCTCACCGCAGCTGTCGTGGTCCGACCTGCCGGAGGGTACCAAGTCCCTGGCGGTCACCTGCTTCGACCCCGATGCCCCGACCGCCTCCGGCTACTGGCACTGGGCTGCGTTCAACATTCCGGTCAGTGTCACCGAGCTGCCCACCGGCGCCGGCGATGAGACCCTCGGCGGTATCGACGGTGTGGTCTCCCTCAAGGGCGATTCCGGTCTACGTGGTTACTACGGGGCGCAGCCACCGGAGGGCCACGGACCCCACCGTTACCTCTTCGCCGTGCACGCCGTGGACGTGGAAAAGCTCGATATTGACCCCGATTCCACCCCCACCGTCCTTGGATTCAACCTCTATTTCCACACTCTGGGGCGATCCGTGCTGTGGGGTTGGTACGAGAACTAGTAGGGTAAGTCACATTATGAGCGCAGCATCAGGTAAATCAAGGCTTAAATTGGACATGGACAACCGCATGGCCTGGCGGAAGGTTCCTGCGGGAATCCGCATCGGCGGTGCCTTCGTGGCACTCGGGGCGGTCATGATCGTCTTCGGTGTCATCGAATTGTTCAGCGGCGGTCTGCTCCAGCCCTTCGCCGTGACGCCACGATTCCTGGTGATTCTCCTGGCGGCCGCCATCCTCGGTGGTTTCGCCACGGTGAGCAAATATGAAAACAGCTCCCGCCTGCAGGTCATCGCCCTGGCTGTGGCCGTCATCCTGGTCTTCGCCAGCCGCGCGCTGCCCAATGACCCCATCATGCTGATCGAGCAGTTCTGGCTCAGCCTGTGGGCCGTGACCGCCATCATCTGCGGTCTGATCATCCGCCGTTCCCTGATGCCGAAGGCGTAACCGCCGCGCAACATCCAGCAGGGGCGTCATCCGATGACACCGGTCATCGGATAACGCCCCTGTTTCACTGTGGTGGACAAGGCCTACACGGCACTGTCCTTCCAGGGCAGACCGGATCCGACCGCCTCGGAGATGTTCGACAACCCGTGCGCCTTGACCTGCTCCGCCAGACCGAGGTGGATGTCCCGGATCCAGTCCGGGCCTCCGTAGATGAAACCGGTGTACCCCTGCAGCAGGGTGGCGCCGGCGGCGATCCGCTCCCAGGCCTGCTCCGGGGTGCTGATGCCACCGACACCGATGAGCACCAGCTGGTCACCGACCCGGGCATGGAGACGCCGCAGGACCTCCAGTGCGCGCTCCGCCACCGGGGGACCGGAGATGCCACCGGCACCCATCTCCGCGACCTCATGGGCGGGGGTCACCAGACCCTCACGGGAGATGGTGGTGTTGGTGGCCACGATACCGGCCAGACCCAGCTCCACCGCCAGATCAGCCACGGCGTCGACATCCTCATCCGACAGATCCGGGGCGATTTTCACCAGGACGGGCACCGAGGTGGACTCCTGCACGGCTGCCAGGATCGGACGCAGGGACTCCACCGCCTGCAGATCCCGCAGGCCCGGGGTGTTGGGGGAGGAGACATTCACCACCAGGTAATCGGCCAGATCACCCAGCAGTGAGGCCGAGCGCCGGTAGTCATCCACCGCCTGCTCGGCGGGCACCACCTTCGTCTTGCCGATGTTGATACCGATGACATCCCGGGACTTACGGCGCCGCAGATTGTCAGCGACATCCGCAGCACCCGCGTTGTTGAAACCCATGCGGTTGAGAATGGCCCTATCGGCCGGCAGACGGAACAGACGCGGGGTGGGGTTACCCGCCTGCGGGGAGGCGGTGACCGTGCCCAGCTCCGCATAACCGAACCCCAGGGCGGTCCACGTGTCGGCGGCGGTGGCGTTCTTGTCGAACCCCGCGGCCAGACCCAGCGGACGGGGGAAGGTCACACCGAAGACCTCCTGGGACAACACCGGGTCATTGACCCCGATGACCCGGCCCATGGCACGGTTGACCGGGGTGGCCATCTGGAGCACACCCAGACCATCGGCGATGATGCCGTGGATACGCTCGGGACGCAGGGTGAACATGGCCTTCAGGCTCGCATCGTAGACCTTCTTACGGATCGTACGTGCGGTACCGGCAGGGGAGGACGAACTCATGGGAAACGACTTTCTACTGGGATCGGGGGAATGATCAGGCGGGGGCTCATGCGGGGGACTCGATGACCTGCAGGCCATCACCGGAGGCGGAGGCCACCACGAGGGTGCCGTCCTCGAGCACCACCACATTGCGGGCATCGGCGACGGTGTCCAGACGGCGCTGCTCCTCAGGTACACCCTCGGAGATCCGGTAACCGGTCAACTGATTATCCGACAGGGTGGTGATCCACGCCAGATCATTCGCCGCATCCCACGCCACCCCCCACGGATCATCCCCGACCGGGGCGGTCATGTGCAGACGGATGATGTCATCGGCGTTGTAGATGGCGATCTGACCACCTATATTGTCCGAGACCACCAGCAGCCCGTCCTCACCGCCGGCCATCTGACCCACACCGAGTCCCACGCGCAGGGTCGCGCCGGGCCGGTCGTTGGGGTAGTCGATGTCCTGGATGGTGGTGGCACCGTTCCAGATGCGTACCACGGCGTCGTGGCGGTCCTCGACCGGTACGGCGATCATCTCGGTGCCGGGGTCCTGCACATCGAAGGTCACCGGTTCCTGTCCATCCCGGTAGACGGTGACATCCTCATCCACGTCATTGCCGGTAATGAGGATCCCATCGCTGGTCAGGGCAGCCACGGTGGTCGGAGTCTCGGTTGCCCGCAGGTCATCGAGGTCCGGGTCGGTCGCATCGATGATGAAGGCACCCTGTTCGCAGGCGAGTACGAACCGGTCACCGGTGGCGGTGAGATCACCGCAGCCGGCATCCACCTCCAGGGTCGTCTCGGTCCCGGCCTCGAAATCGGACACGGTACCGATGGCCAGGGTGTCCTCCGTACGCACACCCAGGATGTCCCCGTCGGCGACCTCCAGGTCGGTGATGGCGGCGGTGTACCCGATGACGGTGCCCGCGGGATTATCCGCCGGTGGGGAGGCAACCGGGGTGGCACCGCCCATGTCCGGGGTGTCCGGGATGTTCTGGGAACACCCGGCGAGCAACGCGGTGGTGGCCACCAGCGACGTAACCAGCAGGGGACGGTGGGCACGGGAACGGAGGCGCATATTCACAATGTGTCAGATTACCAGCCTGGCCGGACGGTCCCGGTTACAGGGAGACATCCTCCAGCGCCTTGATGATCGGGGCGGGGAGAACAACCTCCTCCACCCGCAGCAACTGCTGCAGCTGCTCCGGTGTCCTGGCCCCCACGATCACCGAGGTGACCCCGGGGCGGTCCCGCACCCAGGTGGTGGCGGTGACGGCGGGACTCAGCCCCAGGCCCCGGGCGGCGGTGTCGAGGGCATCGACGATGGTGTGCGCCCTGGAGTCGAGGTACCCCTGCATCTCGGCGTCACGCCCGGAGGACGCAGCACGGGAATCCGGTGGGATCTGGGATCGGTATTTGGCGGTGAGCACCCCCTGGCCGAGTGGGGCACCGGCGAAGAAACCCACCCCCAGGTGTTGGGTGGCCGGCAGCAATTCCTCCTCGGGGCGGCGTACCAGCAGGCTGTATTCACTCTGGGCCACCACGATGGGCCGTGCCGCCGCGGCGGCATGGTGGGATGCGGCGTGTGTGACCGCCAGCTGCCAGCCGGAGTACCCGCGCACCCCGGCGTAGCGGACCCGGCCGGTGCGCACGGCGTAGTCGAGGGTGTCGGCGACCTCATGGGGTGGGGTGCGGTCATCCCAGTACCCCACGGACCACAGATCCAGGTATTCCGTGCCGAGCGAGGCCAGGGTCGCATCCAGTTGCGCGATGAGGGAGCGACGGGAACAGTCCACCCGCCGCCCGATGGGCAGGTGGGGGTTGACACCGGCGGAGGAGGAGATCACCAGATCCGGTCGGGGCGTGTGGGTGCGCAGCAATTCCCCCAGCATCTGCTCGGCTGCGCCGGTGGCGTAGGTGGGGGAGACATCGATCAGGGTGCCACCGGCGGTGAGGAAATCGGTGAGCATCGCGCCTGCCTCGGGTAATTCGGTACCCAGCCCCCAGGTTGAGGTGCCCAGCCCCATGCGTGTCACACGCAGACCACTCGTTCCCACCATTCGCTGTTTCACGCCAACAACACTACTTCGGCCCGGCGGTAGTAGGGTTTACCGGGTGAATGAACAGACCTACCTTCTAGCATCCGCGGTGGAACCGGTCGCAGCTGAGAACATGAGTTGGACGCAGACGCTTGTCCTCTCGGTGGTCCAGGGACTCACCGAATTCCTCCCCATCAGCTCCTCGGGCCATCTCCGCATCATCTCCGAACTGTTCTGGGGTGCCGACGCCGGCGCCTCGTTCACGGCGGTGGTCCAGCTCGGCACCGAGGCGGCCGTCCTGGTGTACTTCGCCAGGGAGATCTGGCAGATCCTCACCGGCTGGTTCGCCGGGGTGTTCAATAAGGATCGCCGTGGGCGCGACTACAAGATGGGCTGGATGATCATCGTGGCCACCATCCCCGTGGTGGTGCTCGGTGTCCTGGGCAAGGACCTCATCCGTGACGCCCTGCGCAACATGTGGATCACCGCCACGGTGCTGGTGTTGTTCTCCTTCGTGTTCATCCTCGCGGAGAAGGTCGGCAAGAAGGACCGCGGCTATGATGAGCTCAATATGAGGGATGCCCTGGTGATGGGTTTCGCCCAGTGCCTCGCCTTGATCCCGGGTGTGTCCCGTTCCGGTGGCACCATCTCCGCGGGTCTGTTCATGGGGCTCAACCGTGAGGTCGCCGCGAAGTTCTCCTTCCTGCTGGCCATCCCGGCGGTGCTCGGTTCCGGCCTGTACTCCCTGCCGGACGCCTTCGATCCGTCCACCGGGCAGGCGGCCTCGGGGCTCCAGTTGACCATCGGTACGCTGGTGGCCTTCCTCGTTGGTTATGCCTCCATCGCCTGGCTGATGAAATTCGTGGCCAACCACTCCTTCTCCTGGTTTGCCGCCTACCGCATCCCGGCCGGTCTGCTTGTCATGCTGCTGCTCTGGCTGGGGTACCTCAACCCCTAGAAAGCTGCTTGTCGACGCCCCACCCCGCAGGTCCCTCACCGGGAGCTGCGGGGTTTTTCGTCGACAAGCAGGGTGGGAATAACGACCCGCCCGGGGATGTTATGGGTGGCGGACGCGCGACGGCGCGCATGATGAAAACACGACCTCAACAATCCCTTACCGTGGAAAGTAGCTAGAGTTAGATCCATGCATTCTTGGCCCACCCCCGACATCCCCGCCCTGGACGGCACACCCGTGCCCCTGGCGCTCTACGACACCGCAGATCAACAGGTCAAACCCGTGGAGGTGCCGCCCAGTGGATCCGGAACCCCGGTGGGCATGTACGTCTGCGGGATCACCCCGTATGACTCCACACACCTGGGGCATGCGGCAACCTACCTCGCCTTCGACCTGATCTACCGCGTGCTGCTGGACAATGATCACCAGGTGCATTACGTCCAGAACATCACCGATGTGGATGACCCGCTGTTCGAACGCGCCGAGCGTGACGGCGTGGACTGGCGGGAGCTGGGCACCAGCCAGATCGACCTCTTCCGCAAGGACATGGAGACCCTGGCGGTGATCCCACCGAAGGATTACATCGGCGCGATCGAATCCATCGACGAGGTCATTGAGATGGTGTCCACCCTCTTGGAGGAGGGTGCGGCCTACGTCGTCGACGACCCGGAGTACCCGGATGTCTACGCCTCGATCAACGCCACCGAGAACTTCGGTTATGAATCCAACTACGATGCTGCCACCATGGCGGAGCTGTTCGCCGAACGCGGCGGGGACCCCGACCGCCCCGGCAAGCGCAACCCCATGGATGCACTGCTGTGGCGTGCCGCGCGCGAGGGTGAACCCAGCTGGGAATCCCCCTTCGGCCCCGGCCGCCCCGGCTGGCACATCGAGTGTTCCGCCATCGCCACCAACCGTCTCGGCCACAGCTTCGACATCCAGGGGGGCGGATCGGATCTGATGTTCCCCCACCACGAGTTCTCCGCCGCTCACGCCGAGGCCGCCCACGGGGTGGAGCGCATGGCCAAACACTATGTGCACGCCGGCATGATCTCCCAGGATGGGGTGAAGATGTCGAAGTCGCTGGGCAACCTTGAATTCGTGCACCGTCTCACCGCCGCCGGGCACGAACCGGGGGCCATCCGTCTCGGTGTCTACGCACACCACTACCGCGGTGACCGCGACTGGAGTGATGAGATCCTGGCGGCGGCGGAGGCGCGCCTGGCCCTGTGGCGCAGCGCCATCACCGTGGCCACCGATGTCCAGGCGGCGGTGGATGCCGTGGCCCAGCTGCGCACCCACCTCTCCAATGACCTGGACACCCCTGCCGCCCTCGCCGCCGTGGACGCCTGGGCTGAGGCGGCACTCAAGGACACCGGGAATGTGTCCGACACCGCCGATCAGTTCGACACCCCGGAGTTCACCCCGGCCGGTCGCATCCTCGCCGCCGCCGTGGATGCGCTGCTGGGAGTGCGTCTCTGAGTGTTTTCAGGAACAATGAACGCATGAGCATTCGCGCAACCTTTCAGCCCACCGTCAACGACTTCATCGCCAACCTGGAGGAATTCGCCACCGGTTCCTATCTCAAGGACGATGAGAAGGAATTCTGGGATGCCCCCTTCGATGTGAAGGCGCTGCCGGAACTCCGCGTCATCCTGGAGAACTACCTGGATTCCCTGGATGCCATGGGCAAGGGCCCTGAGCAGGATGTCCTCAACGCCGCTGCTCAGCACACCCTCGATGAGCTGGAGAAGTTCAACACCAAATACCACGGGGCCGTCATTGAGCCGGAGGAGAAGGAGGAACTCTCCGTGATCCTCTTCGACGCCGCGAAGCTGACCGAGGCCGATGACCTCTCGCTGGCCAGCTTCCCCGAGTTCGACTAGGACAAGCCCGTACCCCGGTCGCAGGGAGGTACCCCATCGTGGGGTTCCTCCCTTCCGCTGTTTCCTCCCCCGGTACGACACAGGGGAGTACCGGACGTGAATAAAAATCGGGTGTGATCAGGGGGGAAAATTCGGTAAACCCGGCAGCCGTACTAAGCTGTCTACCTAATGTCTGATACAGCTACCTCCTCCGCATTCCTTGACGCTCTGCGCAGCCACGTACTCATCGGCGATGGCGCCATGGGTACCCAGTTGCAGGCCTTCGACCTCGACGTGGAAGATGACTTCCTCGGCCTTGAAGGCTGTAATGAGATCCTCAACCACACCCGACCCGACGTCCTGCGTCAGATCCACCGCGCCTACTTCGAGGCCGGTGCCGATCTGGTGGAGACGAACACCTTCGGTTGTAACCTGCCGAACCTGGCCGACTATGACATCGCCGACCGCTGCCGCGAGCTGGCCTACAAGGGCACGGCCGTGGCACGTGAGGTCGCCGATGAGATGGGTCCGGGCAGGAACGGCATGCGCCGCTTCGTCGTGGGTTCCCTCGGACCGGGCACCAAGCTGCCCTCCCTCGGACACGCCCCCTACGGTGACCTGCGCGGCCACTACAAGGAAGCCGCCCTCGGCATCATCGAGGGTGGCGGTGATGCCTTCCTCATCGAGACCGCACAGGACCTCCTGCAGGTCAAGGCCGCCGTCCACGGTGTCCAGGACGCCATGACCGAACTCGGTGTCACCCTGCCGATCATCTGCCACGTCACCGTGGAAACCACCGGCACCATGCTCATGGGTTCCGAGATCGGTGCCGCACTGACCGCCCTGGAGCCACTGGGCATCGACATGATCGGCCTGAACTGTGCCACCGGCCCGGCCGAGATGAGCGAGCACCTGCGCTACCTGTCCAAGCACGCCTCCATCCCGGTCTCCGTCATGCCGAACGCCGGCCTGCCGGTGCTGGGCAAGAACGGTGCCGAATACCCCCTGACCGCCGAGGAGCTCGCCGAGGCCCTGCGCGGTTTCGTCACCGACTACGGACTGTCCATGGTCGGTGGCTGCTGTGGCACCACCCCCGAACACATCCGTGCCGTGCGTGATGCGGTGGTCGGTGTGCCGGAGGGGGAGACCTCCGCACTGGAATCCGTGCCGGTCGGACCCGTCGAGCGCGCCGAGCGTGAGATCGAGGTCGAGGACGCCGTGGCCTCGCTCTACACCTCCGTCCCGCTGAGCCAGGGCACCGGCATCACCATGATCGGTGAGCGTACCAACGCCAACGGCTCCCGCGCCTTCCGCGAGGCCATGCTCGCCGGCGACTGGGAGAAGTGCGTCGACATCGCCAAGCAGCAGACCCGCGACGGCGCCCACATGCTCGACCTCTGTGTCGACTACGTGGGCCGCGACGGCCGTGAGGACATGGCCACCCTGGCCTCCCTGCTGGCCACCAGCTCCACCCTGCCGATCATGCTGGACTCCACCGAACCGGAGGTCATCCGAGTTGGCCTGGAGCACCTGGGTGGGCGCAGCATCGTCAACTCCGTCAACTTCGAGGACGGTGACGGTCCGGAATCCCGCTACCGTCGCATCATGGCGATGGTCCAGCAGCACGGCGCCGCCGTGGTCGCCCTCACCATCGACGAGGAGGGGCAGGCACGTACCGCCGAGCACAAGATCCGCATCGCCGAGCGCCTCATCGAGGACATCACCGGCACCTACGGGCTGAAGGAGTCCGACATCATCGTCGACTGCCTCACCTTCCCGATCTCCACCGGCCAGGAGGAGACCCGTCGCGACGGCATCGAGACCATCGAGGCCATCCGGGAGCTGAAGAAGCGCCACCCGGAGGTGCACACCACCCTGGGCCTGTCCAACATCTCCTTCGGACTCAACCCGGCGGCCCGCCAGGTACTCAATTCCGTCTTCCTGCACGAGTGCATCCAGGTCGGCCTGGATTCCGCCATCGCCCACAGCTCCAAGATCCTGCCGATGAACCGCATCGACGAACGCCAGCGCGAGGTCGCACTCGACATGGTCTATGACCGTCGCGCCGAGGGCTATGACCCGCTCCAGGAGTTCATGCAGCTGTTCGAGGGTGTCTCCGCAGCCGATGCCAAGGACGCCCGCGCGGAGGCACTGGCGGCCATGCCGCTGTTCGAGCGGCTCGCCCAGCGCATCATCGACGGCGACAAGAACGGTCTGGAGGAGGATCTCGAGGCCGGCATGAAGGAGAAGAAGCCGATCGAGATCATCAATGAGGACCTGCTCAACGGCATGAAGACCGTCGGTGAGCTCTTCGGCTCCGGTCAGATGCAGCTGCCGTTCGTGCTCCAGTCCGCGGAAACCATGAAAACGGCCGTGGCCTACCTCGAACCATTCATGGAGGACGAGGCCGAGGCCACCGGTGAGGCCCGGGCGGAGAGCAAGGGCCGCATCGTGCTGGCCACCGTCAAGGGCGATGTCCACGACATCGGCAAGAACCTGGTGGACATCATCATGTCCAACAACGGATATGACGTGGTCAACCTCGGCATCAAACAGCCCATCTCGGCGATGTTGGAGGCCGCGGAGAAGCACAACGCGGATGCCATCGGCATGTCCGGTCTGCTGGTGAAGTCCACCGTGGTGATGAAGGACAACCTGGAGGAGATGAACGCCGCCAAGGCGTCTCACTACCCGGTGATGCTCGGTGGTGCCGCCCTGACCCGCACCTATGTGGAAAACGACCTGGCCGAGGTCTACCAGGGCGATGTCTACTACGCCCGCGATGCCTTCGAGGGGCTCAGCCTCATGGATGAGCTCATGGCGGAGCAGAGGGGAGAGGGCGCGGATCCCGATTCCCCGGAGGCCATCGAGGCCGCCCGGAAGAAGGAGGAACGTCGCGCGCGCAATGAGCGCTCGAAGCGGATCGCCGCGGAGCGCAAGGCCAAGGCCGAGCCGGTGGAGGTGCCGGAGCGTTCCGACGTGGCCACCGACACCCCCGTCGCCACGCCTCCGTTCTGGGGCACCCGGATCGTCAAGGGTCTGGCCCTGGCGGAGTACCTGCCCACCCTGGATGAGCGCGCACTGTTCATGGGTCAGTGGGGACTGAAGGCCACCCGTGGTGGCGAGGGCCCCTCCTATGAGGAGCTGGTGGAAACCGAGGGACGCCCGCGGTTCCGGTACTGGATCGACCGCCTCAAGGCGGAGGGCATCCTCGACCACACCGCGATTGTCTACGGTTACTTCCCGGCCGTGTCAGAGGGTGATGACGTGGTCATCCTCGAATCCCCGGAACCGGACGCCCCGGAGCGGATGCGTTTTTCCTTCCCCCGCCAGCAGCGTGGCCGTTTCCTGTGCATCGCGGATTTCATCCGCCCCCGGGAGCAGGCCATCGCCGAGGGACAGGTGGATGTGTTCCCCTTCCAGCTGGTGACCATGGGTGATCCGATCGCGCAGTTCGCCAACAAGCTGTTCGCCGCCAATGAGTACCGCGACTACCTCGAGGTCCACGGCCTGGGTGTTCAGCTCACCGAGGCCATCGCCGAGTACTGGCATGCGCGTATCCGTTCCGAGCTGCAGCTGACCACTGGCGGTACCGCCGCGGATGATGACGCCGAGGACAAGAAGAAATTCTTCGACCTGGACTACCGCGGTGCGCGTTTCTCCTTCGGTTATGGGTCCTGCCCGGACCTGGAGGACCGCATCAAGATGGTGGAGCTGCTGCAGCCGGAGCGCATCGGTGTGGAGCTGTCCGAGGAGCTGCAGCTGCACCCGGAGCAGTCCACGGATGCCTTCGTGCTCTACCACCCGGAGGCGAAGTACTTCAACGTCTAAACCCCTGGTATTGCGGTTTGGTCCATTCCCATTAGGGTTGTTTGCATGATCAAGGCAATCTTCTGGGACATGGACGGCACGATGGTGGACACGGAGCCGCAGTGGGGGGTGGCCACCTATGAGCTCAGTGAGCTCATGGGTCGGCGGATCACCCCGGAGATCCGTGAGTCGACCATCGGCGGCAGCATGCCGCGCACCATCCGCATCTGCGCTGCGCACGCCGGCATCGAGGTCACCGGGGAGGACTACGAGCGGTACCGTCGCTTCATGCTCGGCCGTGTCGCCGAGCTTTTCGACGAGGCACTCGTCCCGAATCCCGGCGTGATCCCCCTGCTTGCGCAGCTCAGGGGGCTGGGCGTGCCCATGCTGGTAACCACCAATACGGAACGTTCCCTGGCGCAGGGCTGCATCGAGGCCGTCGGTGCGGGGTACTTCGTGGATTCCATCACCGGTGATGAGGTGGACAATCCCAAACCGGCCCCCGACATGTACCTCGAGGCCGCCCACAGGGTGGGATTACCCCCATCCGAGTGTCTCGTTTTCGAGGATTCCTACAACGGCATGACCGCCGCGGTGGAGGCCGGGTGCCGGGTCATCGGCCTGCACCCGGAGACCCTCACCCCGCCGGCCGGTGTGGTCGCCCTCCGTGACCTGCACGGACGCAATAACTTCGAGGGGGTCACCGCCGAGCTGGTGGGATCCTGGTACGCCGGTATCGAACCGGTGGGCGTACGAAACTAGGGTGCCCGGAACCCGCCCCAACACAACAACCGCACGATCGGTATGTAATGATGTACTGCGTGAAGACATTTGACTCGCTGTACGAAGAACTTCTTGACCGCGCCCAGAACCGCCCTGAGGGTTCCGGAACCGTAGCCGCCTTGGATAAAGGTGTCCATCATATCGGCAAGAAGGTCATCGAGGAGGCCGGCGAGGTCTGGATCGCGGCGGAATACCAGTCCGATGAGGAACTGGCCGAGGAGATCTCCCAGTTGATGTACTGGACCCAGGTCATGATGGTTGCTCGGGGCATCAAGCCCGAAGATGTCTACAAGAACCTGTAGGAGAAGACACCACCCATGCTGAAAATCGCTGTGCCCAACAAGGGCTCCCTGTCCGAGCGTGCCATGGAGATCCTCAACGAGGCCGGTTACGCCGGGCGTGGGGACTCCAAGTCCCTCAATGTCCTCGACTCCGCCAATGATGTTGAGTTCTTCTACCTGCGTCCCAAGGACATCGCCATCTATGTCGCCGGCGGGCAGCTGGACCTGGGTATCACCGGTAGGGATCTCGCCGCGGATTCCCGCGCCGATGTCCATGAGGTGCTCTCCCTCGGTTTCGGTTCCTCGACCTTCCGTTACGCCGCACCGGCGGGGCAGGGTTGGAGCATCGAGAAGCTGGAGGGCAAGCGCATCGCCACCTCCTACCCGAACCTGGTCCGCGATGACCTGGCCGCCCGCGGTATCACCGCCGAGGTGATCCGTCTCGACGGTGCCGTGGAGATCTCCATCAAGCTCGGTGTCGCCGACGCCATCGCCGATGTTGTCTCCACCGGCCGTACCCTGCGCCAGCAGGGCCTGGAGCCCTTCGGTGAGTCCCTGTGCACCTCCGAGGCCGTCATCGTCGGTCGCCGTGACGAGGAGATCACCCCCGCGCAGCGGGTGCTGCTCAGCCGCATCCAGGGCATCCTGCACGCGCAGAACTACCTCATGCTCGACTACAACGTCGACCGCGACCGGCTCGACGAGGCCAGCGCCGTCACCCCGGGCATCTCCGGCCCCACCGTGTCCCCGCTGGCCCGTGAGAACTGGGTCGCCGTGCGCGCCATGGTTCCGCTGAAGTCCGCGAACGCCACCATGGACAAGCTGGCCAGCATCGGGGCCGAGGCCATCCTCGCCTCCGAGATCCGCATCGCGCGTATCTGATGCGTCTCTGATACATCTCTGACACGTCCTGCTCACAGGGGCCGTCACCTGGGAATTCACCCTCCCTGGTGGCGGCCCCTGAGTTGGTCCGCCCCCCGGGATTAAGGGTACGTATGATTGCCACTAGGCAGTTTCGTGTATCAATTTCACCCGTGAGAGGCGCACTATGTCGAACGAGGATAAGAAGGTGTCCGAGGACACGTCCAGCGAGCAGGCGGAGCAGGTGGACCAGACGGACCAGACCGGAAACCCGGAGGATTCCGCGGTGGACGGGGAGGCCCTGGTGACCACCACGGAGACCACCTCCACCGGTGAGAAGACCGCGGCGGCGAAGGCCGCGGAAAACCGCAGGAAGATCAAGAGGAATTTCCGTGTGGAATCCGACCTGCTGGGGGAGATGGAGATCCCGGCCGATGCCTACTACGGTGTCCACACCCTGCGTGCCGTGGAGAACTTCCAGATCTCACGCACCACCATCAACCACGTCCCGGAGTTCATCCGCGGCATGGTGCAGGTGAAGAAGGCCGCCGCCCTGGCCAACCGCCGCCTGCACACCCTGCCCGCCGACAAGGCCAAGGCGATCATCTGGGCCTGTGATCAGATCCTCGTCGAGGGCCGCTGCATGGACCAGTTCCCGATCGACGTGTTCCAGGGCGGGGCGGGCACCAGCACCAACATGAACACCAATGAGGTGGTGGCCAACCTGGCGCTGGAGTACATGGGGTACGAGAAGGGACGCTACGACATCCTGCACCCCATGGATGACGTGAACATGTCCCAGTCCACCAATGATGCCTATCCCACGGGTTTCCGACTCGGCATCTATGCTGCGATGACCAACCTCATCGCGGAGATCGAACAGCTCCAGGTCGCCTTCCGGGAGAAGGGCAATGAGTTCATCGACATCATCAAGATGGGCCGCACCCAGCTCCAGGATGCGGTGCCGATGAGCCTGGGTGAGGAGTTCCAGGCCTTCGCCGCGAACCTGGCCGAGGAACAGTCCGTGCTGCGCGCCTCCATGGACCGTCTCCTCGAGGTCAACCTCGGTGCCACCGCCATCGGTACCGGCGTGAACACCCCGGCCGGATACCGGCACCAGGTGGTCGCCTCCCTCTCCGAGGTCACCGGCCTGGAGATCAAATCCGCCCGTGATCTCATCGAGGCCACCTCGGACACCGGTGCCTACGTCCTGGCGCATTCCGCGGTCAAGCGTGCAGCCATGAAACTGTCCAAGATCTGCAACGATCTGCGCCTGCTGTCCTCCGGCCCGCGCGCCGGACTCAACGAGATCAACCTCCCGCCGCGTCAGGCCGGATCCTCCATCATGCCGGCGAAGGTCAACCCGGTCATCCCCGAGGTGGTCAACCAGGTCTGCTTCAAGGTCTTCGGCAATGACCTCACCGTGGCCATGGCCGCCGAGGCCGGTCAGCTGCAGCTCAATGTGATGGAACCGGTCATCGGGGAGTCGCTGTTCCAGTCGATCCGTATCCTGGGCAATGCGAGCAAGACCCTGCGGGAGAAGTGCGTGGTGGGCATCACCGCGAATGCGGATGTCTGCCGGTCCTATGTGGAGAACTCCATCGGCATCATCACCTACCTCAACCCGTTTTTGGGCCATGACATCGGTGATGCCATCGGTAAGGAGGCCGCGGAGACGGGCCGGTCCGTCCGGGAGCTGATCCTGGAGAAGAACCTCATGGATGCGGCGACCCTGGATACCGTGTTGTCCAAGGAGAACCTGATGCACCCGATCTTCCGGGGCAAGCTGTACCTGGATCAGTAGGTCAGTGGCTCTCGTCCCGGCCGGTGGGGTAGGGGCGGGGCCACGTGGAGCCCCGGAGGCTTTCCAGGTCCTGGTTGAATCTGATCAGCAGCGTCAGGAAGGTCTCCAGCTCCGCCGGGTCCCAGGATTCGGTGATCTGCCGGGACAGCTGGTCACGGTTGTCGAATTCCTCGCGCAGCCGTGCCAGCCCCTCCGGGGTGGGTCGGTGTTTGCGTGCCTGACCGCCGTCGGGGTCGGGGATCCGTTCGATGAGACCGGCCTTCATGGCCGCGGCCACCTGGCGGTGGATGGTGGAGATGTCCAGGTCCAGGGCGTCGGCAAGCTCGCTCACGCTCATCGGCCCCTCCACGTCGAGGCGGGAGAGCAGGAGGGTGGCGCTGCGGTCGAGACTCCAGTCCCGCCCATGCGGTGCGGCGTTGTACAGGGCGTAGCGCGATGAGAGCATGTGTTCGTAGGAGAGCTTCGAATACGGGCTGAACTCCGCCAAGAATGATCCTTCCGTGGGTGTGCAGGGCTGCTGACCGCCATGCAATTTGTATCATACAATTGCATGATACAATACCCTAATCACCAGGCATGATGCCGCCCGGAACAGCACGAGAACAACAGCACGCGAACAGGAGATCGTCCTTGTCAGCACCCACGACTGAGGTCACGAGCCGGAAAACGGCCACCCAACCCAGGCTCTTCACCCCCACCTTCGCCCTGGGCTGGTTGGTCAACTTCCTGTTCTTCCTGGTCTTCTACTACCTGATCACGGTCATGGCCCTCTATGCCGTCAGGGAGTTCGCGGCCTCGGACCTCGCCGGTGGCTTCGCCTCCAGTTCCTTCGTAGTCGGTGCCACCATCGCGCGACTGTTCGCCGGGTACGTGGTGGACCGTTTCGGACGCCGCCGGATCCTGCTCATCTCCGCGGTCCTGGCCGTCCTCGCCTCCTCGTTGTACCTGGTGGCTGATTCGCTGGTGTTCCTCATCGCGGTGAGGATGCTGCACGGCCTGGCCTTCAGCCTGGCCAGCACCTCGGTCATGGCGCTGGTCCAGTCGGTCATCCCGGCGGTGCGGCGCGCGGAGGGCACCGGGTACCTCGCCCTGACCACCACGCTCGCCGCCGCCGTCGGGCCGGCGCTGGCACTGCTGCTTGTCGACGCCTACAACTACGACGTGCTCTTCTGGGTTGCCCTCGCCACCTCGGTGGTGTCCCTCCTGGTGGCACTCTTCCTCAGGGACCCCGCAGGTGACGGTGGCAACACCTCCATCAGGTGGAGCCTGAAAACCGTGGCGCACCCGGCGGTGTTCCCGATTGCAATGTTCATGCTGATCATCGCCCTGTGTTATGCCGGTGTGCTCACCTATATCAATCCCTATGCCGAGGAGCGGGGACTGATCACCGGTGCGGCCTTCTTCTTCATCGCCTACGCGGCGGCGATGCTGCTCACCCGCCCCTTCCTGGGCAGGATCCAGGACCGGCACGGGCCGACCCCGGTGGTGGTCTTCGGTCTGATCTGGATGGCCGTGGCACTGGTCATCCTCGCCGTGGCTGAGACGGACTGGCTGGTGATCCTGGCGGGTGTGTGCACCGGGCTGGGGTACGGCACCCTCATGCCGGCCGCCCAGGCGATGTCGGTGCGGGCTGTGGCCCCGCATCAGCTGGGTACCGCGCTGTCCACCCTGTTCCTGTTCGTCGACCTCGGATTCGGTCTCGGGCCGATCCTGCTCGGCGTGGTCCTCGGCTGGGTGGGTTATGGCACCCTCTATCTCATCCTGTCCGGCGGTGTGGTGGTGGCGGGCTGCTACTACCTGGCCATCCGGTTGTGGGCGCGCCGGTAACCGGGCAGAAAAAAACCGTGTCCCCAGCGGGGGACACGGTGACGGTGGGGAGCTCTAGGCCGGCTGGCGCTTGGCCTGATCGAAGGCGCGCTGGAGGGCGATCCACTCCTGGGCGCTGAGCGGGAAGGCCCGCGACAGGCGCATCGCCAGACCCATGGTGAGGGTGCTGCGACGGTTGACCAGGTTGGAGATCGTGGCCTCGGTGACGTGCAGACTCTTGGCCAGGTCATAATGGCTGATTCCACGGGGTGTGAGGAACCGTTCCTGGAGAACCTCACCAGGGTGTTGCGGCATCCGGGTTGGGTGTGAGATCGTCAACACTCCTTTCGGGACAAAATGGGCGGTGCCGGGAACACCGGGTAACTGATAGGACAAACTAAGTTAAACAGCTAACTATTATAATATTGTCTAAATAAAGCTGTGCAACCTGGACTGCCCGGCATCCGCCTGCATCGCCCCATGTCACCGCTGCCCGCGCCCGAAGATCATCCTTTGGAATGACCACCCGGCGCGGCCTAGGGCGTATCTGCCGTACTGCCCGGCCACCCCGGGTATTCCGGGGGTGTGCCACCGAATTCCGGGCACAGGGACTGGTGGGGGCACCAGCCACACAGCTTGGAGGTCTTGGTGCGGAACTTCCCCGCCCTGCCGTCCATCTCGATCCTCGCCCACAGATCGCCGAGATCACGTTCGAAATACTCGAGCTGCTCGCGTGAGGGGGTCAGAAACATCGAGTCATTGACCTTGAGGTACATCAGTCGCAGCTGCGCCGGGATCTGATCGAACAGACGCCAGTACACCAAGGCGTAGAACAGCATCTGGAACTGTGCCTGCTGGCTCCACTGCGGTTTGGGTTTCTTGCCGGTCTTGTAATCGACCACCCGGATCTCACCGGTGGGGGCGGTATCCACCCGGTCGATGAAACCACGTACGGGCACACCGTTGGGCAGCACGGTGTCCACATACATCTCCACATCGGAGGCATCGAAACCCTGTGGGTTCTCCATCTCGAAATAGCCACGCAGCAGGGTCCGGCACTCCACCAGGAAGTCATAGAGCTGATCCCCCGGGACCAGTTCATTCAGGTCCGGGTCCTCGGCACACATCTGTGCCCAGTGCGGCTTGAGGCGTTTGACCATCGCCGGGTAGTCGCGCTGGTCGCGGGGGAGTCTGTGCATCTCCTCCAGCACCGCGTGCACGAGGGTGCCCTTGACCTGGGCGACGGTCTTGGGTTCCGGCAGCCGGTCGATGGCCCGCAGGCGGTAGAGCAGCGGGCACTGCTGGTAGTCCCCGGCGCGCGAGGGGGACAGCGCCAGGGGGCGGGGCTTGCGGTCAGGAGCGGGTGCGGTGGTGTCTACAACGTTGTCAGTGCTGGTCATGATGACTGACACCTTAGTGGTTCATGTGGACACCAGCATCATCCTGCGGTGATGCGACCTGATTGGTTAGCCTGGATCCATGCATGTCACTGATGATTTTCTGAGTTTCCTGGCGCTGAGCCCCAGTTCCTACCACGCCGCCGAGACGGTGGCGCGCCGCCTGATCCATGAGGGGTTTGTCCCTCAGGACGAAACCGAGGCCTGGGATGCCACCCCGGGCGGGCATGTCCTGGTGCGCGGTGGTGCGGTGGTGGCCTGGTGGGTTCCGGAGAACGCCTCCCCGGACTCCGGTTTCCGCATCATCGGATCCCACACCGACTCACCCGGCTTCAAGCTCAAGCCGCGCGCTGATCTGCATTCCCACGGCTGGCAGCAGGCCGCGGTCGAGGTCTACGGCGGCCCCATCTACGCCTCCTGGCTCGACCGGGAGCTGTCCCTGGCCGGCCGGGTCGCGCTTTGCGACGGGTCCATCAAACTCCTCAACACCGGCCCCATCATGCGGATCCCGCATGTGGCCATCCACCTCGACCGCACCGTCAACTCCAATCTCACCCTCGACCCGCAGGAGCACCTCCAGCCGGTGCTCGCGGTGGGGGACCCGGAGCTGTCGGTGGCGGATGTGCTCGCCGAGTCCGCCGGGGTGGATCCGAAGGACATCATCGCCCATGATCTGATCACCGTGGACACGCAGGCCCCGGAGATCTTCGGGGCGCATGGGGACTTCATCGCCGCGGGCCGCCTGGACAATCTGTCCTCGGTGCAGCCGTCGATGACCGCACTCATCGCCGCGGCGCAGTCAGAGGACACCGGCGATGACATCCTCATCCTCGCTGCCTTCGACCATGAGGAGGTCGGTTCCAACTCCACCACCGGGGCGGGTGGTCCACTGCTGGAGGATGTCCTGCACCGCACCGCCCACGCCCTGGGCGCCGATGAGGATCAGCGTCGCCGCATGTTCACCCGGTCCACCATGGTGTCTGCGGATGCCGCGCATTCCATCCACCCGAACCACGCCGGCAAACACGACCCTGTCAACCACCCCGTCATCGGCGGCGGACCGGTGCTCAAGGTCAACGCCAACCAGCGCTACACCTCCGACGCCGTGACTTCGGGTATGTGGATACGAGCCTGCCAGGCCGCAGGGGTCCCACACCAGGTGTTCGCCAGCCGCAACAACGTGCCCTGTGGTTCCACCATCGGCCCCATCAGCGCCACCCGCCTGGGCATCCCATCGGTGGATGTCGGCATCCCTCTGCTGTCGATGCACTCGGCCCGGGAGATGGCCGGGGTGAAGGATCTGGGATGGTTTGAACAGGCACTGGAGGCCTATCTGGTACATTAACGCCGATTCACCCCTGTTGTTCCACGCACGTTTTTCAAGAAAGTGAGGGCCCGCATGCCCTACTCCGGTCCGTTCCAAGCAGGCGACCGTGTTCAGCTGACCGACGCCAAGCGTCGTCACTTCACCATCATCCTGGAACCGGGAAGCAGCTACCACACTCACCGCGGGCAGATCCCCCACGACGAGATCATCGGTGCTGACGAGGGCACCGTCGTCCAGTCCACCATGGGCTCGGACTTCCTGTGCTTCCGCCACCTCATGGTCGACCACGTGCTGTCCATGCCGCGCGGTGCCGCGGTGATCTACCCCAAGGACTCTGCCCAGATCCTGGTGGAGGGTGATATCTTCCCCGGCGCCCGCGTTCTGGAGGCCGGAGCAGGTTCCGGTGCTCTGTCCATGGCCCTGCTGCGCGCCATCGGGCATGAGGGCAAGTTGATCTCCTATGAGATCCGCGAGGATCACCTCGAATTCGCCGTCAACAACGTCGAGGAGTACTTCGGGCAGCGCCCCGCCACCTGGGACCCCCGACTGGGTGATCTCAAGGACGCCACCGTCGAGGACCTCGGCGGCCCCGTCGACCGCATCGTCCTGGACATGCTGGAGCCCTGGGAATGCCTCGAGGTGTCCAAGAACCTCCTCATCCCGGGTGGTGTGTTCATGACCTACGTGGCCACCGTGCCCCAGCTGATGAAGGTCATGGAGGGCCTGCGTGAACTGCAGTGCTTCACCGAACCCCGCGCCTGGGAATCCCTCATCCGCGACTGGAAGGTCGAGGGACTGGCCACCCGCCCGGAACACCGTATGAACGCCCACACCGCCTTCCTGGTCATGGCCCGACGCCTGGCCGACGGCGTCACCCCACCGCGCCCCCAGCGACGCGCGCGTCGATAAGCACCGGTAAACGCCGAAGTCCCCGAAACCCGGGGACTACAGTGGGGGACATGGCCTCATCGACAGACCCCGCTGCACACAACTCCTTCTCCGATTTCAACCGGGAGGAGATGACCAGACTCGCCGACAACGTGCGCTCCCTCCAGCGCACCAACCAGGATTTGAGCGCCCGCAACACCAAACTGGCGGAGATGCTCAAATCCTCCCGCGACAAGCTGTCCATGATGTACCAGCAGCTCGAGGACATGGCACAGCCACCCTCGCTGTACGGCACCTTCCTGGAGATGTCCAAGGACGGAACCAACGCCGAGATCTTCGCCGGTGGACGACGCATGCGGGTAGCCATGTCACCCATGCTGTGCGCCGGTGACCTCATGCCCGGGGTCCAGGTACGCCTCGGCGAGGGCAACCAGATCCTCGAGGCCTGCGACTTCGAGCAGACCGGTGATCTGGCCACCCTCATGGAGATGATCGGCCGCGACCGTGCCCTGATCTCGGACCGCTCCGGTGAGGAACGCGTGGTCAAACTCGCAGGCCCCCTGATGGACCGCACCCGCAAACTGCCCCGCCCCGGCGACACCCTCCTGGTGGACCGCCGCGCCGGGTACGCGTTCGAGAACATCCCCAAGACCGAGATCTCCAAACTCGCCCTGGAGGAGGCCCCCGATGTCTCCTACGTCGATATCGGTGGCCTGGACGATCAGATCGAGCTGATCCAGGACGCCGTCGAACTGCCCTTCCTGCACCCGGAGATGTACCGCTCCTATAAGCTGCACCCACCCAAGGGCGTGCTGCTGTACGGACCTCCCGGATGCGGCAAGACGCTCATCGCCAAAGCGGTGGCCAACTCCCTGTCCCAGCGCATCGGTGATGCCGGTACCTCCTACTTCATCAACGTCAAGGGCCCGGAGCTGCTCAACAAGTACGTCGGTGAGACCGAACGCCAGATCCGTGTCATCTTCGAACGCGCCCGCGAGCTCGCCGGTGACGGCCGCCCCGTGATCATCTTCTTCGACGAGATGGAATCCATCTTCCGCACCCGTGGCTCCGGCATCAGCTCGGATATGGAAACCACCGTGGTCCCGCAGCTGCTCGCTGAACTCGACGGCGTGGAGGACCTGTCCAATGTCATCGTCATCGGCGCGACCAACCGTGAGGAACTCATAGACCCGGCCATCCTGCGCCCGGGACGCCTCGACATCAAGATCCGTGTCCAGCGCCCCAACCGCAGTGGTGCCCGCGACATCTTCGCCCGCTACATCACCGACGCCATCCCGCTGGCCGCCCCCGTGGACGAGCTCATCGACACCGCCGTGGACCACCTGTTCACCCCACGGCCCTACGTGCGCCTCACGCTCATCGACGGCACCGTGGAAACCCTCAACTACCACGACTTCGTCTCCGGCGCGATGATCGCCAACATCGTCGACCGGGCCAAGAAGAGCGCCATCAAGGACCACATCGACGGCCGCACCACCGGCCTGAGCGCCGAGCACCTCATCCACGCCATCGACCAGGAGAACCAGCAGAGCGAGGACCTGCCCAACACCTCCAACCCCGATGAATGGACCCGGATCATCGGACGCCAGGGCAAGCGGGTCGCTGAGGTCGAGGTGGTCTAGGGGGCTGGGGCTGCCCCTGGGGCAGGATCCGCTCCCAGGACAACAGCTGTGGGGTTTTGGGGGGTGTTAACCCAGACATCGCTCTTAGTTGTTGGCCTGTACGCGCGGGGGCCTGCATGAGCCTGTGTGGGTGACCTGGTGTGGGCGGGATCTGCTCCCACCACAACAACTGCGCGGTTTTCAGCCCCGTTAACCCAGACATCACTCTCATCTGTTGGCCTGTGAGCGCCAAGCCCTGATCACACGCCCCCGCCCGCCCCGTTAAGCTGTCACCCATGGAACGGTTCATCGGTTCAGAGACCGAATACGGCATCGCAACCCCCGGGCATACCCATGTGAGCCCGATCGTCACCTCGACCCACGCGGTGGTGTCCTACGCCAGCGCGCGCGGATTCGGCGAGCACCGCGTGCGGTGGGACTTCTCGGAGGAATCCCCCCTGCGCGACAGTCGCGGGTTCGATCTGCGCCGCTACCACCAGGCACCCGTGGTGGATCCGCATGCCATCGGGGTGGCCAACGTGTTCATCACCAACGGTGCACGCTTCTATGTCGATCATGCCCACCCGGAGTACTCCTCACCTGAGGTCACCAATGCCTGGGATGCGATGGTCTATGACGCCGCCGGCGACCACATCCTCATGCAGGCCGTCGCGGACACCGCCGCATTTTCCAGCCAGGGTAAGTCGGTGCTCGATGGGCATGATCCCTGCCCGCCGTTGAAGATCTACAAGAACAACGTCGACGGCAAGGGGGCCAGCTACGGCGCACACGAGAACTACCGTTACCGCCGGGACATCGACTTCGATGTCATCGCCCAGGCGCTCATCCCGTTCTTCGTCACCCGCCAGGTCATCATCGGCGCAGGTCGCGTCGGGCTCGGCCAGCAGGGCGAGCGCGCCGGGTTCCAGATCAGCCAGCGCGCCGATTACATCGAGCAGGAGATCTCCCTGGAGACCACCCTCAACCGCGGCATCATCAACACCCGCGATGAGCCGCACACCAACGCCGAGGACTGGGGTCGCCTGCATGTCATCATCGGTGATGCCAACATGTCCCAGACCGCCAATCTGCTGAAATTCGGCATGACCTCCCTGGTGCTCGACGCCATCGAGGCCGGCTGCGACTTCACCGACCTGAAGCTGAAGCAACCCGTGCGCGAGGTCTCGGCGATCTCCCACGACCTCACCCTCACCCACCAACTCGAGCTTGTCGACGCCCGCCGCCTCACCGCCCTCGAGATCCTCGGGGCCTACCGCGACCGGGTGGTCACCGCCCTGGGTGATCGTCTCTCCGAGGTGGACACCCGGGTGTTGGCGCTGTGGGAGGAGGTCATGGACCTGCTCGCCGAGGATCCGCTCAAGACCTCCCACCTGTTGGACTGGACCGCCAAATGGGCACTGATTCAGTCCTTCCTAGGCCGGGGCCTGGCCATCGATGATGCCAAGATCAAGCTCGTGGACCTGCAGTATGCCGACATCGACCCGGCGCGCAGCCTCCACCACGCCCTGGTGCGCAAGGGCCGCATGCACCAGCTGGTCCCCGCCGAGGAGATCGCCCGGGCAGCGGCCACACCACCGGAGGATTCCCGTGCCTTCTTCCGGGGCCGGATGATCGAACGCTTCCCGGAGTCGATCACCGCGGCGAACTGGGAATCGCTGATCATCACCACCGCGGCAGGCAGCGAGGTCCGGGTCCTCACCACCGAGCTGGGTGGGCTCACCGGCGCGGAGGTGGGCACCATCCTCGACACCGCCACCAATGCGGATGAGGTGCTGGAGGCCCTCCGCTCCCGGAACCTGACCGAACTGCGGGAACTGTGACCCGCGAAGTGAGGTACCTAACGTCGCCTCCTCCAGCACAGCAACTAAAGTGAACCTAATAAGCATGTTCCAACCGGGAACAACCCAGATCAGGAGTGTGATTTTGTGAGTGACAGGCAGACGCAGATCCCCGCCGGTGGCGGACGTGAGGACGACCACGACGATCAGGTCCAGTCGGCCGGGCAGGTTCAGGTCAACACCGAGGGTGTGGATGATCTCCTCGATGAGATCGACGGCCTCCTGGAGAACAACGCCGAGGAGTTCGTGCGCTCCTATGTTCAAAAGGGCGGCGAGTAGTTCCCTTGAGCGCTGAGGTCACGCACACCGGTCAGCACCCCGAGACCGGCGCCTTGACGCGCCGGATCATGGGGGTGGAAACCGAATACGGCATCACCTGCATGGATGGGGAGGTGCGCAGGCTGCGCCCCGATGAGATCGCCAAGTATCTCTTCCGCCCCGTGGTGGACAAATACTCCAGCTCGAATATCTTCATCCCCAATGCCTCACGGCTGTATCTCGATGTCGGTTCCCACCCGGAGTACGCCACGGCTGAATGCGACAGCCTCACCCAGCTCATCAACGCCGAGAAGGCCGGGGATGTGATCGTCAACCGCATGGCCGTTGAGGCTGAGGCCGCCCTGGCCAGAGAGGGCATCGGGGGTCAGGTCTACCTGTTCAAGAATAATGTGGACTCCATCGGCAACTCCTACGGCTGCCACGAGAATTACCTGGTGCGCCGTGAGGTGTCCCTCAAGGCACTGGGGCGGCGTCTCATGCCGTTTCTCATCACCCGCCAGCTCATCAGCGGCGCCGGGATGATCCAGCACCCGAACCCGATGTCCAAGGGGGAGGGTTTTCCCCTGGGGTACTGCATCTCCCAGCGCGCGGATCACGTGTGGGAGGGTGTCTCCAGTGCCACCACCCGGTCGCGTCCCATCATCAACACCCGCGATGAACCCCATGCCGATTCCCACCGGTACCGCCGCCTGCATGTCATTGTCGGCGATGCCAATATGGCCGAGCCCACCATCGCCCTCAAGGTCGGTTCCACGCTGCTGGTCCTGGAGATGATCGAGGCCGATTTCGGCCTGCCGGACATGGAACTGTCCAATGACATCGAATCCATCCGGGAGATAGCCCGTGATCAGACCGGCCGGATCCCCCTGAAGCTCAAGGATGGAACCACCCGCTCCGCGCTGGAGATCCAGCAGGTCGTCTTTGACCACGCCCGACGCTGGCTGGATCACCGTGTGGAGTCCCGTGGCACCTCCAATGAGGAGATGGCACGGGTGCTTGACCTGTGGGGACGGATGCTTAGCGCCATTGAGACCCAGGATTTCTCCCAGGTGGATCAGGAGATCGACTGGGTGATCAAGAAGAAGCTGCTGGACCGCTACCAGACCCGCGGCAACCTCGGGCTCGATGATCCCCGCCTGGCCCAGATCGACCTGACCTACCATGACATCCGTCCCGGACGTGGCCTGTTCAGTGTCCTGCAGAACCGGGGGATGATCACCCGCTGGACCACTGATGAGGCCATCAACCACGCCGTGGACCATGCACCGGAGACGACACGCGCGCATCTCCGCGGGCGGATATTAAAAGCTGCCGATAAGCTGGGAGCACCCGTGACGGTCGACTGGATGCGTCACAAGGTCAACCGACCGGATCCGCAGCTGGTGGAGTTATCTGATCCCTTCTCCCCGGTGGATGCGGAGGTTGACGCCCTCATCGCCTATATGGAAGCCCACGCGGAGACCTACCGCACTTAAGATCAGCCCAGGAGGTTGAATGGCCAACAGGAGAGACGACCTTGAACGTCAGATCAACCTCACCTTCGCCTTCCTCAGTGCGGAGTCCTATGACCGGAAATATCTGACCCAGTCGTGGATCCACACCAACCTGGAGGGTTATCGGCACCTGTCCGGGGATGCGTTCCGGAAGGCTTTGCGACGGGACCTGGCAACCCTCCGCAAGATCGGGGTGCCCATCGACGACCACACAATCACCTCCGGGCCCGATGAGGGTAAACAGGCCTACAGCCTTGATCCTGACGGCTACGAACTGCAGGACATCGACTTCACCGCCGAGGAGGCCGCCGTCCTGGGCCTGGCCGGGGAGATGGGGCAGGAGCTCGAACTCGGTGCTTTCGCCCGCTCCGGGTGGACGAAGATCGCCGCCAGCGGCGCCAACCGGGATCTGGGGGCCGCCGGCATGGCAGTGTCCACCGCCGGTGATCTGCGGACATTGTCCGCCGTTGATTTCGATGCCATCCTGCACGCCCGCCGGCTTGGGCGCCGCATCAGTTTCGCCTACACCCGCAACCGCACCGAGGCCCCGGAACTCCGCACCATGGACCCCTGGGGCCTGGTGCCTGAACGCGACCGCATCTACCTGGTCGGCCACGACCTCGATCGCGACCAGGTCCGCTGTTTCCGTGTCACACGCACAAGTCAGGTCAGGGTGCTTGATGATCAGGTCGAGAACCCGGCGCCGCCTGCCGCCAACCTCCAGGAGGTGGTGCGCGCCCAGCTGCGTCGCGGCAGTGAGCTTGTCGACGCCCACCTCATCGTCGAGCAGGGTCGTGCGGTGGCCCTGACCTCGGAGGGCACCCCACTCGGTGACAACCGGTGGCTGCTCAAGGATGTCGACCGTACCTGGCTGGTGCGCACCGCCGCCGCCCACGCCCCGGAGGCCGTCGTCACGCAACCACAGGATGTCATCGACGAGGTCGTCGCCCTGCTGACCACCGCGCACGAGAGGAGCAGCTAGCACCATGGCGCGTCCCGCACGCAGAATCGATGAACTGACCCGGCAGCTGAACCTGCTGCCGTATTTCCAGCACCACCCTGAGCGCACCGTCATGGAGGCCGCCCGTGACCTCGGCCTGCAGCCCGCGGAGATCATGGAGGACCTCAACCGGCTGTGGATGTGTGGCCTGCCGGGTCTCCTGCCCGGTGACCTGGTGGAACTCGAACACAGCTACACCTCGGTGAAGATCCATAACGCCCAGGGGATGGACAAGCCCTTACGCTTGACACCCACGGAGGCCGGTGTCCTGCTGCTCACCCTGGAATCCCTGGAGAACCTCCCGGGGCTCACTGATCAGGCCGCGGTGGTCTCTGCTGCGGAGAAACTGCGTCGGATCATGGGGGACTACACCACCGCGGTCTACGATTCCGTCGCTGATGATGAGGATGGCGGGGACAATGCCACCCTGGCGGTCCTCCGTGATGCCATGCAGCAGAACAGGCAGGTGTGTTTCACCTACCACTCCCACAGCTCCGACACCACGAGGATCCGTCAGGTCAGCCCGGCGCGGATCTTCACCCATGAGGGCGAGGCGTATGTGCGTGCCTGGGAGGAGGACTCCGGGGAGCACCGGACCTTCCGTATCGACCGGATCCGGGACATCATCATCACCGCCGAGACTGCCCAGCCGCATCTGGCCCGCCTGCGTTTTTCCGCCGATGATCCTTTCGATGCCGGTGCGGACACCGACCGGGTCTTCTTCCTCCTGCGGGAGGATGCCACCTGGCTGGCCGACTACATGTCCATGGACTTATCCGATGAATCGGAGTACGTCACCGATGCGGACGGCATCACCTGGGTGCCGGCATCGCGACCGCTCTACTCGCGGGACTGGTTCATCAGGTTTAGTATCAGTCAGGCAGACCGGATGCAGGTAACCGGACCGACAACTCTGGTTGAATCCATCGAAGCGAAGATATCCGTAGGTTTGTCTGCATACGATCATCAACTAAAGTAAGAAACAGCTCGTCTACCTCCGGGTAGATCTATCCACAAGTGTCACCGGCGGCCTCTAGCTCTCACCGGCAATGTGGTGTCAGGATTGCTTGTACAACGTGAATTTGGAGTAACACACCAATGAGTCTCGGACCTTGGGAAATCGCCATCATCGTCCTGCTGATCATCGTTTTGTTCGGTGCGAAGAAGCTTCCGGATGCGGCCCGTTCCATCGGTCGCTCCATGCGCATCTTCAAATCCGAGGTCAAGGAGATGCAGAAGGATGATGAGACCCCGGCACAGCCGGAACAGCAGCCGCAGGGTTACCAGCACCCACAGCAGATCGAGGCTCCCCAGAACCTGCAGCAGCCCAACTTCCAGCAGCACTACCAGAACCAGCCGCAGCAGCCGGATTACCGCCAGAACTACGAGGATCCCAACCGCACCCCGTAACACCATGTTTGTCATGCGCACCGTAACGAACAGTCATACCAAGTTGCGGTGCGTTGTCGGTTGATCACACGGTCCACACCCACGCCGGTGTGGACCACCGTTTCGGATGAGGGTGGCAGAAAGTGTCTGATTCACAGAGGGCCGGGGTTGACAGGCCCCGGAAGAAGCTGCTGCGGCGTGGGAGGAAAACCTCCGCCACGGGAGACATGTCGGTGGTGGAGCACATCCAGGAGTTCCGTCGGCGTCTGCTGATCTCCCTGGCCGGCATTCTCGTCGGCACCATCCTCGCCTTCATCTGGTACCAGACCTCCCTCTGGGGAACCCCCAGCCTGGGTCAGATCCTGCGCGAGCCCTACTGTTCGCTGCCACCGGAGGCACGCGCATCCTTCTCCGCCTCCGAGACCGATGACTGCCGCCTGCTGGCCACCGGCCCCTTTGACCCCTTCATGCTGCGACTGAAGGTCTCCGGCCTGGTCGGTCTCGTACTGGCCTCCCCGGTGTGGCTGTCCCAGATCTGGGGTTTCATCACCCCGGGGCTGATGAAGAACGAGCGGCGGTGGACCTTCATCTTTGTCTCCATCGCGGTCCTGCTGTTCGTCGCGGGTGCGGTCCTGGCCTACTTCGTCGTCGCCTTCGGCCTGGATTTCCTGCTCACCATCGGTGATGAGGCCAGCATGGCGGCCCTGACCGGTGAACGCTACTTCAACTTCCTGCTCTCCCTGCTGCTGATCTTCGGTGTCAGCTTCGAGGTGCCCCTGATCATCATCATGCTCAATGTGGTCGGCATCCTGCAGTATGAGGCCATCAAGGACAAGCGTCGCATGATCATCATGATCCTGTTCGTATTCGCGGCCTTCATGACACCCGGCCAGGACCCCTTCTCCATGCTGGTGCTCGCCCTGTCCCTGACATTGCTGGTGGAGATCGCCATCCAGTTCTGCCGAATCAACGACAAGCGTCGTGACCGGCAGCGCCCCGAATGGCTGGACGCCGATGATCTCTCGGCCTCCCCACTAGATGACGCACCCGGCGGCACGGGGGCACCCCAGCCGGTGGAACCACCGGCCCCGGTTGATGTCGACCGGGGTGACAACCGGACGTCGACACGCTTCACCCACGGCGGATCAGCCTTCGACGACGTGCTCTGAGAGGCGGTTAGGTAGCCTGGGGGCATGAGTTTTACTCCCGAACCGGGTACCCACCTGTCAGAATTCGTCGCCGACCTCGGCTTTGATCTGGATGATTTCCAGATCCAGGGCTGTAGGGCAGTGGAAGGTGACCACGGCGTGCTGGTGTGTGCACCCACCGGTGCCGGCAAGACCATCGTCGGTGAATTCGCCGTCTCCCTCGCCCTGTCGCGGGGGACCAAGTGTTTCTACACCACCCCCATCAAGGCGCTGAGCAACCAGAAATACCACGACCTGGTGGCCAAGCACGGCGCCGATGCCGTGGGACTGCTCACCGGTGATGTCTCCATCAACCATGATGCCGAGATCGTGGTGATGACCACCGAGGTGCTGCGCAACATGATCTACGGGCAGTCCTTCGCCCTGGAGCGACTCAGCCACGTGGTCATGGATGAGATCCACTTCCTGGCTGACGCCTCCCGTGGTGCGGTGTGGGAGGAGGTCATCCTCAACCTCGACGAGTCGGTCAAGATCATCGGCCTGTCCGCCACCGTGTCCAACTCCGAGGAATTCGGCGAGTGGCTGACCACGGTGCGCGGTGACACCCAGGTGATCGTCACCGATCACCGCCCCGTACCCCTGGACCAGTACATGATGGTCCAGCGCAAGGTGCTGCCCCTGTTCGAACCCGGTACCGACGGCCGCCTGAACAAGCAGCTGGAGGCCACCATCGACCGCCTCAACTCACAGGCCAGCGAACCGGGGCGCTCTGAGTACCGCTCCGGCGAGGGCTTCCGCACCCGCGCCAAGGGGGGACGCGATCGCGGTCGTGATGATGGCAGGCAGAACCGGGATACCCGCCGTTCCGGCCAGGTGCGCGAACAGGACCGCCACCGCCCCCTCGGCCGACCCGAGGTGCTGCGGATCCTGCAGGGGATGAACATGCTGCCCGCCATCACCTTCATCTTCTCCCGCGCCGGGTGTGATGGGGCGCTGTATCAGTGTCTACGCTCCAAGCTCATCCTCACCGATCAGGACGAGGCCCAGGAGATCGCCCGCATCATCGACGCCGGTGTGGTGGGCATCCCAGAGGAGGATCTGCAGGTCCTCAACTTCAAACAGTGGCGTTCGGCGCTGATGCGGGGGTTCGCCGCCCACCATGCGGGCATGCTGCCGGCGTTCCGCCACATCGTGGAGGAGTTGTTCGTCAAGGGGCTGGTGCGGGCGGTGTTCGCCACCGAGACCCTGGCCCTGGGCATCAACATGCCGGCGCGCACCGTGGTGCTGGAAAAACTGGTCAAGTTCGACGGGGAGGGCCATGTGGACCTCACCCCGGGCCAGTACACCCAGCTGACGGGACGTGCAGGACGACGGGGTATCGACACCCTCGGTAACGCTGTGGTGCAGTGGTCACCGGCGATGGATCCCCGTTTCGTGGCGGGGCTGGCCTCCACGCGCACCTACCCGCTGATCTCCACCTTCCAGCCCGGGTACAACATGTCGGTGAACCTGTTGAAAACCATCGGGTATGAGCAGTCGCTGCGTCTGCTGGAGAAGTCCTTCGCCCAGTTCCAGGCCGACGGCTCGGTGGTCGGTGATGTCCGGGAGATCGAACGCGCGGAACGCAAGGTCGAGGAGCTGCGTGCTCAGCTTGACCGGGAGATCACCGCCACCAACCCGGCGGTGTCGCCGGATAAGACCGCGGTAGAGTCCTTCCTGGAGTACATGGAGTTACGCCGTGAACTCAATGAGGAGGAGAAGACCCACCGCCGTGACAGTATGGAGCAGCGCCACGCGGAGGTGACCACCGTGTTGTCCAAGCTGCAGGTCGGTGAGGTCATCGCCATGCCGGGCCGTAAACGCCCGGTGCTCGCGGTGGTGATGACCCCGGCCAACCAGGCCCGTGATCCCCGCCCATGGGTGACCACCGAGTCCGGGTGGTCCGGGCGTATCGACGCAGAGTCCTTCAACAACGCCCCCATTGTGGTCGGACACATGCGCCTGCCCCGCGGTGCCGCCCAGTCACCACGCCGGTTCGCCCGCCAGGTGGCTGAGCTGTTCCGGCGCGGCAACTTCAAACGACCCAACAAGATGCGCGATACCGCCCGGGTGCGCCCCAACGCCCGGATCAATGAACTGCGCACCCTCATCCGTGATCATGAGGCCCACCACTGGCCGGATCGTGAACAGCTGGCGCGCACCGCCGAGCGCATGCTGCGCAAACAGCGGGACCTGAACAAACTGACCGGAACGGTGGACCGGGCACGGGAGACCCTGGGCCGTACCTTCGAACGCATCCTCTCCCTGCTCAGTGAGATGGACTATGTCGACTACGCCGATCCGGACAACCCGGTGATCACCGAGGAGGGCGAGCGTCTGGCCAAGATCCACAACGAATCGGATCTACTCGTTGCCCAGTGTCTCAAGCGGGGCATCTGGGAGGGGCTGGACCCGGCGGAGCTGGCCGGTGTGGTGAGCATGTGCACCTTTGAGAACCGCCGCGAGACCGGCGGCTCCCCGGAGGCGGTCACTGAGGCGATGGCCGAGGCCATGAACCACACCGAACGCATCTGGTCCGAGCTTGTCGACGACGAGCGCCGCCACCGCCTGCCCCTCACCCGCCAGCCGGAAGCCGGGTTCGCCATGGCCATCCACCAGTGGGCCGCCGGCGCACCCCTCGGGTACTGCATGGCTGCGGCTGCGGAAAACGGTGCGGAACTCACCCCGGGTGACTTTGTGCGCTGGTGCCGCCAGGTCATTGATCTGCTGGAGCAGGTGGCCAAGACCTCCTACAGTGATGAGATGGCACGCACCGCCCGACAGGGTATTGACGCCATCCGCCGTGGTGTGGTGGCAATTGGTAGCTAGCGCACCATCATGACTGATGAAACCCCTGGTCCGGCATGTTTGCCCTGCTGGGCCAGGGGTTTAAAGACACTTTCTGGGGGTGGGTATCCTCTCTCCGGACTCAGTCATGTCCTCCAGAGCCTCGGCCACCAGGTTCAGCAGTCCCTGTTCTGCCTGTGCACGGTCGGGGTCCAGCCAGGATAGGGAGGGAAACTCAAGCACGGTGGCGATGTATTCGCCGTCGTCCTCTGACCATGAGATTTGATAGGTGTATTTTTCGGGGTTCATGGTGTTCTCCCTTCATGCTTGTTGGTGATTTTCTCGACCCGCCTCGGTCGTTATGAATATCGACACGGGGGCCACCTAGCCAGGGCATTTTATAGGTTGGATGAGATGATCCTGATGATCGTCGCCTGTCGAAAAAGTGGCGATATCTAGTTACCGGTCTTCAGGTCGGGGAATTTCTGTTCGATGACCTCCAGGGTCCGCCTGGCACTGTCCTGACGCAGTTTGGCCATTCGTCGCCGACGTTCGGCCTCCCGGGCCCGGTCAGGCTCGGGGATGGGTTGTCTGTCTTTATCGTGGGTGGTCATTGCTGCCTCCTCATTCCTGCTTGGTATCCCCGAGCTGCTCCATGGCACGCCGGATGGCGGGAAGATGGGGAGCCAGGGCCGCCACGGTGGCCACCCGGGTATTGAAGCCCAGGGGATCGGTGATCATTGACTGCAGCCCGTAGACCAGGCCATCTGAGAGAACGGGCCCGCCGGAATCACCACGGATCGCAGGCTCAGGATGGTTGAACACCATCACGCCATGACGCACCCGGGTGAACGGGTTGCGGGAGAGCGCGAAGGGAACCCTCGCCAGCACCCTGCCGGGGAGCTCCTTCGGTACCAACGCCGTCGAACGCCCACCGAAACCGTAGGTCACCGTGCGCTGACCGAATCCGATCGGTGTGGGTGAGAGCATCGGCAGTTGACGGGTTGGCGCCGGAGCAGCCAGACGCGCCACACCGATGTCGGTGCCGAAAATGGACACATGCTCCCGCGCCGTGCCGGACAGGCGCACCCCACGCACCCGGATCGGGGAAGAACCACCTGACCCCCGCAGGAAATGCGCCGCGGTGAGCACGAACTCCGCACGGTCGGAGACGTGGGACGGCAAGTCGCGCGCGCCGGGGTCGAGGTGGGCGGAGAGGGAGGCGTCGACAAGCGCTTTCGAGACCAGAAACCCGGACGCATAACGTCCCGGCGCACTCAGGCGGACAGTGTGGTTGGATCGCACACCTGCCCAGGCTACTAGGCTTGGATGCCATGAGTGATCCCTCCAGCAATATCTTCCCCACCGAGGTCTACGCCGAACGCCTCGAACGCGCGCAGGCCGGTGCCGCCAGCGCAGGTCTCAACGGCCTGATCATCGGCACCGGCGCCGAACTGGCATATCTGACCGGTTCGTGGCTTACCACCCATGAGCGCCTCACCGCACTGGTGATCCCGGTGCTGGGAACCCCGACCATCATCCTGCCCGCCGTGGACCGCGGCGATCTCGCCCTGTCCGCCATCCCGGACCTCGACATCACGGTCCGCGGTTGGGTGGACGGGGAGAATGCCCATCAGCTCGCCGTGGACGCCCTGGATCCGCTCGGCATGGAGATGATGGGGGTGGGGATCGGTTCCTCGATCACCGCCGATCACCTCCTGCCGTTCCAGGAGCTGCTGCCGGTGGGGATCCGCTATGAACTGGCCGTGCAGGTGCTCAAGGAACTGTTCGTGTCCAAGGATGACGCCGAGATCACCCAGCTGCGTGACGCCGGTGCCGCCATCGACCGGGTGCACGCGAAGGTGCCGTCCCTGCTTGTCGACGGGCGCACCGAACGCGACGTGGCCACCGACCTGGAGGAACTCATCCTCGCCGAACACACCGCCGTGGATTTCATCATCGTCGGCTCCGGGCCCAACGGCGCGAACCCCCACCACAGCTTCTCCGACCGCGTGCTGGCCACCGGCGACGTCGTGGTCGTCGATATCGGCGGCACCTTCGGCGTCGGCTACCACTCCGACTGCACCCGCACCTACGTGGTCGGCGGGCCGGACGCCCAGCGTGACCCCGAGTTCACGAAGCTTTACGACGCCCTCCACGCCGCACAACTCGCCGCCGTCGCCCAGGCACGCCCCGGCGTGACCGCAGCCTCGGTCGACCAGGCCGCCCGCATGGCGATTGAGGCCGTCGGCTACGGGGAGCACTTCATCCACCGCACCGGCCACGGCATCGGCCTGTCCACCCACGAGGAACCCTTCATCATGGCCGGCAATGACCTCATCCTGGAACCCGGCATGGCCTTTTCCATCGAACCGGGCATCTACATCGAGGGTGTGCACGGCGCACGCATCGAGGACATTGTGGTCATCACCGACGATGGCTGTGAGACCCTCAACAACCAGCCGAAGGACCTGCAGTGAGCATCCTCATCCTCGGGGGCACCAGTGACATCGGCGGGGAGATCGCCCGCCGCCTGGCCCCCGGTGAGCAGGTGGTGCTGGCGGCGCGCCGGGTCGAGGCACTGGGGGAGCTCACCGCGGAGCTTGAGACACTGGGCGCTGCCGCTGTGCACCCGGTGCAGTTCGAGGCCACCGATCTGGGCTCCCACCGCGCGGTGGTGCGTCAGGCATGCGACCTGGCCGGCCCGATCACATGCGCGGTGGTGGCTTTCGGGATCCTGGGTGATCAGGCCCGGGCGGAAACCGATGAGGCCCACGCCGTGGAGATCGCCACCCTCGACTACACCGCGCAGGTGTCCATGTTGACGGTGCTTGCCGACGAGCTCCGCACCCAGGATCTCAGGTCGACGATCGTGGCGTTCTCCTCCATCGCCGGGTGGCGTGCGAGGCGGGCCAACTATGTCTACGGCTCCACGAAGGCCGGCCTGGATGCCTTCTGTCAGGGGCTCAGCGATGCACTGCACGGTTCAGCGGTGTCCTTGATCACCGCCCGGCCAGGTTTTGTCATCGGTTCCATGACCACCGGCATGTCACCGGCACCGATGTCGGTGTACCCGGGGGATGTCGCCGATGCGGTGGTGGACCGGATCACTACCGGCCGGGGTAGTGCCACACTGTGGATCCCGGGTCGTCTGCGACTGCTGGCCTGGATCATGCGCACGGTGCCACGCCCCCTCTGGCGCCGGATGCCACGCTAACCCCACCGGCACCAGCAGTAACCAGCTCTCGCTAGAATCAGATGTCATGAGCGAACCGATCACCGTCCACACCTCCGGCGCAGCGGCACGGAAGGAATCCGTGACACCCCACCGGTTCGCCGTGGTCGATGGTGATCCCCAGACGGACGTGGCCACCAGCACCAGCCCGCGGGGCCCCCGGGAGTCCATCACCGTGGTCGGTATCGGTGAGGATGGCTTCGACGAACTGGGGCACAAGGCACAGACCGCCCTGCTGCGCGCCGATGTGGTCATCGGTTCCTGGCGCCAGCTCAACCACCTTCCCGACACCGTCCGGGGGGAGCGCCGCCCCTGGCCGGAACCACGCATTCCTGCGTTGGAGGGATTGTTCAAGAGCCTCGCCGGTCTGCATGTGGTGGTCCTATCCGCCGGTGACCCCATGTTCCACGGCATCGGCTCCACCCTCACCGAGGTACTGGGACCCGACCGCATCACCGTCATCCCGGCACCATCGTCGGTCTCCCTGGCGTGTGCCCGCCTGGGCTGGCCCCTGGAACGCACCCCGGTTGCCTCCCTGACCAACCGGTCCCTGGAAACCCTCATCCCGCTCATTGACTCCGGGGGGAAATTCCTGGTCATGGGCCGCGATGAGTTCAGCGCCACCGACATCGCCGGGCTGCTGTGCGAGATGGGGTATGACCACCATGACCTCACCGTGCTCAGCGACCTCGGCAGCCCGGATGAGGAGATCACCGCCGGCACCGCCGCGCAACCCCCACGGCCGGTCTCCACCCTCAATGTGATCGCGGTATCTCCACCCCTCGGGGGACAGACACACCGCCGTTCCCTGCTCCCGGGCCTGGGGGAGGAGTCCTATGAACACGAGGGACAGCTGCTCGATGCCGATATCAGGGCACTGACGGTCTCCGCCCTGCGCCCGGTTCCGGGTCAGCTGCTGTGGGATATCAGCGGCGGCACGGGTTCCGTGGCCATCGAATGGCTGCGCGCCGTCGGCCTGGCCAGCGGCGGATTCACCCGCACCCGCGCCCACGCCATCTGTTTCTGCCCCGACCCGGACAGCTCCGCGCGCATCAAACGCAACGCCACCCGCCTGGGTGTGCCCTGGCTCGAGGTCATGGGGGCAGCCCCCAGGGCACTCAAGGACGCCCGGTACGCCAGTGGCCCGAACGCCGTGGCACCGGATGCCATCTATGTCGGCGGCGGACTGGGTGATGAGCTGGTGGTCATCACCGCCTGGTCCATGCTGCGCCCCGGGGGACACATGGTGATCAACGCCCCCACCGAGGAGGAGGCCGCAGAGTTGAGCACCTACCAGCAGCGCTACGGTGGCACCCTGCGCCGGGTGGGGATCTCCATCGACGACACCGACACCGAGGCCATCACCCAGTGGCGCGCCACCAAACCCCTGGTGCCCACCGGCGTCTAAACCGACACACCTGCCCTCCGATGGGGAAGATGTGTCGAAAAATTCACACTATCCCGCGCGGATACCTCGATTTTTTCGACACACACCCCGGTATCCGCCGGCCCTGTGTCGAAATAGTCCCAGCCGGATAGTCCTAGTCGGCCAACCAGGGGGAGTTGGCATCGAAGATCAACCCCATGGGGGCCAGGACCTTCACCACCTGATCCGCCACCGCATCCGAGAGCCCATGGATCACCACGGACCGCCACGGGGTGATGCGGATATCAGTCTCAATCGCGGCGAGGAACCGCGCCAGCTGCGCCTCCATCCGCCCCTCCCACAGACCGGCCCCGAGTGTCACCACCTCACCGTCCTGCATCCACCCGATCGGGGCCTGCCGACCATCCACCGTCGGAAGCACCATCTCAGACCTGTCCACACTCAGATCCGCCACCTCCTGACCCGCAACAGCGGCAGTCACCACCTCCACCACGGAATCCGCAGAGACAACCACACCGGTGGGATCCCCACCGACCACCAGATGGAACCGCCCACCATCACCCTGGGCCACCAGACCCACATCCGGGCCCTTGGCCAGGATCGCACCGTCACCGGCATCAATCCCCACCACCGGGCCGCTGACGGGAAGGTGGGGGACGAGGGCGTCGACAAGCGCCATCAGAGAGGGAGACAGGGGAGCACACATGATCGACGGCGCCACCCCCAGGCCCAGCCCGGCAAGCGTTGATGCGACCGCCTCCTCATCCCGCACCCCACGGATCTGCAGGTTACCCCGCGAGGTCAGATGCAACTGCCCATCCCCGAACCGCTCACTCACATCAGCCAACCCCTCCCACTGCTCGGCACGCACCCGCCCACCGGGCACCCGGATACGAGCGGTCAGGCCATCAACGGTCTGGACAAAGGAGGAGAACTCATCATGGGAATGCATGCGCAACATGATAACCGCCTGTGCACCACAACCGGGAAAACAATAGTGTGGGCCCCATGGCAGCACCGGCAGCATACAAGGACCTCACCGCCACACGGGTCATCCGTGCCGGCAACCACGCCGCCACCCGCCGCGTCCTGCTGCCCCTGATCGACGAAAGCGCACGCTCCCTCACCCGCCTGCTCACCGGACGCCAACGCCGCCCCGATCGCGCCGGGTCGCAGATCATCCCCGACCCCACGGCCGTCCCGGACTTCGGTACCGCCACCAGCGCACCCGGCATGGAACCCGGCACGCTGGTCAACGTCGCACCCCTTCGCGTTCTGGGTACCCGCGGCGAACTCAACCCCGCCAGCTCCTACCGCTTCGAATACATCACCGAGGACCCCACCGGCAGGGCGATCACCGCCACCGGGGGAGTGTGCCTCTCCAAAACACCCCATCTGCGTGACACCCCACGGCCCGTCGTCGCCTTCGCCCCCTCCACCCAGGGTGTGGCCGCGCACTGCGACCCCTCCCACACCTGCGCCATCGGCCTGAGCGTCTTCCCCGACCGCCCCGTCGACGCGATCGCCGCCTACGAACTGCCCGTGCTCACCTGGTTCCTCGCCCAGGGCGTCGATGTCATCTTCATCGACTATCCACGCGACCCGGTTGCCGGCATCCAGTACTACTGCGACTCCATCACCGCAGCAGGGGCGCTTGTCGACGCCATCCGCGCCGCCCGCCACCTCGGCATCACACCCGACCAACCCCTCGGCCTCTGGGGTTTCTCCCAGGGTGGAGGCGCGGTGGGCTGGGCCGCCCAACTCAGTCGCACCACCCCGGACATCAACCCCATCGCCGCCGTGGTCGGGGCCCCACCCTCCGACCTGCCGGGTGTCCTGCGCGCCGTCGACGGCGGCATGCTCACCGGGGTCATCGCCTACGCCGTCGCCGGGCTCGCCGCCACCCGGCCTGAGCTTCACGACGAGATCCTCCCCGTCCTCACCTCGCACGGCCTCACGGAGATACTCCGCAACATCGCCACCTGCGCCGGCGGCACCGTCATCACCAGCGCGTATGAGAACACGACCTCCTGGACCACCACGGGACAATCCCTCGGTGACATCCTCGACGACCTCCCCGGTGTCCTCAGGGAATTCGAACGCCAGCAACTCGGACGCATCACCCCGGGCATCCCCGTCCTGCTGTGGGGCTCCACCCACGACGATGTCATCCCCGTCCATCAGGTCCGCGACGTCCGCGACCGGTGGGTGGCACGCGGTGCCGATGTCACCTGGCATGAGTCCGGTCTGCCCCGTGTGCCCGGCCGCACCGGCCTCAACCACTTCGGTCCCTACTTCCGGCACCTCACCGACCACTCCGGATGGCTCCTCGACCGGCTCCACGGGGCATGAGCTCCGCGGTAGGTCGCGTCGGCCTGTGCAGGTAGGGTTGGGGTGTGCCTGCAGCAATAGCAATACCGTACTTTGTCATTGAAATCCTCGCCTTCATGGCGGTGGTCATGTGGCTGGGGATCGGCTGGGCCATCGGCCTGTTGTTCCTCGCCTTCTTCGGTGGCCTCATCCTCGCCGCCGTGGAGATGCAACGCATCAGCCGTGCCGCCGCCATCGCCCAGAAATCCGGGCAGGGTAACCCCGGGGCCATCGCCGGCAACTTCGGTCTCACCGCCGCCGGTGCCATCCTGGTGGTCATGCCGGGATTCGTCACCTCCGTGCTGGGACTGCTCCTGATGTTCCCACCCACCCGCGCGCTCATCCGGCGCACGCTGGCCAGGCGGCTGCGCACCGCGATCGAGGACCTCGGCGTCCGTGGTTTCCAGGCCGCCAACGGTTTCCGCCCCCAGACCTCCTACGGTGGTTTCGGAGCAGCCAGCGCCACCCCCGAGCAGACCGCCCGCCCCATCATCCTCGATGAGGAGGAGATCCAGGAGTGGACTTCAGATCTGCGCCCCGAGGACTTCGGTACCCCGCGTGACGGGAAAACCGATGACGACCCCTCCGGCCTCTCTGATGGCGAGGACCGGGATAAGTGACCGTTCTCATCCGCGGGACCATCGCCGCTCTCGGTGGCCTTCTCGTCTATGCCTCCCATGAACCCGTCGGGTGGTTCCTCGCCGGTATCGTCGGCACCGCCCTGCTGTATATCTCCCTGGCGCCCTGGAGTAGTGGGGGCCGTGGTGGTCGTGGTGATCGGGTGGCGGCCGGACCGACCATCGCCCAGGGCATGCTCTACGGCTTCATCCACGGGTTGATCCAGTATCTGCTGCTGTTGCCGTGGATCGGGGAGTTCGTGGGCAATCTGCCCTATATCGCCCTGGCGGTGACACTGGCGCTGTACTCCATCGCCCTCGGTGCCGGAGGCGTGGCACTGGCCAGGTGGCGCAGGTGGGGCGCATTCCTGTTCCCCCTGTTCTACGTGGCGGTGGAGTACCTGCGCAGTAGCTGGCCCTTCGGCGGGTTCGCCTGGGTGCGCCTGGCCTGGGGACAGATCAACGGCCCCCTGGCCAACCTGGTCTCCCTCGGTGGGCCCGCCCTGGTCACCGCGGCCACCGTGTTCGTGGCGGTGGGGCTCGCGGTGGTACTGATCAACCGTGAGCGCCTCATGGGACTCGGGGTGGCCGCCCTGGTCCTGCTGATGGGCCTGACCACCTCCCTCTACATCGACCGGGACGGCACCAGCTCGGAAGCGGTGTCGGTGGCCGCCGTTCAGGGCAATGTTCCACGCATGGGCCTTGACTTCAACGCCCAGCGCCGTGCCGTGCTGGCCAACCACGTGCGGGAAACCCGAAACATCGACGAGCAGGTGGATCTGGTGATCTGGCCGGAGAATTCCTCCGATGTCAACCCGTTCACCGACCCGGAGGCCGCCGCCCTCATCAACTCGGCGGTGGATGCCGCGCAGGCCCCGATCCTGGTCGGCACCATCACCCGTGATGAGGTCGGTGCCCGCAACACCATGGTGGTCTTCGACCCCGAGACCGGGGCGGGGGAGTACCACCACAAGAAATACCTCCAACCCTTCGGCGAGTACATGCCCTTCCGGGAGTTCTTTCGACTGTTCTCCCCGTGGGTGGATGCCGCGGGCGATTTCAAACCGGGCGACGGCGCCGGCACGGTGAGCATGAACGCCGCCAGCCTGGGTCGTGCCGTGGTGGTGGGCATCCAGACCTGTTATGAGGTGATCTTCGACCAGGCGGGCAGGGACGCGATCGCCAACGGGGCGGAGTTCCTCTCCACGCCGACCAACAACGCCACCTTCGGTTTCACCGACATGACCTACCAGCAGCTGGCCATGAGCCGCATGCGGGCCATTGAATTCGACCGTGCCGTGGTGGTGGCCGCCACCTCGGGTGTCTCCGCCATCGTTCTGCCCGATGGGACCGTGGAGCAGAGCACCCGGATTTTCGAGGCCGCCACCCTCACCGCGGACATCCCACTGAAGCAGACCGTCACACTTGCAGCCCGTGTGGGTTTCTATGTTGAATTGGTGTTGGTTATCATGGGAACATTGGCCGGCATCGCCGCCCTGTGGTTCAACGCACATTCCCGGAACCGGGTTGGTACGTCGGAGCCATCCAAGAAGGTGGCTTCGCGGAAACAACCGGCGAAGAAGACAGCCCCGTCATCCCGAGGGGGGAACTCCTCCGGTGCGGGTAAACAGCGTGCTGCATCGGCCCGCGCGACCACACGTCGCAAATGACCCCATCCATCTTCACAACTAGGTCCGTGTCATGCGGACAAGGAGGCCCACCCCGATGAGCAAAGAGGCACCAGGGGCTACCGCTACCACCTTGGTCATCATCCCCACCTACAACGAGCTGGAGAACCTCCCCCTGATCGTTGACCGGGTGCGCACCGCCACCCCGGAGGTGGACGTGCTCATCGTGGATGACAATAGCCCCGACGGCACCGGTGACCGTGCCGATGAGCTGGCCGCCGCCGACGACCACATCCACGTGCTCCACCGCACCGAGAAGGATGGACTCTTCGCCGCCTATCTCGCCGGTTTCCGCTGGGGTCTGGACCGCGACTACAGCAACCTCTGCGAGATGGATGCCGACGGCTCCCACGCACCCGAGCAGCTCCATCTCCTGCTCGCCGAGATCGACAACGGCGCGGACCTGGTCATCGGTTCCCGCTACATCCCCGGCGGCAAGGTGGTCAACTGGCCGAAGGACCGCTGGGTGCTGTCCAAGGGCGGCAACATCTACATCTCCCTGGCACTGGGCACCGGGCTGTCCGACATGACCGCCGGCTACCGGGTGTTCCGCCGTGAGGTCCTGGAGGCCCTGCCCATGGATGAACTCTCCAAGGCCGGGTACATCTTCCAGGTGGAGATCGCCTACCGTGCTGTGGAGATGGGCTTCGATGTCCGCGAGGTGCCCATCACCTTCACCGAACGCGAGATCGGTGAATCCAAGCTGGATGGCAGCTTCGTCAAGGATTCCCTCCTGGAGGTCACCCGCTGGGGCCTGAAGCACCGCGCCACTCAGGCGAAGGAGCTGTCCAAGGAGATCGCCGGCCTGGTCGCTTACGAGTACAAGCACTGGCGCAAGCGCAACGACTGGTTCTAGCGGGTCTTTTCGTCGACAAGCACCAGTCGAGCACCAAAGGCGGTGCCCCCAACCAGTTTGATGGTTGGGGGCACCGCCTTCTTTAAGGTGGGGGAGGCGCTACTCGGCTGCCTTCTCCGCCTCCTCGGCCTCCTGCTGGGCCTTGAGCAGCTTGGCTGCGTTACGACGACGCTTACGCAGCGCCTCGATCCGCTCCTCGAGGAGAACATCGAGCTCCTCGATGGAACGACGCTCAAGAAGCATGTCCCAGTGGGTACGTGGGGGCTTGACCGGCTTGGACTCCACTCCCTCACCCTCGACGAGGGTGCCGAGCTTACCGTTCTTGCACATCCACTCCTCGGGGATTTCCGCATCATCAGCGAAGGGGACCTCGTAGATTTCTCCATCATCGGTCCGGTATTTCACAAGCTGGCGTGGTGCCAGGTCGTGATCCCTGTCGGTTTCATAACTCACGGCGCCCATGCGGCTGCCACGAAGAACGCGATCTGCCATCTAGGTATCAGTCCTTTGCCCTCGGTAAAGCGGATATCAGCAACACCTGTCACTGATTACAGTCACAAGGTATAACGAATCAACCGCGCTATTTGTTCCCTGGTATTCTACCTCTTTCACTCGGCGGGGGGTTCGGCAGGGTTCGACAGGTGGGCGGATCAAGTCCGCACACCCGTTCGGAGAGTGGTTAGGTAAGACCTATAAATGGGGTGGTGAACTCGCGAATCGTTCTATGGTGCCTGATCGACTAATGTGTTATCCGTGCAGAACAAACTCCCAACCCAACAGGTTCCCACGTGTTCCTGGTGCGGAAAGGACATTGCCCCCTCAGGTCGTGGACGGCCGAGGAAATACTGCAAGCAGGCATGCCGGCAGCGTGCCTACGAGCAGCGCAACAGTGTCTCAGGTACCACCATCCCCGTGAACGCCGTCATCATGACGCCGGAACGGGCAGACGAGCTCCGGGATTCCCTCTTTGAGCTCAGGTGCGCAGCCGAGGATATCGCCACCGCGGTGGACGAGGGAGAGAACGCCCGGGAAGTCACCGCGCTGTGCACCGAATTGGTGGAACTGGCTCGAAGAATTGAGAAGTTGAGGTCATGAGCAACACATCCGCAGATCGTCCCCACGACGATGTCACCCCTTCCGCTGGCACCCCGAATTCCCAGGGACCGGGCTCACGGACAACAGGCGCCGCCACCGGCATCGCCTCACCGCGTTTCCGCACCCCGATCATCGTCGTCGCCGTCATTCTCATCGTCGGTCTGGCCCTGGTCGCCGTGATCCCGCCGATCTACACCCTCATCATGGGACCCGGCCTCAAGACCGACGGCATCCACCCGGAGGGGGCACAGCCCGCCACCACGGACATGAACGGCAGCTGGAGCGTGGTTCCGGGTTCCATCCCCAATACCACCTCCGCGGGTTTCACCTTCGATGAGATCCTGCCCGGTGAGGAGAAGACGACCTCCGGTTCCACCTCGGGTGTCACCGGCGAGATCGAGATCGCCAACAACTCCCTGGTCTCCGGTCTGGTCACGGTGGACATGACCAACATCAGCACCGATCAGGAAAAGCGCGATATCAACGTCCGGATGAAGCTCTTCAACACCGATGAGTTCCCCACGGCCACCTTCGAGGTCACCGAATCCGTCGACCTGTCCTCGATCCCGGATGACGGCACCGTCGGCCAGGTCGTGGTCCCCGGGGAGCTCACCGTGCATGGTCAGACCAATGAGGTGGCCCCCACCTTCGACGTCCTGCGCGACGGTGACCAGGTCATCATCGCCTCCGACATCGAGATCAACCGCCTCGACTACGGTGTGGAAACCCCGGAGTTCGTCGCCGCCAAGATCGCCGAGTTGGGCGAGATCAACGTCCGCCTCGCCCTGGAGAAGTAATATGCTCGCAGCCCGCATGATTCCCGCACTGTGGTTCCGTCTCATTGTGCTGCTCGGTTTCACCCTCTTTATGACGTGGGAATCGGCCTATATCTTTAGCATCATCGCCCTTCTGCTCACCGCACTGACCGCCTGGCAGCTGCGCACCGCCTACCGCCACCGCGAGAGCCCGCGCGCCGACACCTAGAGCTGGCAGGCTTTTCGACGCCTTCACCGCCCCCTGATCCTCGTCACCGACCGGGGTGACACCGAGGACCGAGGGGGCGGTTTTCTCTGTCCTGATGTGGGGGTTGGGTTTTATCGCCGGGGTTTACAGGGGTGATAAATGACGTCAGACCTCCAGTCGGCGCGCGGGGGTAGCGCGGGTTGTAAGAAGCCTGGATAGGAAAGGGGTCAGGGTTGAAAGCGGCAGGTGGGGACGGGGAATGAGTCCTAATGGTCCCGGAGCTGGGGGACGGAGCAGCGCGGTTGCTCCCCTGGGGGCAGGGGTGTTGGGAGAAGTCGCCGTGCAATGCAGGAGCTGCAGAGCATCGGAGCAGAAGCGTTCCGACGAAATTCTGCACTGTGGTTTGGCGGTGCGAATTTCAAGCCCTCATTGTCGGAGGGCCTTGGCGTGAAATGTATAAATCAATGGTTAAAATCTGACGTCAGACCTCCAGCGGGCGCAACGGGGGTGGAGCAACAAAAATATCCGAGATGAACTAAGGTCAGGGCAGCTTTCCCTTTGGTGAGGGGCCGGCTGGGGCAGGAGAGGGTGGGTGCGTTTCAGCGCATTGATCGAGCGGCAGGGGAGTACCCTTCGAATTGCCACATTCCGTGGAGGCTCCAGGTCGGACCCAGTGAACGTGGGGAAGGCTCATAATTTTGTCCGGGAGGGAAGGGACGAGGGCAAAGGGTGCCTGGAAGCTCTGCGGGGAAAGTGAGGCGGTGTGCGCCAGGCCTGAATGACGGTGATGACGAAAAGGTGACGCAACGGGCAGTTCCGGGGGATCCGATTGATTTACGTCATAGTGACGAAATTAGTGGCCTATGAGAATGTGATCGGGAAGTGGTCTACTTCGCCTCTCGGCGGCGGACGATCTCCTCAATCCAGATCGGCGCAAATGGAGAAGTGCAGTTGGGTGGCGTCGGGTAATCCCGGAGCACCCCGAGACGTTCGCCAATGTCGATCGCACGTTGCCTGAGATCCGGATGCTCGATGCCGATATTGGCCAGGGTCTCATTCATGTTCCACTGAAGGCGTGGTGACGCATCAGCCATGTCAGATTCGATACTTTTCAGGAGGGAATCCGGATCAATCTGGGAGGGCGCGGCTGTGATGGCGAAGGTGTTCAGGGACCAGCCGGCGGCACGGACCGCATCGTCTGGATCTGCCAGCCAGTGCCGACGTAGCTCATCCCAGTCGGGATGCTTTTTGACCACGTAGTTGATCAACCAGTCGGTGACCTTGGGCGTGCGTGCCTCACGGATCATCGAATCGAGCTGATCCGTGGAGAATTCCTTCGGCCGGCAGATCAACAGGGACACCAGGCGTCCGGCAGTGTCGCCGGAGTCCCAGAGCCTGAGGGCGAGTTCCTGATTCTTCTTCAGGTCTTTGGCCACGGCACGGAGCTTTGTCAGGTTGACCGCATGATCATCGCCGTGGCGTTCATTGACGGCGAGGATCTTCGGGTCAGCGAGAGCCTCCAGGGTGCGGAGGGTGTCAGCGCCGGTGGCGTCAAGGGAGCTCATGGGAATAAACCTACCAGTGAGTGTCCGCATAGATAGTTCGACCATAATGCCCAACTGTCCGATAATGTACATTATGTCATTTAAGCTGGATGTGGATCTCCCCTGATACTGCCGCCCGGCGCCTGATGTTTCCCTCATGCTCTCGGGCTGGCCCGATCCGACTCCCCTTCAGCCCTTCCTCCTTGAGATCTACTCTCGACCTGTCCACCGATTGCGGACGACAATCCTCTTGCCCTGTGCTTTCGCTCAAACATCCTTCAGTACCCTGTCGCCCTGCCGCTGCGATCCTCCAGCGGCAGGGCGAGCTGCGCGCGAATGTGTGCCCGTGTGGGATTTCTGACGAAACTCCGGCCCCCCTTCGTTGGGTTCGATTTATCCTGTGGGCCAATCAATCGGCCACCGGGTCCACGTGTGTAAAACCGGGCCCACACGATGCCGAAATGGGTAGTAATACTGATTTATATCTCATTATTCCTTTATATGCGCAGATCAGAATTTAATTCACGACTCTTCCCATATGCTTTTGTGAGAGATATCATAAGTTATGTCTATCCCACGCGAACATGGTAAACGACAAGCTATCGTTATCATTCACGGAATGGGCGAACAACGCCCCATGGGTACCCTCCGTGGCTTTCTCAAAGGGACCCATCACAAGGACGACCAGTTCTACAGTCGTCCCTACGAACTCACCACCGCCTCCGGACAACCGAACTACGAGCTGCGGCGGTTCACCACAAGCGAGAGAACAGGAGATCAGGATGACGATGTTCCCTACCGTATGAGAACAGATTTCTTCGAACTCTACTGGGCGCATTATTTCGATACGGGGGATGCTCAATACACCTGGAAATGGATCCGTAAAAATACATTCAAAAAGCCGTTCTGGCGACATATCAAGCAGGTCAGGCTGGGGATTGCCGTATTGCAGCTGCTGGTGTTACTTTTCCCCCTCACCGTGCTGGTCACCGTTCTCACACCCGTGAGGGGTTGGGAAATCTTCGGTTGGGGCACCGAGAAGACTTTGGCCATCCTTATAGGCATCTGTATTGTCGAGGTACTTATAGGGACCTTGCTGTCCTCCTTCCTCCGGGAAGTGCTTTCCGACCCTCCCCGCTATCTCATTCCCGAACCCAAACACGTCAGGGCACGCAATGAAATCCGGGATGAGGGTGTCCGTCTCCTCCGTGAGATACATGAGAGGGACTACTACGAACGGGTCGTGGTGGTCGGCCACAGCCTCGGCTCCATCGTGGGCCTGGACATCCTCCGTCTGGCATGGGAGGAATATCGTCATCCCGACCCCTATCTGCAATCCCAGAATCCTGCTAGGGATGCAGAACTCGCCCTGCGCTTTGATGACATAATCCGCAAACTCCCCAATGAGTTGACCCCGGATCAGATGCGCACATGGCAGGACACCCAGCATCAACTGTGGCAGGAATGTCGCAGACGGGGAATGAAATGGCTGGTCACCGACTTCATCACCCTCAGCTCTCCCCTGGCCCATGCTGACTGGCTGATGTTTGACGGCCCGCAAGACATGAAAAAGAGCTTCAAGGAACGCGAATATCCCACCTGTCCCCCTGACGTGGGACGGGGAATCTTCTATGGGGGGAAGTACAAGGATGCTAAGGCTGGCCGTACCGTCAACCCTGATGCCCTGGTACCGCATCACGCGGCACTCTTTGCTGTCACCCGGTGGTCAAACGCCTACTTCCCCGCCTACCGCTGGTACGGGGATCCGGTGGGTGGAGATGTGGCAGCGACATTCGGCAGAGGCATCCGGGACGTGAAGGTCAGGGTGAAATCCTGTAAACCTGGTTCCCTGAGACAGGTGCTCGGGGTTGCGCACCTGAGCTATTGGAACCGATACCTTGATCCTGACTGGGATTGCCCGGAGAGCGATACCGCCATCATCCAGGCACGGGAGAGAATGGATCGCCGAACCGGAACCCGGGTTGCCCACCTTGTACTCCAGGAGTTCCTGCACCTGGATTTCAAACCTCTGGAGCCCTCGGAAGGCAAAGACACCACTGTTCCAAGTGCGCCTAGTGTGCCTGAGATGGATCTGCCTGAACCGGAGACTCTGTCACCAGCCATCCAGCCAGTCCCCGCTATAGCCGCCGGCAATGTCATCGACCAGGTTGCGGCATCGATGATGGTCCGCCCCCATGCATCCGGTGAAGACAAGCCGTCGGACACTCTGGCAGATGCTGCTGTGGCGGAGATCCCGGTGGAGGATATTCCTCCTCCCATCCCAGAGATAGTCAGCCAGAAGGACATGCCCAAGCAGACACCATCCGATCAACCCCCGGCGCCTGTCTAAGAAGCAGCCCCTACCCTACTTCCCCACCCTCAGCCCACCGGCCCCGCACTCCGAAATCTCGGAAGTGCGGGACCGGTGGGCACGTCCATATGCCTCTCCCCTGCGCTCCGTATCCTGTCGCGTTTTAGTTGACACGTCGAACAACTGACTTGATCTGAAGCCTTTTTAAGGTATTAAACTGGAGAGATTTAATTCTTACCCCTGTGAAAGCCCGAAGGAGGTCTGACGTCATTTATTAAACCCATGATTAAAAAGGGTAGTGCGGAAAACCCAGAAAATTCCCCGAAATCCCGCAGGATGAAACCGAATCAACCGCCGTCGCATCCTCCTGAAATCACCTGATCAACCGCATTTTCAACTACTCATTCCGAATCAACCACCCCTGCGGTCTCCCCCGGGATAGCATGAACCATGGCTACCAAACGCATCACCGAGCAACGCCAGGCGGTTGTGCTGATCCACGGCATGGGTGAGCAGCATCCCCTGGACACCATTCGAGCGTTCCTCCGGGGCACTCATCCCCCGGGTGCCCGGTTCTTCAGTTGGCCACAGCGACTCGGGGGCAATACCGCGAACTGCGGCGGTTTTCCCGTCGACATCCGGAAACCGAGTTCAAGACCGACTATTTCGAGTTCTACTGGGCGCACCACCTGCAGGCCGGCAGCGCGCGGTATGCCCTCCTCTGGGCGTTGAAGAACGCATTCCGGACACCACCGGAGAAGGGGGATCGTGCGCTGCTGCGGTCGTTGAACATTCTCAGGGCACTGTTGATTGTCTTCCTACTCCTGGCGCTCGCGATCGGGGGTTGCCTGTGGCTGATCTACCGCAATCCCGATCCGATTACCGGGTGGCAGCTGGCCGCCTCCATCGTTCTGACCGTCGCGGCGCTGGCTCTCACGGTTCTTCTGGTGTTGGCCTGGAAATTCCTCGCCGGCCAGTTGGCGGATGCTGCCCGTTATCTCACCCCGGATCCGGCGAATATCGAAGCCCGGAATGCGATCAGGAATGAGGGTTTGGAGCTATTGAGGCATATTCATGATAGCGGGGTGTACAACCGCGTCATCGTGGTGGGCCACAGTCTCGGATCCGTCATCGGTTTCGACATCCTCCGGCTCGCCTGGGATGAACTGCGGCATCCTGAGGTGCCCTCCACCGTCCCGGACACGATAGCCAGGGAATTCACCCGGGCAGTCCTCGAACTGCCAGCCAAGCCCACCCCGGAAGAGATCGAGGCATGGCAGCAGACCCAGCACGCGCTGTGGGTGGAGTCCCGCAGACGCACCATGCGGTGGTTGGTCACCGACTTCATCACCCTCGGCTCTCCCCTGGCCCATGCCTCCTTTCTGCTGGATGATGATCCGGGGCGGTTCCGGGACCGTCTCCTGGAGCGTGAATACCCCACCTCTCCACCGGATGTGGACACCACCGCCACCGGAGAGATCAGGGATATTTTCTACACTGAGCATTACGAGGCGGATGGCGGCGCCTTCGAAACGTTGGTCGCCCATCACGCAGCGATGTTCGCCGTCACCAGGTGGACTAATGGGTATTTCCCCGTGAAGGGGCTCACCGGGGACCCGATTGGTGGGCCGGTCGCGGAGGAATTCGGTCGTGGTATCCGAGATGTCGCCATTCGTCTAACGTCAGATAACACAAGGCTCCCTCAGGACCTGATTGTCTGGCCCCATCTGAAATACTGGGCTGCTGACCTCGACCCGGCGCGCCACAGTACGGACCCTGAGGTGCTCGCAGAACGTCGCAGGTGTGATCTGGAGACCGGGACCCGCGTGGCGCATGAGTCGCTGCGGGAGTTTCTCCGCCTGGATGAGATTCCCCCGGTGCTCCCGGATCCTGAGGTGGCGGTGGATGTCACCTCGCCTTTTGCGTGATCAGCCTGGGGATGAGTCGGACCAGGATGACCATGAAGATCAGTTCCACCAGTGTCTGGGTCACCACCACTACCGCTGCCAGTCCGAATGCGGGTGGCAGTGCGAGTGCGAGGGGAAGAACCACCAGCGAGTTGCGTGTCGCACCCGAGAAGACCACGGCGCGCGCCGCAGCCGGCGGCTGTCCCCCGAGCTTTGCGACGCCCATTCCCACCGGCACCATGATCAGCGGGAAGGCGATGTACAGCGGGATGACCTGCAGCAGCTGCCCCATCTGGTGACTGACCGCGTCGACCTGCGAGGTGACGACCACGGTGAGGGTCAGCATCATCACCGGGACCATGAGGCCTTCTGCCAGGGCCATGATCCGCACTGCGTGGAGGGCCTGGGTTGCGGCTGCCAGAAGGAGGGGTAGCACGATAAGTAGCAGGAACGCCTCCCCGAATGCCGCGAGGTCGATTACCCGGAACAATCCTGGTCCGACCATCAGGCCCATGTACACCGGGATGAGGACTATCTGGGCAAGCATTAGAAGTGGCGTGGCTGCCAGGAGCCTGGTGTGGTCTCCCCCGGCGAGGCCGGTAAACACGATGACGTAGTCGATACACGGTGCGAGGAGCACCAGCAGCACGCCGACGAGCAGAACCTGATCGTGGGCGATGACTCTGCTCAGGCCAAAGACCACGATGGGTGCCACGAGGAAGTTGAGTACGAGCACGGTTCCGAGGAAGCGGATGTCCCGGGCTGCCTCCCCCAGGCGTGTCAGGGGGATCCCCAGGAAGGTTGCGTACAGCAACACCATCAGCACGGGGTTGATGGAGGCCTCTGCACCCGGTGCCACCTGTGGCCTCGTCAGACCCACTACGGCACCGGCGAGGATCGCCGTCAGGTACAGGAGGATCTGGTGGCGGTCCCACCACTGGATTATCGCTGACGGATTCATGGTCCCTGGCAGTTTAGCCGAGCATGTGGTCGAACAGGATGTTGCCACCGAGCCCGATGAGGACCAGGCCACCGATCACCGTGGCCCATCCCCCGAAGCGTCCGCCGCCGTGATGGCCCATCCAGGCGCCGACGAGGGAGAGGACGAAGGTGGTCAGACCCATCGCCAGGGCCAGCGTGATGATGGGGGCGTGGACGAAGGCCATGCCCATTCCGACCGCGAGTGCGTCGATGCTGGTGGCCAGGCCGAGTATGAGCGCTGGGCGGAGCTGGACTGCACCGGTGTCGATGACATCGACATCTGCGTCCTGGTGGAATGCGTCCCAGATCATCTTGGCCCCCACTCCGGCGAGCAGCAGGAAGGCCACCCAGTGGTCGATGGCGCGGATGAAGGACAGTTCTGCGAAGAAGTACCCGATCCCCCATCCGATGACCGGCATGAGCGCCTGGAAGACCCCGAAGATGCCGGCCAGAATCAGGGACCGTTTGATGATGTTGACCCGGATGGCGGTCCCCCGCGCGATGGAGCAGGCGAAGGCGTCCGCGGCGACACCGCAGGACAGCAGCATGACGTGGACGAGGGGCATGGTGTTCCTTTGAGTGGGGGCGAGTAAAAGGCACCCCATGTCCACGTAAGTGGAGGGTGCCTTGACGAGACAATCTTAGTGGCCCGGGTATGGAAGTCAACACACACAGACATGTTCGGGCATCTGAACTTTTTTGTTCTATCCGCAGGTCACGGCGGTGGCACCTGGTGGCGGCTGCATGGGGGGTCGTCGATAAGCGTCCCCGACCCGGCGCGCAGCCGCAGGGTGATTCTGAGGTTGGCCGCTGCGGTGGATAGACTCAAGCACCATGACACAGGAACGTGAGATTCTCACCTATGAGCTGTTCGGGACAGCCATGCGTGAGTTGGCCCAGGAAATCATCAATGACTATAAGCCCGACTGCGTGCTCTCCATCGCCCGTGGGGGGTTGCTGATCGGTGGTGCGCTGGGTTATGCCCTGGGCATCAAGAACGTTTCTGTGATGAATGTGGAGTTCTATACCGATGTCGGGGAGCATCTCCAGGAGCCTCTGATGCTGCCGCCGACACCGAAGGCGGTGGATCTGAGCGGTATGCGGATCCTCGTGGCGGATGATGTCGCGGATACGGGTAAGACCATGGAACTGGTTCATGAGTTCCTCGGTGACAATGTGGTGGAGGTGCGCACCGCTGTGATCTACGAGAAGCCCCACAGTGTGTTCAAGCCGGATTATGTCTGGCGTAAGACGGACAAGTGGATCAACTTCCCGTGGTCCACTCTCCCGCCCGTGGAGAAGCAGGTGTAGGACCCCCGTTAAGAGTTTTCTCAGCCCCGGCCGATACATAGGCCGGGGCTGTTGCATTTACCGGCACGCTTCCCATTAAATGGGATAAACTTCCCAAACGTTTCATATCATGGGATTGACAAGTGGGAAATAGCTGTGAAATCCTTATCTCCGCTTATATGGATTTCATCATTTACTGAAGGGGGATCGACCAGCCATGTCATCCACACCCACGGACTCGTCGGCGGTTACCACCGTCGGGGCCGATAACGGACACACCACCACGACCGGGCAGCCATTGGTCGTCGACAAGGCGACGAAGCGTCGGGTCGCCGCCGCCTCGACCATCGGCACCACCATCGAGTTCTACGACTTCTACGCGTATGCCACCGCGGCGGTCGCCGTGTTCCCCATGCTGTTCTTCCCGGCCAACGACAATCCGACGGTGAACCTGTTGGCGTCATTTGCCACCTTCGGTCTGGCCTTCATCGCCCGTCCCCTGGGATCGATCATCTTCGGGCATTTCGGGGATCGTGTGGGGCGCAAGGCCACGCTGATCGGTTCCCTGCTGACCATGGGTGTCGCCACTATTCTCATCGGCATGCTGCCCACCTATGACCAGATCGGCATCATCGCCCCGGCGCTGCTGGCGCTCATGCGTTTCTGCCAGGGCCTCGGTCTGGGTGGTGAATGGTCCGGTGCCGCGCTTCTGGCCGGTGAGAATGCTGAACCCGGCCACCGCGCCCGCGCCGCGATGTGGCCCCAGCTGGGCGCACCGTTCGGTTTCTTCCTGGCCAATGGTTTCTTCCTCATCCTGGTGGCCACGCTCGGCCACCAGACCGGTGACACCGGCGATGCGTTCATGACCTGGGGTTGGCGCATCCCGTTCCTGGCCTCGGCGGTGATGATCATCATCGGCCTGTGGGTGCGTTTCTCCCTGGAGGAGACCCCAGTGTTCCAGCAGGCTGTCAACCAGGGCAAGCGTGTGAAGTCGCCGCTGAAGGAACTGTTCGCCACCTCCTTCGGCCCCCTGGTGCAGGCCACCTTCATCATGCTCTCGACCTACACCCTGTTCTATCTGGTGACCACCTGGATCCTGTCCTATGGCATCGGTGACCGCTCCCGGGGCCTGGGCCTGTCCATCCCGTATTTCGAGTTCCTGCAGCTGCAGCTGGCCACCATCCCGTTCTTCGCCATCATGATCCCGATCTCCGGGTGGCTGGCCGATGTGTGGGGCCGGAAGAAGACCCTCATCCTGGCATCCGTGCTGCTGCTCGCCTTCGGCATGACCTTCACCGCACTGCTGGATCCGGCCACCGCCACCAAGCCGACCGTGTTCATCTTCCTCATGGCGGGTATGGCCATCATGGGTCTGATCTTCGGCCCGATGTCGGCGATCCTGCCAGAGCTGTTCCCCACCAATGTCCGCTACACCGGTTCGGGTATCGCCTACAACGTCTCCTCGATCCTGGGTGCTGCGATCGCCCCGTTCATCGCGACCTGGCTGGTGGCGGAATACGGTGTGGCGCAGGTGGGCATCTACCTGATCATCGTCACCCTGATCACCTTCGGTGCGGTGCTGACCATGAAGGAGAACAAGAACAACGACCTCACCCAGGTCTAGGACCTGTGTGCTTATCGACGCCCGCGTCGGTTCCTGGTGGTCAGCGTGAACTGCGCGGCGTCCAGGTGGCCGAGCCGGAGCAGGGCCTCGATGAGGGCATAGTGGTAGACCCACATGCGGCGGAAGACGGCATCAAAACCGTCAGCCGCCGCTTCTCTCATCTGGCCCTCGAAGATCTCCCGCTGCAACTGCACGCTCTTGAGATAATGCCCCGGGAAGTGCACCTCCGCGATCACCCGCAGTGAGGACTCCCGGTCGGCGAGCTGGTGGATCTCTGACACCGTCGGGAATTTCAGGGCCGGCCAGATATAGGCCCGCAACACCCCGAGTGCCTCCCGGCCGACGGGTCCGAGCTGATCCGTGGCCACCAGTGACTGCATCGCCACATACCCGCCCGTGGCGAGCATCCGGTCCAGCGCCCTGATATACCTCTTCGCGCCGGATGTGCCGACGACCTCGAGTTTCTCCATGGACACGATCGCGTCATAGGATCCGCCCCAGTCCTCCCGCCCCGGGATCGCCCGGGGAATGGTGCGGATATGGACATCCTTGTCCGCCCCGGCCAGGATCAACAGCTCCGACAGGCCCGGCACCTGCGATTCATCGGCGGTGAGCACATCCACGGTGGCGTTCCTCCGGGCAGCCAGTATGGACAGCGCACCACCGGAGGCCGGGTACTCCAGCACATGCGACCCGGACCGCACACGGGCGGCATCCAACAACCGTGCCGCCGCCCGGCGCTGGGCCTCCCCCAGATCCTCCCGTTCCACCGCCACCGGATCCGCAATGCGGGTCACATCAACGAAATGGGATCCGGGTTCGCGGTTCCTGCCCGCCCCGGGGACAAAACTCTTCACCGCGGTGCGCAGCGTGGTGGGCACCCCGGAGGCGAAGACCCCACCGAAGGCACTCATCCCATCCCCGGAACTGAGACGGATCAGCTCCCCGGGCAGGGCACCACCGTTGTCCTGGGCACCATCCGGCAATCCGACCGGGGGCGTGAGCCTGCCCCGCGGGCGGAAACCCACCCGGATCAATTCCGTCAGCACATCAGCGAGTTTATCGCTGCGCCACTCGCCTGCCATGTAGCTTTCCGCCAGACCCAGCCATCCGTTGGCGGCCAGACGCGGAAACAACTCCTCATGGTCGATGGTGAGATCCGGCTCATCCCCGAGCAGGTCCAGGCCGGCGCTCTCGCAGGCCCGGGCGAACCTCGCCTCAGCCTGTCGGGCACGGACGTTCATCAATACCGCATCAGGTACCGTCGCAACCCCCGGCCATTCCTCGGGGTCGATCGACCCCAGATGGCGCAAACGCGTATCTACCATGCGTTTTGGTGCACCTCCAGGTGGCATCACGGCATGAAACCGAAGCGGATATTCCTACAGTCTGAAAGTGTAGACCCAACGGCTGGCACAGCGGCGGAGACACGGCCGGGGCACAGTCGGGGCACCGTACCCCGAGGCCTGATCACCCATGTCAGAAAGGTATCAGTGATTGTCCATTCATTGACGTGACACGCGCCATAATTACCGGCATAATGAACAGATACGGGCGTGAATACCACATATTTCACAAAAACAGACAGGTTTGGACTACCCGATCCTGTGGGTTCTCGTTGGGAGGGCTATTGTTGATAGGTATGTGGCGCCCACCTACTAGCGCCAGTTAATTTTCTTCAACGACCAGGAGACAGTGACACCATGTCCGAGAACCCCACCCGCCCCGAAGGCGGCCGCCACCACGTCGTCGTTATCGGTTCCGGCTTCGGCGGCCTGTTCACCGCCAAGAACCTGGCCAAGGCAGACGTCGATGTCACCCTCATTGACCGCACCAACCACCACCTCTTCCAACCTCTGCTCTACCAGGTGGCCACGGGCATCCTGTCCTCCGGCGAGATCGCACCGTCCACCCGTCAGATCCTCAGCGGCCAGGACAATGTCAATGTGATCAAGGGTGAGGTCACCGACATCGACATCACCAAGCGCACCGTCACCGCCTCCCTGGGTTCCTACACCCGGGTCTACGAGTATGACTCGCTGGTTGTCGGTGCCGGTGCCGGTCAGTCCTACTTCGGCAACGACCACTTCGCCCAGTTCGCCCCCGGTATGAAGACCATCGACGATGCCCTCGAACTGCGCGCCCGCATCATCGGCGCCTTCGAGCGTGCCGAGGTCTGCGAGGACCCGGCCGAGCGTGAGCGCCTCCTGACCTTCGTGGTCGTCGGTGCAGGCCCCACCGGTGTGGAGCTCGCCGGCCAGCTCGCCGAGATGGCCCACCGCACCCTCGCTGGTGTTTACACCAACTTCAACCCCTCCTCCGCCAAGATCATCCTCCTCGACGGTGCCCCGCAGGTCCTGCCCCCATTCGGCAAGCGCCTGGGCCGCAACGCACAACGCACCCTGGAGAAGCTCGGTGTGACCGTCAAGCTCAACGCCCTGGTCACCGATGTCGACGAGGAGGCCGTGACCTACAAGACCAAGGACGGTGAGGAGCACCGCATCCCGTCGTTCTGCAAGATCTGGTCCGCCGGTGTGGCCGCTTCCCCGCTGGGCAAGCTCATCGCCGATCAGGCCGGTGTCGAGGTCGACCGTGCAGGTCGCGTCAAGGTCAACCGTGACCTGTCCGTGGGCGAGTACAAGAACATCTTCGTCGTCGGTGACATGATGGCCCTGGATAACCTCCCGGGTGTCGCGCAGGTGGCCATCCAGGGTGGCGAGTACGTCGCCGAGCAGATCGCCGCGGAGGCCGAGGGCCGCTCCAGCGATGAACGCGAGGACTTCGACTACTTCGACAAGGGCTCCATGGCCACCGTGTCCCGCTTCTCCGCCGTGGTGAAGATGGGCAAGGTCGAGGTCACCGGCTTCATCGGCTGGCTGCTGTGGCTGGGCGTCCACCTGATGTTCCTGGTCGGTTTCCGCAACCGCTTCGTCTCCGCGATCAGCTGGGGTCTCAATGCCCTCTCCCGCAAGCGCTGGAATCTCGCCACCACACGTCAGCAGCTGCACTCCCGCACCGCGCTGGCCAAGCTCGGCCAGGTCATCGATGAAAAAGACGGTGACGTGCCCATCGAGCTGAAGGACACCACCCGTTTCGGTGCCGCCAACAAGCTGAAATAGGCCCACCCCCAGCTCGCCCCCACCCCCTGACCCCGCCGGAACCTCCCGGCAGGTGTCCGGGGGTGTTGTTGTCTGTCCGGGGTCATCCCCACCCACCAGCCATACAGACCAGACCTTTTGCTAGGGTGAGAACCAGGCACGGGGTGCCTGTCCACCGTGGACAGGCTGAGAACACACCCGTTGAACCTGCTCTAGCTCGTACTAGCGAAGGGATGGCCGTTGCATGGCTGACTCATATCTTCATGCGCCCACATTGGTGCGCGCCACCACCCCACTTGTCCAATGCCTGACCAATGCCGTGGTCATGCAGTTCACCGCCAATGCCCTCCTGGCCATCGGGGCCAGTCCCGCGATGGTGGACACGCCGGCTGAATCCTTCGATTTCGCCGGGGTGGCAGACGGGGTCCTCATCAACGCCGGCACACCGTCGGCCGAACAGTATGCCGGGATGGAACGCGCCATTGAGGGAGCCACCGCTGCCGGTACTCCCTGGGTACTTGACCCGGTCGGTGTGGGTGGTCTGGCGGAACGTTCGGCGTTCCTCCGTCGGGCCGTCGACAAGCATCCGGCCGCGATACGCGGCAACGCCTCGGAGATCGTCGCGCTGGCCGGTCTGGGCGCCGGTGGACGCGGGGTCGATGCGACCGACGACGTCGCCGATGCCGTGGAGGCCGCACAGGTGCTCGCCCGGCGCACCGGCGGGGTCGTTGCCGTCACCGGAGCAGAGGACCTCATCGTCTCACGTGGACGTGTGTCGTGGCTTAAGTCCGGGGACCCCATGCTGCAGCTGGTCATCGGCACCGGCTGCGCCCTCGGCGCGGTGACCGCCGCCTACCTCGGTGCCACCCAGGACACCGACATCGACCCCCACGACGCGGTGGTCGCCGCGCACGCCCACCTGGGGGCCGCCGGCCGCATCGCCGCCACCCGTGCCACCGCACCGGGCTCCTACGCCGTAGCGCTTATCGACGCACTCCACCAACTCGACCGCAACCAGCTTGCCAACCTGACCCACCTCCGGGAGGAGAACCGATGACCGATTTCAGCCTCTACCTCGTCACCGACCCACACCTTGGAGGTGGCCCCGAGCGGGTCGCCGGGATTGTCGAGGACGCCATCAACGGTGGTGTCACCGTGGTGCAACTGCGCGACAAGGATGCCGACGAGCAGACCTTCCGGGAACATGCCATGGAGCTCAAACGGGTGTGCGACCGCCTGGGGGTGCCCCTGTTTCTCAATGACAGATTCGCCGTGGCCGCGGAGCTGAGCTGCCACGTGCACATCGGCCAGGGGGATCTGCCCTATGTGCAGGCCCGCCGGCAACTGCCCGGGCATCTCATGATCGGGTTGACCATCGAAACGATGGATCAGCTCGAGACGGTGATCGCCGACTGTACCCGGGCGGGCATCGCCCTGCCGGATGTGGTCGGTCTCGGTCCCGTCCAGGCCACGGACACCAAACCGGATGCCCCGCAGGCGGTGGGTGTGGACGGCGTGGCTGCCATGGCCAAGGTCGCACGTGCCCACGGTATCGCCTCCGTGGCGATCGGCGGGGTCGGTCTTGCCAACGCCGCTGATCTGGCGCGTACCGGGGTGGATGGACTGTGCGTGGTCTCGGCGATCATGGCGGCCCCCTCCCCGGCGGAGGCCGCCCGGGAGCTGCTGGATGTGTGGGAGGCGGGGCGTCGCGTGGCACAGCCACGGGTGCTCACCATCGCCGGCACCGACCCCACCGGTGGTGCCGGTGTCCAGGCTGATCTGAAATCCATCGCCGCGGCCGGTGGCTTCGGAATGTCGGTGATCACCGCCCTGGTCGCACAGAACACCCATGGTGTCACCGGGGTCCACACCCCGCCCGCCGACTTCCTGGATGAGCAGCTGGAATCAGTGTTCTCCGATGTCACCGTGGATGCGGTGAAACTCGGTATGCTCGGCCGGGCTGACACGGTCCGTCAGGTCACCGGGTGGTTGCGTACCCGCCCCCACGGTCCGGTGATCCTGGATCCGGTCATGGTGGCCACCAGCGGCGACAGCCTGCTGGACCCCGATGCCACCGAGGCCCTGCTGGAGCTCGCGACCGTGGTCGATGTGATCACCCCGAATATCCCGGAGCTGGCGGTGCTGTGCGGTGAGCAACCGGCTCCCTCCTTCGATGCGGCGATTGAGCAGGCGCGGCGTTTCGCCACAGACGTGGGCACCACCGTCATTGTTAAGGGTGGACACTTGACTGGTCCCCGTGCTGATAATGCAGTGGTGTATCCGGACGGCTCTGTCCACATGGTGGCCAACCCACGTGTTGACACCACCAACAGCCACGGGACCGGATGCTCACTCTCGGCGGCGCTGGCCACCCGGATGGGTGCAGGTCACCCGGTGGATAAGGCGCTGGACTGGGCGACGCGCTGGCTCAACGAGGCACTGCGCGGTGCCGACGCCCTGCAGGTGGGCTCCGGCAGCGGGCCGGTGGATCATTTCGCGGTGACCCGGCGTCTGCTGCGTGCCGCAGATGCAACGCCGTGGCCACATCTGCGGATGGGTGCCCCTTCGGATGGGATCATCACCCCGTCCGACACACAGAGTCCAGCCCCAGCCCTTGCCCCGGCGGGCCCCTACACCCGGGCGCTGTGGGAGGCCACCGGTGATGTCCTGGGTGAGATCCTCGACTCCGGGTTCATCCGGGGCCTGGGTGATGGCACCCTGTCGCGGGAGGAATTCCTCTTCTACATCGATCAGGACGCCCACTATCTGCGCCAGTACTCCCGCGCCCTGGCCACCCTGAGCTCGCGCGCACCGGATGCCCCCGCACAGGTGGACTGGGCCACCAGCGCCGCCGAGTGCATCACGGTGGAGGCGGAACTGCACCGCACCTACCTGAACAAGGGCCTTGCAGAGACCGGGGTATCCGCCCCCTCACCGGTGACCATGGCCTACACCGATTTCCTCATCGCCCGCTCCCACGCCGATGACTACGTCGTGGGCGCGGCCGCGGTCCTGCCCTGCTACTGGCTGTATGCGGAGATCGGACTCATCCTGGCGAAGCAGAACCACCCCGAACACCCCTACACCGACTGGTTGGACACCTACTCCGGTGAGGGGTTCCTGGCCGGCACGGTCAAGGCCATCGCGCGCGTGGAGGCGGCGATGGCCGGGGCTGGTCCTGACCAGCAGCGGGTTGCCGCGCAGACCTACCTGAGTGCCTGCGTCCACGAACGGGAGTTCTTCGACCAGGCCACCAGACAGGGCTGGAACTAGCGGAATCTAGCTGGCGGGCTGCTGGTTACGTGTGAACACGGCGACGAGGAACTGGGACTCTGCGACAAACGGATGCAGCTCCCAGGACTCGTAGGCGTTTTCCAGCTCAAAACCGGCAGCACGGGCGGTGGCCAGGAAATTCCCGAAATCCCAGCCCCGGCCCGCACCGAAACCGATGACGGCGCGGCCGTGCGGGGCGAGTGCGCGGTGCAGATTCCCCAGGGCGGGCTGGCGGCCCTCCTCGGCGAGGAAACCCATGACATTGCCAGCGGAGACAATCAGATCGAAATTGTCCTCCGGGATGGGATCGGTGGACAAGTCCCCCACCACCCACCGGGCCTTGGGGTAATCCTGCTTGGCGTAGCCGATGAGTACCGGGTCCAGGTCGGTACCCAGGACATCATGGCCACGCTCCGAGAGGTAGCCACCGATGCGTCCGGTGCCACATCCGGCATCGAGGATCCGGGCACCGCGGGGCGCCATGGCGTCGATGAGACGGGCCTCGCCGTAGATGTCCTCCCCCTCGGCGACGAGGTTGCGCCAGCGTCGGGCGTAGTTCTCGGAGTGGGACGGATTGTTGGCGGTGATTTCTTTCCAGGTTGGCATGTACCCGAGTATAGGAAGACCCCGGCGCGCCGGGTTCGGAGGATGGTCAACTGCGGGTCAGTGTTCCGTCAGCCCAGGACCATGGTGCGCAGCGTGGTGCGGGCCACCAGTTCACCGTTGTGGGTGCACAGAATCTGCCAGACCTGGGTGCGGCCGCCCTTCTGGATGGCGGTGGCCTCGGCCCGGATCACGCCGTCACGGACCGAGGCGATGAAATCGGTGTTGTTGTTGACCCCGACCACGGGTTTGCCCCGTCCGAAGATGATGCCCGCCGTGGACCCGGTGGATTCCGCGATGGCGCAGTAGACACCACCGTTGACCAGGCCGGCGGGCTGCAGGTGGTTTGCGGTCACCCGTAATTCGCTGACCACGCGTTCGGGGCCGACCTCCACATACCGCAGACCGAGGGTGCGGTTGAGGCCTGCACTGGCGTTGTTGAGCTGTTCCAGCTCATCCCCGGTGAGGGGACGTTGTTCGGCGATCCGTGCCATGGAGAAGACATCGGTGATGGTATTCGGGGACATCTGAGACATGCCATCAGCATAGTGGGGCCGCGTCAGCGGATGTGATCTAAATGATATTACCTTTTGGGTGATTCCTGCTGACATACCGTGGGGCTGTGCGTATGATCATAACTATGACAAACCCAGATTCCCTCGCCCAGATCGGTGTGGTCGGCCTCGCTGTAATGGGGTCCAACCTCGCCCGCAACTTCGCCCGCAACGGTCACACCGTCGCTGTCTACAACCGCAGCACCGACAAGACCGACAAGCTCATCTCCGATTATGCCACCGACGGCAACTTCATCCCCACCAAGACCGTCGAGGATTTCGTCGCCGCCCTGGAGAAGCCCCGCCGCGCCATCGTCATGGTGCAGGCCGGTGCCGCCACCGACGCCGTGATCAACCAGCTTGCGGATGCGATGGAGGAGGGAGACATCATCATCGATGGTGGTAACGCTCTCTACACCGACACCGTGTGCCGTGAGAAGGAGATGGCAGCCCGTGGCCGTCACTTCGTCGGTGCCGGTATCTCCGGTGGCGAGGAAGGTGCCCTCAACGGCCCGTCCATCATGCCCGGTGGCCCGAAGGAATCCTGGGAGGCTCTCGGCCCGTTGCTGGAGTCCATCGCCGCCAAGGTGGACGGCGTTCCCTGTGTGACCCACATCGGCCCTGATGGAGCGGGCCACTTCGTCAAGATGGTCCACAACGGCATCGAGTACGCCGACATGCAGGTCATCGGCGAGGCCTACCAGCTGCTGCGCTTCGGTGCTGGCATGGAGCCGGCCGAGATCGCCGATGTCTTCGCCGAGTGGAACAAGGGCGATCTGGACTCCTACCTCATCGAGATCACCGCCGAGGTCCTGCGCCAGGTCGACGCCGAGACCGGCAAGCCGCTTGTCGACGTCATCCTCGACGCCGCAGGCCAGAAGGGCACCGGCCGTTGGACGGTCAAGGAGGCCCTCGACCTCGGAGTCCCTGTCACCGGCATCGGCGAGGCCGTCTTCGCCCGCGCACTATCCTCCTCCCTCGATCAGCGCAAGGCCGCACAGGGCAACCTGCCGACCGGTGCCCTGACCACCTTTGAGGAGCTGGGTCTGGACAAGGCGGAATTCGTCGAGGATGTCCGTCGCGCACTGTACGCCTCCAAGCTGGTGGCCTACTCCCAGGGCTTCGATGAGATCAAGGCCGGTTCCGATGAGCACAACTGGGGTGTTGACCCCCGCGACCTGGCCACCATCTGGCGCGGTGGCTGCATCATCCGGGCGAAGTTCCTCAACCGCATCGTCGAGGCCTACGACAACGACCCGGAGCTGCCCTCCCTGCTGCTCGACCCGTACTTCAAGGGTGAGCTCGAGGACCTGATGGACTCCTGGCGCCGGATCGTCATCTACGTCACCCAGCTGGGTCTGCCGGCACCGGTGTTCACCTCCTCCCTGGCCTACTACGACTCCCTGCGTGCCGAGCGTCTGCCGGCCGCCATCATCCAGGGCCAGCGTGACTTCTTCGGTGCACACACCTACCACCGCATCGACAAGCCAGGCTCCTTCCACACCCTGTGGTCCGGTGACCGCAGCGAGCTGGAGGTCTAGGCACCCTGCTCCAGCCCCCCGTGGGAGTATTCCCCGGGGGTTTTTGCATGCCTGCTGGAATTCCGCCAATCTCCCGCTGGCACCCAAGGACTATCAACCCCGGCGCGCCCGTGCCCGTAGCCTGGTGGGGACAATCTCACCTCTCTCGGAAGGACACACCCATGACTGATCCGCTTGATGTCTCTGCACTCCTGACCAAGGTCCCCACCGGTCTGCTCATCGGCGACACCTGGCGGGACTCCTCCGACGGGTCCACCTACACCGTGGACAACCCCGCCACCGGCCAGACCATCGCCACCCTCGCATCGGCCACCAGCGACGATGCCCTCGCCGCACTCGATGCCGCCTGCGAGGTCCAGTCCAGCTGGGCCAGGACCCCCGCCCGGGAACGCTCGGAGATCCTGCGCCGCGCCTTCGACCTGATCAATGAACGTGCCGAGGAATTCGCCACCCTCATGACCCTGGAGATGGGCAAACCGATCGCCGAGGCCCGTGGTGAGGTTACCTACGGCAATGAGTTCATGCGCTGGTTCTCCGAGGAGGCCGTGCGCACCTACGGCCGCCACGGCCAGACACCCGAGGGCACCCACCGCATGCTCACCGTGCGCAAACCGGTCGGCCCCTGCCTACTGATCACCCCGTGGAACTTCCCCCTGGCCATGGCCACCCGCAAGGTCGCCCCCGCGATCGCCGCCGGCTGCACCATGGTGCTCAAGCCCGCACGCCTGACCCCGTTGACCGCCCAGTACTTTGCGCAGACCATGCTCGATGCCGGCCTTCCCGCAGGTGTGCTCAATGTGGTGTCCGGGGCATCGGCCAGCGCGATCTCCAACCCCATCATGGAGGACGATCGCCTGCGCAAGGTCTCCTTCACCGGTTCCACCCCGGTGGGCAAACAACTGCTGAAGAAGGCTGCCGACAAGGTCCTGCGCACCTCCATGGAGCTCGGTGGCAACGCCCCGTTCATCATCTTCGAGGATGCCGACCTGGATCTGGCCGTCGAGGGTGCCATGGGGGCGAAGATGCGCAACATCGGTGAGGCCTGCACCGCCGCCAACCGCTTCCTGGTCCACGACTCCATCGCCCAGGACTTCAGCCGCCGACTGGCTGAGCGTTTCAACCAACTCACACTCGGCAACGGCCTCGACGACGGTGTCACCGTCGGTCCCCTGGTCGAGGCGAAGGCACGCGAGAACGTCGCAAAGCTTGTCGACGACGCCGTCACCGAGGGCGCCACCGTGCTCACCGGGGGCACCGCCGGCGAGGGGGAGGGCTACTTCTACCAGCCCACCGTGCTGGTCGATGTCGCGCCCGGCGCGCGGATCCTCACCGAGGAGATCTTCGGGCCGGTCGCACCGATCATCACGTTCACCACCGAGGAGGAGGCCATCCAGCTGGCCAATGACACCGAATACGGACTGGCCTCCTACCTGTTCACCCGTGATTATGCCCGGATGTTCCGGATCTCCGACCAGTTGGAGTTCGGTCTGCTCGGTTTCAACTCAGGGGTGATCTCCAATGCCGCGGCCCCGTTCGGTGGCGTCAAGCAGTCCGGCATCGGCCGGGAGGGTGGTACCGAGGGCATCGATGAGTACACGCAACTGCAGTACATCGGCATCCGCGACCCCTACACGGATCGCTGAGTCCGCCCTCCAGCAGGCGTGCCCGAGCGCGTCTTTAACCACATTCAACCTGCGAGGACTACTCTGAGAAGACAATGACTACATTCTCAGAACTTAATCTGCCGGATCCTATTGTCAAGGAGCTGCGCAAAGAGGGCATCACGGATGCCTTCCCCATCCAGGCGGCGGCCATCCCGGACGCCCTTGCAGGACTCGATGTCCTCGGCCGTGGCCCCACCGGCTCGGGTAAGACCTTCACCTTCGGCCTGCCCATGCTGGCACGCCTGGCCGCATCCGGTGCTTCCCGCCCCGGCCAGCCCAGGGGCCTGATCCTGGTGCCCACCCGTGAACTCGCGGCCCAGGTGCGTGAGCGTCTGGAGGGCCCGGCCGCCGCCATGGGGTTGCGCACCCTCGAGGTCGTCGGTGGTGTCAACATCAACCGCAACATCACCGCGCTGGCATCGCCGGTCGATGTCCTGGTGGCCACGCCGGGCCGTGCCCAGGACCTGGTGAACCAGAAGAAGCTGTCCCTGGCGCAGGTGGAGATCACCGCCCTCGATGAGGCCGACCACATGGCGGACATGGGTTTCCTGCCCCAGGTGCGTCGTCTCATGGACCTCACCCCGGCGAAGGGGCAACGTCTGTTGTTCTCCGCTACCCTCGATGGGGATGTGACCAAGCTGGTCGACCGCTATATGCACAACCCGGTCACCCACTCCACCGCACCGGTGGCGGCAGCCGTGAACACCATGACGCATTACCGCCTGCTGGTGGGTGGGCGTGATTCCCGTGCGCTGGTGGTCGAACGTATCGCAGCGCGTGAGGGCAAGACCATCATGTTCATGCGCACCAAACACGGCGTGGACCGTCAGGTGAAGAAACTGCGCCGCGTGGGTATCAACGCCGTGGGTATTCACGGTGACAAGGGTCAGAACACCCGCACCAATGCCCTGGCCGGTTTCACCGACGGTTCCATCCCGGTTCTGGTGGCCACCGACATCGCCGCCCGCGGCATCGACGTCGATGACATCTCACTGGTCGTGCACGTGGATCCCCCCGCTGAGCACAAGGCCTACCTCCACCGGGCAGGTCGTACCGCACGTGCCGGAACAACCGGTACAGTAGTCACATTGGTGATGGACGAACAGGTCAAGGAAGTCAGGGATCTCTTCAGGAAGGCGGGCGTTGAGGCCGCTGAGGTTGAGGTCCATGAGAACTCCCCTGAACTGGCGCGCATCACCGGTGCCCGACGCCCGTCCGGCACGCCGCTGGCCCTGCCCGGTCAGCAGCCGGGGCGGGGACAGAAATCCGCCAACAACCGTTCTGACAGCAGGGATGCCACCGGCACTCCCCGCCGGAGGTCACGCAGCGGCGCACGCAGAGGCAAGAGGGATGGCATTGCCACCCCCCGCAACTCCGGCGGCCGCGGCACCAACCCCAGGCGTCAGACCACAAGGAAAGATGGTCAAAAGGGTTAACGGTCCCTTTCTCCTGACAGGACCACCTGTCAGGGATAGGGGGCAGGTTGCCACCGCACGCTAATGGACATACTCATAAGCATCCTCTCACTGCTGGGCTTCGTGCTTCTCACGGCGAGTACCGGTTTGTTCGTGGCCATTGAGTTCGCACTCACCGGCCTGGAACGCTCCACCGTGGACAATCACGTCAAGTCGAAGGGCGACGCGAGCGCCCACGCAGTGAAGAGGGACTACCAGAACCTGTCGTTCGTGCTCTCCGGCGCTCAGCTGGGTATCACGGTCACAACTCTCGCAACGGGTTACCTCGCTGAACCCGTACTCTCCCGATACTTCACCCCGCTGCTGGAACTGGTGGGCCTGCCCGCCTCCGCGGCCTCAGCCGTGGCCCTGGTGCTGGCGCTGATCGTGGCCACGTTCCTGTCCATGGTCTTCGGGGAACTCATCCCGAAGAACTGGGCGATCACCAACCCCCTGGGTGTGGCGCGCTTCGTGGTGCATCCGGTGCATGTGTTCAACGTGGCGTTGAAGTACTTCATCAAGGCCATGAACAACTCCGCCAACTTCATCGTGCGCAAGCTCGGCATCGAGCCCGCCGAGGAGCTGGCGTCCGCCCGGTCCGCCCAGGAGCTCACCGCCCTGGTGCGTAACTCCGCCGAGAGCGGGGAGCTGGACAAGACCACCGCCGCGGTGATCAACCGGTCCCTGCAGTTCGGTGAGTCCACCGCGGACAAGTTCATGACCCCACGGTCCACCATCGAGGCTCTGCGCGCCGATGACACCGTCGATGATCTGATCAGCCTCGCCCTGGAGACGGGTCACTCCCGCTTCCCGGTCACCGAGGGGGATCTCGATGACACCATCGGCATGGTTCATATCAAGGACGCCTTCGCCATCCCCCGTGAACAGCGTTCCACCACCACCCTGCGGTCCCTGGCCCGGCGTATCCCCGTGGTTCCGGCCAGCCTGGACGGTGACGCCGTGCTCAACGCGGTACGTTCCGCAGGCTCCCAGGTGGTGCTCATCGCCGATGAATACGGCGGCACCGCCGGCCTGGTCACCATTGAGGATGTCGTCGAGGAGATCCTCGGCGAGGTCTACGATGAGCACGATGATTCCGAGGCGGAACGCGACTTCCAGCAGTTCGGCGCCAGCTGGGAGGTTTCCGGACTGGTGCGCACCGATCAGCTCCAGCAGCATGTGGGTTATTCCTCCCCCGACGGCCCGTTTGAAACCCTCGGGGGGCTGATCATGTACTCCCTGGGCAAGATCCCCAAGGTCGGTGATGTCGCGCTGCTGCCGCAGACCGAGACACCCGGCATGGATGAGTTCGAATCCAGTTTCACCGGCCGGTGGATCGCCCGGGTGACTGTGATGGAGGACCGTCGCGTGGACAAGGCCGTGCTCACCCCCATCACCCACGAGGAAGCAGAGGAGTACACCAAGTGAACATCTGGGTCACCATCCTGTTCATCATTGTCCTGCTGGCCTTCAACGCTTTCTTCGTGGCCGCCGAGTTCGCACTGATCTCCTCGCGCCGTGACCGCCTGGAGGCCCATATCGCCCAGGGCAAGAAATCCGCGGAGCGTGCCCTGTATGCCACCGAGCACCTGTCGATCATGCTGGCCGGCGCCCAGTTCGGCATCACCCTGTGTTCGCTGCTGCTGGGTAAGATCGCTGAACCGGCCATCGCGCACTTCCTGGAGGTGCCGTTCCAGGCACTCGGTGTGCCGGAGAATCTCCTGCACCCGTTCTCCTTTGTCATCGCCCTCGGTGTCATCACCTGGCTGCACATCCTCTTCGGCGAGATGGTCCCGAAGAACATCGCCATCGCAGGTCCCGAGACGCTGGCCATGTGGCTCTCCCCCACGCTGATCCTGTGGGTGAAGATCACCGGCCCGCTGATCCGGTTCATGAACTGGATTGCGCGCATCACCCTGCGTGCCTTCGGTGTGGAGCAGAAGGACGAACTGGATTCCACCGTGGATCAGGAACAGCTGGCGAGCATGATCTCCGAGTCCCGGCTCGAGGGTCTACTCGACGAGGAGGAACACGCCCGCCTGTCCAAGGCGTTGCGCACCGAACACCGGTCCATCAAGGAACTGGTCATCCGCGACGAGGATGTCCGCTCCCTGGATTTCGGCCGCCAGGGCCCCACCCTGGAGGAGCTGGAGACCGCGGTCCGCGAGACCGGGTTCTCCCGTTTCCCGGTCACCGGTGTCGACGGCTCCTACCTCGGTTATATCCACATCAAGGATGTCCTGCCGCGACTGGCGGATCCGGAGATGAACCCGGGCGAGCACATCCCCCGTTCCGAGCTGCGCCCCCTGACCAATGTGGACGCCGATGGGCTCATGGATGATGTGCTGCACACCATGCACCGCCGCTCCGCGCACATGGCGCAGGTACGTCAGCGTGGTGAGCTGCTCGGGGTGATCACCCTGGAGGACCTCATCGAGGAATATGTGGGCACCGTCAATGACTGGACCCATGAGGATGCCGGTTAGTGGAGGTTGATGACGTGTTTACCCCCACTGTGCTGAGCCATGAGGAGTGGATGGACCGGGCCCGTGCCCACGAGGCGCGGGCTGCCGCGTTCACCGACGACCACCTGCGGCGTCGACAGGCGCACATCAAGCACCCGGTCTTCGACTTCCTCTTCGAGTACTATCCGGTCCGCCCCGCGACCCTGCGCACCTGGCACCCGGGGCTCGGGGTCGGCGTCCCCGCCGACGCACCCCACGCCTCGTGGCGGGACTACACGCTTGTCGACGATTCCCTGGTCACCGTCGACCTGGCATGCTTCATGCCGCGCCGGGGTGCCGCCGTGCGCTATATCCACAATCTGTTGCAGTCGGTATCCGGCAACCCCGCCCACTTCGACTGTTTCGGGCTGCATGAATGGGCGATGGTCTACAAGGCCGGTCCCGACGAGATCCGCCATGATCTGCCGCTGCGTCTGGGCCATGCAGCCACCGATGCCGTGGTGGAGTCCCATCAGCTCAAATGCACGCATTTCGACGCCTTCCGGTTCTTCACCGAACCCGCCATCCCGCTGAATCTCACGGTGCTCACCCGCGAGGCACAACCGGCCAACGACCAGTGCGGGTGTCTGCACGCCACGATGGATCTGTACAAGTGGGCGGCGAAACTCGGGCCCCTGGTCCCCGGCGAGGTGCTTCTCGACGCCTTCGAGCTCGCCCGCGACACCCGGGTGCTGGATATGGAGGCCTCCCCCTATGACTGCCGCGGGTACGGTTTCGGCGTTGTGGCCATCGAGACCCCGGAGGGCAAGGCGGAGTATGTGGCACGCCAGCGGGCACTGGCGGCACGGGCGAAACCCATCCGTGACCGGCTTGTCTCCATCACGGAGCAGGCGCTAACGGCTACACTTTCCCAGTAGTTCACCATCACTTCGAGGGAGCGCCCGTGGCACGACACTACAGCGGACAGAATAATTATCGACTGTCCAAATCCTTGACCATCGCATTGATCACCATCCTGGCGATCCTTGCCCTGATCATCTGGTGGGTCTTTTCCAACCGCTCGGATGACACCATCGATCTGGCGGACGACACCACGGAGACCACCACCGGTGAGTCCGGGTGCATCCAGGGGGAGTTGTCCCTGCCCGTCGGCGGTGACCCCACCCTCGTCGAGGCCATGGTCGAGGAGTACAACGCCACCGACCCGGTGGTGCGGGACTACTGCATCACCGCCGAGGTGGCCGGCCCGGGTGAGGCCGCAGCCACCTATGTGTTCGCAGGGACCCGTGACGATGCCGCCGACGCCCTGACGCAGACCGGTGCCGTGGCCGCATCCTCGCAGGACTCCTGGTCCCAGGCCGACACCGTCCGGGCCGGTGTGGCCGCCACCGAGGGTGCTGACACCGATCTGGAGAACGTGGCCTTCCCCGTCGCCGATGCCCCGACGCTGTCCGCCGCGGTCGCCCTCGCCCTCGCCGCGGATGAGGACGCCGCCGCCACCGCGCTGGCCGATGATCTCGACACCACCACCGATGCTGCGGCCACCACACCGGCCTTCGCCGCCTTGGAGCCCGATGAGCTGCCCGGTGGTTACACCTTCAGTCCCGTCGACGGCGCGGAGCTTCCCGTGTGGGTCATCCCGGTCAACGCGGGCGCAGATGTCTCCGAGGATCAGGCCCGTGCGGGTGCCGAGTTCGCCTCCTTCACCACTGAGACCGGTGCCGCGGGTGAAGCCACAGATACGGCCGCCTACACCGCGGTTGTGGACCGGGCACGGGCGCTCGCCGAGGAGCCTGACACTCCGGTGGGTGAAGCCACCACCGGGCAGCCCTCCGACACCCTGATCGTCCAGGACACCTCCGGCAACATGGACCGGGTGGTTGACGGGACGCAGGAGTCCTACCACACCGTCGTCAGCCGGATCCTGTCTGACCTGGCCCGCGAGACCGGTGGCCTGGGCAATCAGGTGGCATTGAACAACTATTCATCCCCCCTCAACCCCGGGGTCACCCGTGGGTGGCGGCCAAATGTCTCCTTCCCGGACGGGTCCAATGGCACCAATGCCGCCAATGCCATCGCCCGTTTCGGTACCGGTGGGGTCCCCCTGACCCGGGCCGCGGCGGTGGCCGCCGCCGATATCGCCTCCGAGCACGCCGGTACCTCCGGCCGTGAGGTCCGGGTTGTGCTGGTCACCTCCGGATCCGCGAGCGACTATAGCGATGAGGCATTCCTGGCTGATATCCGGGCTGCAGGCGGGGACAACGTCACCTTCCACATCGTCCATGTCGGAACCAACCCCATGGACCAGGTACTGGCTGATTACGCCACCTCCACCGGTGGCACCGTGTCCACTGCAACCACCCCGCAGGACATCGACGCCACTCTGCGGGCCGCGTTCGGGCTCTAACCCAGGAAAGTACCCCAGACATGCCCGGGATTATTCCCGGGCATGTCTTTTTCTTTGTGCCCGTTACCCGGGCATCACCTGCGTAAATAGATGCCGTGGAAGAAACACGACATTTCCACTGCCATGTAACATGTTAAAGAGTAGGCTCTGACTATGACCTGCATCATAGTTCGGGGGCGGGGATCCCAGTCCGGTTCCTCTCCCGCGGGCAGGCGACACCCCATGAAAGAGATCCCCTACCTCGACATTCCCGGGAGCACCCGATGAAGAACACAGCACCTATCCGACTACTGGCCGCCATTGGAGCAGCCGCGCTCGCCACGTCCCTGGCCTCCTGCGCCAGCTCTGAAAACACTGATCTACTCGGACAGATTGAAAGCGGCAATGTCACCCTAGGAGCGTGGGTCTTTAGTCGGTGACCTGAACCCGGGTGTCTCCCCCCGGTCCTGCTGGGTGACGTGGGATAATAACCTCCATGAGTGGTGGATCCGATGATGGCTTGTTCCCCGAAGAGACTCTCCAGCGGGTCCCGGCCCCGGACCCGGTGGAAGCGCCGGTGGATAAACGCTTCGCCCCGTTCAACCCCCACGCGGTGATGCTGCTGCCGCCGTCGCTGGATGAGTGGCTGCCTGATAACCACCTCGCCCGGTTCATCGCCGACCTCGTCGACACGGAACTGGATCTGACCGGGTTCTATGATTCCTACACCCGGTCCAAGGGGCGCCCACCCTATGATCCCCGGATGATGCTGCGGGTCATGCTCTACGGCTACTGCACCGGGGTACGGTCCTCCCGGAAACTGGAAACAGCGTGTATCGACAGCGTGGCGTTTCGCTGGCTCGCCGCTGGCGCAGGCCCGGATTTCCGGGCGTTTAGCCGGTTTCGGGCCCGCCACCTTCAGGCGTTGGCCGGGGTGTTTGTCCAGGCGTTGGCCCTGTGCCGGGAAGCGGGCATGGTGAAACTGGGCACGGTTGCGTTGGACGGGACGAAGGTGCAGGCGAATGCCTCCCGTCGTAAGGCCATGAGTTACCAGCGCCTGGTCCCGGCCGAGGAGAAGCTGGCTGAGCAGGTCGAGCAGATGCTTAACGATGCGGCGACCACGGATGAGGTCGAGGATCAGCGTTACGGGGTCGATGCCCGCGGTGATGAGTTGCCTGAGGAGTTGGTCAGCCGGTCCGCCCGGTTGGCAACGCTGCGTCGGGCGCGCCAGCAGTTGGAACAGGACGCCGCGGACAAAGCACGGCAGGTGGCGGAAACCAAGGCACGGGACCGGGGTGATGATGACGACACGGTCGCGGACAAGGGGCAGGCCGCGGCGGATACGGCAGTGGTGAAACCCTCGGCGCAGCGTAATTTCACGGATCCGGATGCCCGGATCATGAAGCTGAGTTCCGGTGGGTTTGATTACTGCTATAACGCGCAGACGGTGGTGGATGCTGAGCATCAGGTGATCGTGGCCACCGAGTTGAGTAACACCGCCACCGATGTCGGTGCGACGGTGCCGATGGTGCTGGCCACGGCTGAGCAATTGGGGGTCTGGCCGGCCCGGTGGTTGATGGATGCCGGGTACTGCTCGAAGAAGAACCTCACCGAAGTCGCTGGCCTGGAGGACACGCACGACACGGAGTTTTTCATCGCGACCGGGCGGGTCAAACACGGAGAGAAGATCCCGGATGCCCCACGCGGCAGGATCCCTAACGATGCCACCTTACGGGAGCGGATGGGACGTAGGCTGCGCACGAAGCGGGGCAAGGCGGTGTACGGGAAACGTAAGTCAGTGATCGAGCCGGTGTTCGGTCAGATCGCCACGCGGCAGGGCAAGCACGTGGTGCTGCGGGGGTTGGCGGCGGCTCGGGCGGAGTGGGATCTGGTGGCGGGGTGTCATAACCTGTTGAAGCTGTTTTCCTTCCGACAGACGGCCTGAGCCCGCCGGGAAACCGGCAGGCCCGGTGGCCCGAACCACGGCTTTCCTGCCGGGGGCGGATATCGGGGTCCGATCGAGTGATTCTGGGCGGGTCGGGGCCGGTGGTGGCTCTGGGGAACCGAATTTTGGTGTCCCCCGCTACCGACTAACGACCCACGCTCCTAGGAGCCAAATATGATCAACCCGGCCTGGGATTGCGCAGTCCCGACGGGACTATGAGCGGCCTGGAGGTGGACATCTCCACCTATGTGGTCAATGCCATCGCCGACGACAACGGTTGGGAACACCCCGAGATCACCTGGCGTGAAACCCCCGCCGCCCAACGGGAAACCTTCATCCAGAACGGTGAGGTCGCCATGATCGCTGCCACCTACTCCATCAATCAGGCGCGGCTGGATACGGTGAATTTCGGCGGTCCCTTCCTGGTCACCCACCAGGCGCTGATGGTGCCTGACGAGGATGACCGCATCCAGGACATGGACGACCTGAACAATGACCTCATCCTCTGCTCCACCGCCGGATCAGTCCCGTCACAGCGTGCGAAGGAGGCGATCCCCGGCCTGCAGCTCCAGGAATACGACACGCCATCCTCCTGCATTGAGGCCCTCGATCAGGGCAGCGTGGATGCCATCACCACCGATGCCACCATCCTGTACGGTTACGCCCAGTACTACCCAGGTGATTTCCGCATCGTGGAGATGACCCGGGACGGCGAGCAGTTCACCGATGAATACTATGGGATCGGCCTGGCGAAGGGTGACGAAGACGGTACCGAGGCCATCAACACGGCGCTGCAAGAGATGTACGACGACGGCACCTTCGATCGTCTCCTGGAAGCCAACTTCGAGAGAATCCCGAGGTCATCGAATACGGAACCCCCGGTGACTTCACCGGTATCGAGTAAACACCACCCCCACCTAAGGAATGATCATGGGTTTTCACACACCCTCCCAGCTGCGTGCCGAGTTCTCCCGCCGCCTGTCCATCATGTACGGAACAGAGGTTCCCGCCTACACCACGCTCGTCGAGGTCTCCGAGGAGGTGAACCGGGATTTCCTGTCCCGCCGGGGTGATGATGCGGAACGACTGGGGTCAATCGACCGGGTGACCGCCGAACGCCACGGCGCCATCCGCGTCGGCTCCCCCACCGAACTGGCGCAGGTGGCCCGAGTCTTCGCGGCCTTCGGCATGCATCCTGTGGGTTTCTACGATCTGCGTGATGCCTCGGCAGCCTCGGTCCCCGTGGTGTCCACGGCGTTCCGTCCGATCACAGGCCCGGAACTGGCAGAGAATCCCTTCCGGGTGTTCACCTCCATGCTCACCGCGGATGATCCACGCTTTTTCACCCCGGACCAGCAGCAACGACTCCAGGAGTTCCTGGCGTCACGCACGCTGTTCCCCGATGGCCTGCTGGAGCTTGCGGATCAGGCCACCCGGGATGGGGGTCTGGAGGACGGGGATGCCGAGCAGCTCCTCACACTGGCCACCGCCGCGTTTGAGCTTTCCGACGAACCGGTTGATCATTCCTGGTACCGGGAACTCGAGGCGGTGTCAGCCGTGGCAGCTGATATCGGTGGCGTGGCCACCACCCACATCAATCACCTCACCCCCAGGGTCCTGGACATCGATGAGCTGTACCGACGAATGGAAGCCCGTGGGATCACCATGATCGATGAGATCCAAGGGCCACCCGCCTGGGAGGGCCCCGATGTCCTGCTCCGCCAGACGTCATTCCGGGCGCTTTCCGAGGAACGGACCTTCCGTTTCGAGGACGGCACCATCGGGCCGGGTTCCCTGCGGGTCCGTTTCGGTGAGGTGGAACAACGTGGCATCGCCCTGACCCCCGCCGGACGGGAACTCTATGACCAGATGCTCGCCGAGATAGACCGGAGAAAGGCCGAGACCGGGGGCACACGCATGACCATCGCCCGCGCGGTATGGGAGGAGAATCTCCCGAACACCGAAGCGGGGATGCTCGAACGGGGTCTCGGTTACTTCACCTTCGACCTGGCGAAGCACCCCGCGGATATCGGTGACACGGTCCACCTGCGGGATCTGCTGGCCGACGGTATTGTCACGGCCACACCGATTGTCTACGAGGATTTCCTACCACGTTCCGCCGCGGGGATCTTCCAGTCGAATCTCACCGGCGAGGGGTCAAAAGACACCGCGCAGGAAGGTGTCGACTACAAACAGGAGGTTCTCTCCACCATCATCGGCACCCCCATCTTCGATGCCTATGACCTCTACCAGGCCCAGGTCGATGACTCCCTGAGCAGGTTGGAGAATACCCTCAACACCACGATTCTGACTGATTGATCTCCCCTTCACCACCCACGCCACGACCGGTATGGGATCTGATTGTCTACACCGGAGGACACCACCCATGACTGACATGTTTGACCTGATCGACGACTGGGGCCCTGAGAAGATAGTTGTGGTGCATGACCACCGCACCAGAATGCGCGGGGTGCTGGTCATCGACAACACCGCCCGGGGCATGGGCAAGGGCGGAACCCGCATGCAGCCCACGGTATCGGTGGGTGAGATTGCCCGCCTGGCACGGGTCATGACCTGGAAGTGGGCCGGGGTGGATCTGTTCTACGGAGGTGCGAAAGCCGGGATCCAGGCGGATCCCGCCTCCCCCGACAAGGAGGCTGTGCTGCGCTCCTTCGTGCGGAAACTCTCCAATGAGGTGCCCGAGGAGTATATCTTCGGCCTCGACATGGGTCTGACTGAGCATGATGCGGCCATCATCACCGATGAACTCGGACGCGGCACCTGCATGGGCACACCCTACGAACTCGGTGGTGTGCCCTACGACCAACTGGGGGTAACCGGGTATGGCATCGCCGAGGTGGCGGATGAGGTAGCCCAGTCACAGAACCTGGCGGGCGCATCGGTGGCGATCCAGGGGTTCGGGGCCGTCGGTCATGCCGTCGCGGAACGGCTCCACACCCTGGGTTACCGGGTGGTGGCGGTGTCGACGGCGCGGGGAGCGATCGCCGACCCCAATGGGTTGGACATCCCGGAACTGGTGCGCCTGCGCGAGGAGGTCGGGGATGATCTGGTTTCCCACTACCCGGTTCTACGGATTGACCCGGGTGAGGAACTGTTCATGGACGCGGAGATTCTCATCCCCGCCGCACTCCAGGATGTCATCAATGCCCGTGGCGCCGAGCGGGTGACCGCCCGGATCGTGGTCGAGGGTGCCAATCTGCCCACCTCCCCGCAGGCTCAGCAGATTCTGCACCAGCGTGGAATCACCGTGGTGCCTGATTTCATCGCCAATGCCGGTGGCGTCGTCGCGGCCGCCTTCGCCATGGATAACCGCTTCTCCCCCTTCAGGACCGATCCGGAACAGATCTACACCTCGGTGTCCTCGAAGTTACGTCTCAACGCCACCACCGTCCTGGGCCGTGCGGCGGAGCGTTCCCAGACCAGTCATGATGCCGCACGTCAACTATCCCAGGAACGGGTGCGGGCCGCGATGGAGGTTCGTGGCATGTTACCTTCCGGATAACAACACCAAGAACATGTATCCCGTGCCATCCCACGGTTCGGAGAAGACCTGGGATGGCACGGGATACGTGGTGGAGCGGAGGTGTATCAGCTAGGAGGTTCTGCGCTTGCGCCGGGCAGCAAGCTCATCCTGAAAGTTGATGGTCTCGGCATCGAAGTTGTCGTCGATACGCTCAGATGGGAAGGCGGAGATGTCCCCGGTGAGTTCCTTCATGATGCCGGGAACCGCAATGCCGAACACACCCTGCCCACCACCGAGCAGATCAATGACCTCCTCATTGGAGCGGCACTCATAGACGGTGGTGCCATCGGAGACCAGTGTGATCCCGGCGAGGTCATCCACACCACGGTCACGCAGCTTGTCCACCGCCAGGCGGATGTTCTGCAGGGAGATACCGGTATCAAGCAGTCGCTTGACAATCTTCAGGACGAGGATGTCCTTGAAGGAATACAGACGCTGGGATCCAGAACCCCGGGCGCCACGGATCGTGGGGACAACCAGCTTGGTGCGTGCCCAGTAGTCGAGCTGACGGTAGGTGATGCCGGCCACCTGGCAGGCGGTGGGCACGCGGTAGCCGACCTCCTCGTCCGGTCCCACATCAAAGAGGGATTCCTGCACGGGAAGCTGGGGCGACGCAAAGAGGTCACCCTGAAAGCCTTTTTCTTCTTGCACTGATGTCTCCGATGCTTCAGTGTTGGGGCTGTGATCAATCACGCATGTGAATTATAAGCGTGAAACTTATACTCATTCTGGTAGAAAGCCTAGACCAACGTCAAGCTTTAGGCACGCGACACGCCAGACACAACACCGTAAAACAAACACCGAAAGTAAAGTTTCTAGGTTTTACCTTCCGGTTTATCACCCCCGTCATCGTCCGGATCCATGTCGATGAACAGATCATCCTCGGTGACCCCGAGGCTCTGCATGAGCTGTTCGAAATCCGCATCGGCCTGGGCGTCCCCGGACGCTGATTCACCGGCGAACACCTCATCATCGTCGGCTGCCTCGATCATGATCCCGAAATAGGCCTCCATGTCGTCCTGGTTCACAAACACCGCGCACTGCTGCAGGATCTCCTCATCCGCGGCGATGGGAAGTTCAAGGAGTTCGGAGAGCATGAGGATATCACTGGGACGGGCATCGAGCTCCTCCCCTTCCGAGGTGATGACCGAGGCCATGAAAACACCCTCGAAGTGACTGACGATACGGAGGTTGCTCACCCACGGGCCGTTCCTGGTGAAGGCATCAGCCAGTAGCTCATGCACACCGGGGCGACGTGGGCGGTACCCCGAGTGGTACGCCTGGATCCGCAGGGCATCATCCTGGTCCATCCAGATCGGGAGTACCTTGTTGCCATCCTCCCAGCGGAATACCGCGCAGGTGAAACCATCCGGCTCCATGGTGTGGATGCCGTGGAACTGCAACTCGACGAAATTGGTTTCCATATCAGTACCCCAGCTGTTCGCGGGTTGCGTTTTTCACCAGTGAGGCGTGCAGCGAGACCACCAGGGAACACATCTGCTGCGCCAGTTCCTCCGCGCGTTGGCGGGCGACATCGCTTTTACCGCGGGCGACCGGGTCGGCGACCTGGGTGATCAGGTCGGCCTGGCGGGTGGCGGTGTTGCCCAGGGAGCGGAGCTGGTGCAGGTCGAAGCCCATCTCGCGCAGGGCGGCGGCGGTGTTGGCGATGAGGACATCATCATGGGTGAAGAACCCGGCGGCATCCGGTTTGATCAGCTTGGCGGACACCAGCTCGGCGATGGTCTCCACGGTGACACCGGCCTTCTCGGCGACATCACTGTCGGTGAGCCTGGTCAGGGCCGGGGCGCGGAACTTCTCGGGGCTGACCAGGGGCTCGGAGGCGCCGGCACCGAGGATGGCGGTGACCGAGCCGTTGTCCATGGCCTCGAGCTGCTCACGGATGACCTTCAGCGGGAGGTAGTTGTCGCGCTGGGTGACCAGGATATACCGCAGCCGCTCCACATCGGATTCGGTGAACCGACGGTAGCCGGAGGCGGTGCGTTCCGGGGTGATCAGACCCTCCGATTCCAGGAACCGGATCTTGGAGACGGTGACATCGGGGAATTCCGCATGCAGGCGTTCAAGAACCACACCGATGGACATGGTCTTGTTCTTCTTGGCGGCCCTGGGAGACTGGGTTGCCCCAGACGAATCAGACGCGGGTGCCCCGCTGTTCAGGTCGGCTGCTGTTCTACGAAGTGCGCTCACGATGGTGCTGTTACCTGCTGGTACTAGAGGGGTGGACGGGGGACACGGGGATACATGTTACGGGTGGCACCCTGCGTGAATGTGACAGGGTATACGCAAAACGGTTGCAAGATGGGTGATCCTGCAACCGCTGTGAGTTGAACCGTGTGTGCGTTGCTCCCCTACGCTGCGGGGCCAGCGAGGAAGACCAGTCGGAACTTGCCGATCTGGATCTCATCACCGGTCTGGAGAACCTGCGAGTTACGTGGTTCGCGGTTGACGTAGGTGCCATTGAGGGATCCGACGTCCACGACCTCGAACTCACCCTCGTTGATGCGGAACTCCGCGTGACGACGGGAGACCGTGACATCATCCAGGAAGATGTCACTTTCCGGGTGACGACCAGCGGTGGTGGTGGGCTGATCCAGCAGGAATCGAGCGCCGGCGTTGGGGCCACGCTTCACCACGAGAAGCGCGGAACCCGCGGGGAGGTTGTCAGCACCAGTTGCTGCAGGAGCGCTGCCAGCACCCGACATCTCCTTCAGCAGATCGGCGCGGAAAACCGAGGTGGTCTCGACCTGTGGCTCCGGTGTGCCAGTGTTGTCGCTCATTGAAATTCCTCCGTGTCGACATTGTTCTTAACGTAATTCATCATAGCCCGTGCGCGTGGACGACGGGCGCAAGAACCCTCATCAGCGGTTTCCGGTTTTCTGAAAGTTTGGTGTGACCTGCTGAAATGAAAACCGAATCAGCGAAAGATATTTCCGATTCCACTGATAACCGAGTTGCCCGAGCCCGCCAGCGGGTTGTCGGACACCATGTAGGTCCACGTCGCGGAGGGACGCGCCAGGCCCGCATCCTCCAGGTGTGCACCCCGGTCGTCGATGACCACGGTGCGGAAGGTCTCCACCGCATCATCGACCGCCTGCTGCGCCAGTGTCTTGAACTCCCGAACGGCGATGCGGTGGTATTCATCCAGTGGAGTCTCCCGGGCAATCGCGCGCAGGTGGATGGATTCGCGGACATCATCCATCAGGGCCAGATGCTCGGACCAGTTGAGGTCCAGGTGGTAGAGCATGATGTCGCGTGCAGCCTGTTCGAGTACCTCCCGGTCCACCCCCTCAAGCCCGGCCGCCCGGTCCTGGGCGCGTTCGGACAGCTCCCGCCATGCTAGATCGGTATCCAGCAGACGGGCGCGACGCTCGTCGATGATGACACGCTGATCAGCCAGCAGTTTGTTGTACTTCCAGGTCTGGGAGTGGATCTCCAGCAGCTGGCCCTCGGTGACACGTTGGCAGTGCGCCACCCAGTCGCGGACACGGTTGGAATCAATCAAACCCGTGGCATCCGGTTGGGCGGTGACACTCTCCCCCGCCCCGCCCGTGACCACCACGTCGTCCTCCAGGGAGACGAAGAAGAGGCTCAGTCCCGGATCACCCTGGCGCCCGGCGCGTCCGCGCAGCTGGTTGTCCAGGCGGGCGGTGCGGTGGCGGGCGGTGCCGATGACGGCGAGGCCACCGAGTTCGACGACCTGGTCGTAGTGGGACTCATCGGGCCCGCCGAGGCGGACGTCGGTGCCGCGGCCGGCCATCTGGGTGGAGACGGTGACCCGTCCGATGTCACCGGCCTCGGCGATGATCCGGGCCTCCTCGGCATCGTTCTTGGCGTTGAGGACGCTGACCTCGATGTCGAGGTCGCGCAGGGCGTCGGCGAGTTCCTCGGATTCGGCGACGTCGTGGGTGCCTACGAGGACGGGTTGGCCGGTGTGGTGCAGGTGGGCGATCTCCTCGATGATGGCTCGGTTCTTCTCCGCCATGGTGGCGTAGATGCGGTCGGCCTCGTCGAAACGCCTGAGGGGGTTGTTGCGTTCGATGACGGAGACGTGCAGGTTATAGAAGGTGCGCAGCTGGTCGGTGGCTTCGACGGCGGTGCCGGTCATGCCACAGACCATGGGGTATCGGCCCACCAGTGCCTGGAGGGTGATGGTGTCGAGGATGCGGCCGCCCTCGGTGACGGCGAGCCCCTCCTTGGCCTCGACGGCGGCCTGGAGGCCGTCGGGCCAGCGCTGGAGGTCGGCGACGCGTCCGCGGGAGGCGTCGATGAGTTGGACCTTGCCGTCGCGGACGATGTAGTGGATGTCGCGAATGAGCAGGGCCTGGGCGTGGAGGGCGAGGTTGACCTGGACGAGGGTGGTGCCCACGTGCTCGTCGTCGTAGAGGCTGGTGATGCCGAGGGCCTGTTCGAGGGCGGCCGCGCCCTTGTCGGTGAGGAAGACGTTGCGGCGGTCCTCGGAGACGGTGTAGTGGTCGTTTTCCTTCAGGCGGCGCACCACCTCGGTGATCTTGCCGCGGGGGGCGTGGCCGGGTTGGTTGCCGGCGAGGACGAGGGGGACGAGGGCTTCGTCGACAAGCACGGAGTCCGCCTCGTCGATGATGGCGACATCGGCGCGGCGCTGGACGGCGTCGGCCCGGCGCGTGATCAGCTGGTCGCGCAGGACGTCGAAGCCGATCTCACTGACGGAGCCGTAGACCACATCGCAGCGGTAGGCCTCACGGCGCTGCTCCGGGGTCATGGTCTCGGAGATGGCGCCGACGCTCAATCCGAAGAACTCGACCAGGGGGCGCATCCATTCGGCGTCGCGGACCGCGAGGTAGTCGTTGATGGTGATGGAGTGGACGGTTTTGCCCTGCAGGCCCAGGCCGGTGGCGGCCATGGCGCCGACCAGGGTCTTGCCCTCGCCGGTGGCCATGTGCACGACATCGCCTTCGATGAGGCGCAGTACGGCCTGGGACTGCACCGGGAAGGGGCGCATGCCGAGGGTGCGGTGCGCGGCGATGCCGAGGACCGCGAGCAGTTCGGCCGGGTCCTGGGGCGTGCCATCCCCGACCAACGTCCGGGCACGGGCGGCGAGGTGGGCGTCGTCAAGCGCCTCCAGGTCGCGGGTGTGCGCCTCGGCCTGGTCGACGATCGCCAGGCTGCGTTTCTGATTGCGACCCTGTTTGCCGCCGAGTGCCTTCCAGAACCAGTCGAAACCAGCCACGCTCAAACCTCCAGTGAGCTCGATGAGTACATCCATCCGACTTTAACCCACACCACATGGTTTCCGGGTGGCCGACTCCCGTTTTAGTGACCTGGATTGCTTGACGGTGCAATCTTGTCCAATAAGACACGGTTCGGGCCGTGACCTGCGGGAAGGATCCACCTAGGGTGGAGACGTCTGGTCTCAAATAACCATTGGAAGGTGCATGCCGTGCATTCGGTGAGTGTGAAGGTTCCATCATCAGAGGGTCTGATGATGGCAGCCACCCTGGATCTGCCCGCGACCGCCCCGGTTGCGTATGCGATGTTCGCCCATTGTTTCACCGGTTCCAGGTTCACGCCGGGTGCAGCACGGGTGAGCAAGGCGCTGGCGGAATCCGGTATCGCGTGTCTGCGTTTCGATTTCCCCGGCCTCGGCCAGTCGGAGGGTGATTTCTCGGAGACGACCTTCAGCTCCAATGTCCGGGATATCATCGCCGTGGCCACCTGGCTGGAGGAGAATTACTCTGCACCGCAGTTGCTCATCGGGCATTCACTGGGTGGTGCGGCGGCGCTCAAGGCGGCGTCCTCCATCCGGTCCCTGGGTGGTGTGGCCACCATCGGTGCACCCTTCGATCCGGCGCACGCGGTTCTGCACTTCGCCGACCACATCGGTGATGTGGATGAGCAGGGCGCGGTGGCCCTGACCCTGGGCGGGCGTGAGGTGACCATCTCACGGGAGTTCCTGGAGGATCTGGCCGACACCAACCCGGTCGACCACCTGCGTCGACTGCGCGCACCACTGCTGCTGGTGCACTCCCCGATCGACCAGACCGTCGGCGTGGACAACGCCCAGAAGATCTTCCAGGTCACGCGTTACCCGAAGTCGCTGGTGTCCCTGGACAAGGCCGATCACCTGCTCACCCGCGACGGGGCCGCCCAGCGGGCAGCGAAGATCATCCGCAACTGGATCGATCCGTTCCTGGTGCCGGAGAATGAGATCGCCGACCGCGGCCCCCTGCCGGCGGACGTGGCCACCGCCACCTCGATCGGGAGCACCCGCTACGCCGATGAGGTCCGTACCGGGCGTCACAGCTTCATCACCGACCGGGAGAAGCAGGCCGGTGGGCGCGACCTCGGCTACACACCCGTCTCCCTGCTGGTCGCCGCGCTCGCTGCCGCGACGTCCCAGCAGATCCGCCACGCCGCGCGCGAGGCGCGCATCACCAGGCTTGACGACGTCCAGGTCACCATCTCCCGCGTCGTCTCCGATACCGGTGCCCCGACCACCCTGCGCCGCAGCATCGCCCTGATCGGTGACCTGAGCCCGGACCAGCGCCGGGAACTCCTGGCCGCCGCCGGCACCTCCGAGGTTGAGCAGATGCTCAGCCACGGGGTCATCATTGACGACGAAGACTAGTTGACGAGGATTAGGAAAAACACACCATGCCCTATGACTACGACCTGCGCTGCCCCTGCGGCACCGGCCTCACCTACGGACAGTGCTGCCACCGCTACCACGCCGGCAACCACCACGCCCCCACCGCCGAGGCCCTCATGCGCTCCCGGTTCACGGCCTTCGCCGCCGGTGAGACCGACTACCTGCTGGACACCTGGGACCCGGCCACCCGGCCTGCGGAACTGACCCTGGATGACCGGCTCGAGTTCTACCGCCTGGAGATCCTTGAGACCGAGGGCGGTGGCCCCTTCGATGCCACCGGACGCGTGAAATTCCAGGCCTTCCACCGCGGGCTTGCCGACGGCGTACAGGAGGAGGACTCCACCTTCCGCAAGATGGACGGACGCTGGGTCTACTCCCTCGGGGACGTGGCCGAATAAAGCGTCGGGTGGGCCGGTCCTTCCGGCCCCGGGGATCACCCGCGTTCAGCCCTTCCACCTGCCGATTTTCGTTTCATGATCACACTGGTGTAACCTGATCACGTTGCCGCAGAGCAAACAGGATGGTTCCCAGCCTGTATTGTGTCAGTATTATGTGGAAACGGCGGACTGTGGCGCAGCTTGGTAGCGCACTACACTGGGGGTGTAGGGGTCGCAGGTTCAAATCCTGTCAGTCCGACAAATAGCAGGCCAGAAAGTGAAGTTCACTTTCTGGCCTTTTGCTTTGTGCATCCTCGTAGAGCGGGGATGCTCAAGGACTATCGAAAACGCACCGGAAACCGGTATTCCCCGAGGTGGAATCCGGGGTGTTCGAATTGCGGGCGGCCACCCGGTATCTGTTGCAGTAGGAATCATGGCAGAGATACGAGCCTCCGCGCATCACCCGGCGCGCACCGGTATCCGGTCCCCGCGGGTTGATGGAGGAAGCACGGGAGTAGTACTCCGCATCAAACCAGTCCTGGCACCATTCCCATACATTCCCTGCCATCTGCCACAGACCGTATCCATTGGGCGTGTAGGTCTTCACCGGTGCAGTGGTGAGGTAACCATCCGCGGCGGTGTTCTCCATGGGGAAGCCCCCCTGCCAGATATTGCAGTTCCACCTCCCGTCTAGGGCGAGGTTATCCCCCCAGGCATATCGTGCGCCCTGCAGTCCACCCCGGGCGGCGTATTCCCACTCGGCTTCGGTGGGCAGACGACCGCCAGCCCAGGTGCAGTAGGCAACGGCATCATCCCAGGAAACGTGAACGACGGGGTGGTCCTCAAGCCCGTCCAGGGTGGATCCGGGGCCGTTGGGACGCTGCCAGTTCGCACCCTTGACCGCCAGCCACCAGGGCACGCCGGGAACCTGGCGAAGAATGTCAGCGCGTTGCCCTTGGAACGCTGCGTAGAATACAGCCGAGACACCGTAGCGTTCCGCTGTCGTCGTATACCCTGTGGCTTCAATAAATCGTCCGAACTCGGCATTCGTGACCGTGGTGACATTAATGCCGAAGGGGGCGAGGTGAACCTCATGTACTGGCCCCTCCCCGTCCGCCGGGTACCCCTCCCCGTGATGATCGCCCATGTGGAAAGCTCCACCCGGCAGTGTCACAGCATCGCGGGATTGTTCCGGGTTGCATGGAGTGGTGGGATTGACAGGATCTGATAAATCCCGGGTAGTGGTACGCCATTGTGCGCTTGACGGGGAGCAGCAGTTACTCATGGACGTAATCCTCAGTGTGCAGGGCCGGTGGCCCAGTCGATGGCGAACCACCCTTCGGCAGCAGCAGGGGCAACCTCGTTGACCGCGGGGAAATCTACGGGCACCACGCCGTTATCCCGGGCGTAATCATCCCATTTTGCAGCGAGCTCCTCAGCAATCTCTGGATGTTCGGCGATAACATCGGTGGTCTCTCCTGGATCATCGGCAAGGTTGTAAAGGGCCCACTCGCCCGTCCCGCCCATGGGGACCGGGGTGAAAATGAGTTTCCAGTCCCCGGAACGGTAGGCCCGATGACCGAAGTGTTCTGTACCGAACTCATCATCTCCGATGGTCTCCGAGGTGCCCTCCAGCACCGGTCGGACGGAGTCGCCCAGCAGGTTGTCGATCGCGTTGAGGTCACCGCCAGCGTAATCAGCGAAGGTGGGATACAGGTCGGTGATGTGGGCGAAGGTGTCCACGATACGACGTTCCTGGCCCCCGCCCGGGGCCTTGATGATGGCGGGCACACGGGTGCCACCTTCAAAGAGGGTGTTCTTGGCCTGGAAATACGGCCCCGAGGATACCTGCGCATTGGGTAACCCCATGGAGGGGAAGGAACCCTGGTCTCCGTAGGTTGAGACATCCCCGGTCGATGGATAGACCTGGTCGTGCCACCCGTCAATTGATCCGTGGGGTTCATACATCAACTGCGTACTGGCAGAGGCTCCATTGTCACTGACCACGGCGATGAGTGTGTTGTCATATTCGCCGGTGTCCTTCAGATGGTCGATGACACGCCCGATCTGGTCATCGGTTTCCTCAAGGACAGCGGCGTAGACGGCCATGCGGTAAGCCATGTCGGTTTGCTGTTCCACGGTGAGGGAATCCCAGCTGGGGACCTGGTCCGGCCACCGGGTGGCGACGTCAGCATCAATCAGGCCGATCTCAGCCATACGCTCAATACGCTGGGTCCGGAGCTCCTCATAGTTGTATCCGTCGAGGTAGACATCAAGGTACTTGTCGATGAGTTCCTTGTTCTCCACATGAAGCGGATCGTGTGGGGCGGTGTATCCGAGGTAGGTGAAGAACGGCTGGTCCGCTTCCACGCTCTGGTCAACCTGCTGGAGGACCTCGTCGGTGTAACTACGGGTGGCGAAGAAGTCATCGGGCAGCGTGTCGAGGGTTTCGCCATTGCGCTCATAAACAACCGTGTTCACCGGTTCCACCGGACGGTTGAACAGGCGGAGGGCATCCGGGTAATAGGAGGCACCCGCATCATACATGGTGAAATTCTCGTCGAATCCCAGCGCGGAGGGACGCTGTTCCGCTTCCCTCCCGAGGTGCCATTTGCCCACCTGGTAGGTGTCGTAACCAGTGTCGGATAACACTTCTGCAATCCCGGTGAAGTCACCTTCGAGGCTTCCCTTGTACCCCGGGGTGTCCTGATCCACGCCGGGGGGTGCCATCCCCTCCATTGATCCCAACCCAACGCGGTGCGGGTCCTGCCCGGTCATGAGCGCTGCCCGGGTGGGAGCACACAGTGGGGTGGCATGGAAGTTGGTGAACTGCACCCCCTCCTGCGCCAGGGCATCGATATTGGGGGTCTCCGCCTCTCCACCGTAGGCTCCCAGATCTGAATAACCGAGGTCATCGAGAAGGATCATCATGATATTGGGTTGCTCCTGGCTTTCAGCTGCGGGGGTGATCCCAGCCGTGTCGGATGCGGCGGTGCTCCCGCAGGCGGTGAGCGCCACCGCTGTGACGAATCCCAATCCTGCGAGGGCAAATCGGTAGGGGCGTATCGAGGGGTGTTGAGCCATGTCAATGCACTTTCTAGAGAACTGGGTGGCACCCCGGAGGGCAACCATTTTTAGTTTCAGATCACATTAACTTCTAGAAAGAGATGGCTGTCACTATTTTTTTCCCGTTCGCTCTGCGCCCGCTTTCCCGCCCCACAGGGGTTGGTTCACCCATCGAACACCGGGGTCTATCTGCTGATTCAGGCACCCCTGGCGATTGAACTCCCAACCCCCCAGGGGTGTATATCAGGGTGGCCCCACGGGCACCCCGGGGAGAACTAGATGATTAAGTCCTAATAGGTTCAGTGATCATAAGCTGTCAGTGAGCGCTTATCAGGTGCACCGATACGCCAGTTATGCCAGATCACAGATGCTAACGCCAACAACTTGCCCGCCACCTTGGCATAGACACCACCAGGGCTTCTTGCCCGGTGGTGCTCCAATCCCAACTGGTCCTTGAGGGTGTCGAACACGGATTCCACCCACTGCCTGATCCCGCCAAGATCCCCATACCTGTGAGCCTCATTCTTGCGATCCGGGCGAATCAACTCCACACCCAGCTCGTGGGAGATAAACCCCTCAAAGTCACAACCGGCAAACCCCTTATCCGCCACAATCACCTGGCCCGTAGAAAGAAGATGCTGGTCATGGGCTAATAACACCATGGCAGCCTCGCGTTCCCCAATCTTTGGATCAGCCAGTCCCCAGATCACCGGCATTCCATCCGGGGCACACACCAGGTAGAGACGAAACCCCCAGAAATACCGCGAATGCGACGCGCAATACCCATAGTTGGCATACCCGGCCAGATCTGATCGTTTCACCGTTTCTCTTGACATCGCACACGGAATTGGCGTGGAATCGAGCAAACGGCACAGGTCGTACCAGGAGGCGGTATCTCGAGCCAGGGCAGTGATCACCAGCGAAATCAGTGAACTAGCGGCACGGACGCGTTTGTTATACCCGGATTGTTGCGGGATATCGGGAAACATCTCACTGAAGTGTTGGTGGGCGTAGCGCACCCATCGTGTCTCCGATGAGGTGCCGTGCAGGAGGTGTTGGGCGATGACCAGGCAGAGGAGCTCGGCGTCGTCCAGGGCTGGTTTTCTACCTGGTCGGTGGGTGCGATTGATACCTAAAGAAGGCAAGACATCGTCGACTAAGGTGACGTAGAGTGTGGTCAGGAGAGTGTTTAGGTTATTGTTCACACCTTCAACTCAAACACTCTCCCCGTATTTTTGTATAGACCTTTTCGTCGGGGAACTCTATTAGGACTTACTCATCTAGATGAACAGCAGCAGACTCACAGCCATGACAGCCATGCCACCGACGAGGCCGTAGATGGCGGTGTGGTGACGGCCGGAGCTGATCGCGGTGGGCAGCAGCTCATCGAGGCTGATGAACACCATGATGCCAGCGACCGCGGCGAAGGACAGGCCCATGGCCTCCGGGCCGAGGAAGGGCATGAGCAGGATGAAGCCAACGACAGCGCCGGCGGGTTCGGCCAGGCCGGAGAGGGTGGCCCATTTCAGGGCCTTCCCGCGGGAGCCGGTGGCCTCGCGGATGGGGACGGCCACGGCGATGCCCTCCGGGATGTTGTGGATGGCAATCGCGACGGCGACAGGGATGGCGATTCTGGGGTCCGTCAAGCCGGCGACGAAGGTGGCGAAGCCCTCGGGGAAGTTGTGGATGGAGATCGCGATCGCGGTGAGCACCCCGGCCCTCATCATCCGGCTGCGACGCTCGTACCCCTCCACCGCGCCGCCCACGGTGGACGGTTCGTGGGGGTTGATGGCGGTGGGTACCAGGCGGTCGATGACGGCGATGAGGGCGATACCAGCGAAGAAGGCACCGGTAGCCGCCCAGTTTCCACCCCGTTCACCCCAGACGCCGGTGAGCTCCTCGACCGCCTTGGGCAGAATCTCCACGAAGGAGACGAAGAGCATCACACCCACGGAGAAACCGAGGGAGCCGGCGAGGAACCTCTCCCCCGGCGCCTTGCGGGCGACTGCGATGACGCCACCCACACCCGTCGCCAGCCCTGCGAACAGCGTCAGGCTGAACGCGAAGATGATATTAGACCAATCCATGCCTTTGAATCTTAATGTTCAATGGCATGAACATTCAACCCTCTCCCTGTTTACCTACCCACACTCCACGCCGACCACAGCCGGTGGTAGATCCCACCCCGGGCGATCAGTTCCCCGTGGGTGCCCTGCTCCACGATCCGTCCCCCATCCATCACCAGGATCCGATCCGCACGGGACGCCTGATCGAGACGGTGTGCCACCACCAGGGCTGAGCGGTCGCGGGTGACCTCCTCGGCGGCGGCCTCCAGTGCCCCGGCCCCGGCGGATCCCGCCTCGGCGGTGGCCTCATCCATGATCACGATCGCCGGGTCCAGCAGCAGCACCCGCGCCAGTGCCAGCTGTTGGGCCGCCACTGGTTCCAGCTGGATGCCCCGTGCACCAACCACGGTGTCCAGGCCGTCGGGGAGTTTGTCGAACCAGTCCCGGGCCTGCACACGTTCCAGCACAGCGAGGAGTTCTGAGTCGGTGGCCCCGGGCCTGGCCAGGGTGAGGTCCTGGCGCAGGGTCCCGGAGAAGACATGGACCTCCTGGCTGACCATCGCCAGGCGGGCGATGCGCTCGCGGTCGGAGAGTTCGGCGACGGGGAACCCGTCGACAAGCACCTCACCTTCGTCGGGTACGCGCAGGCCAGCCACCAGGGCTGCCACCGTGGTCTTACCGGCGCCCGAGGCGCCCACCACCGCGACCGTCTCCCCGGGGTGGATGTGCAGGCTCACATCGCGCACCGCCCAGTCGTTGCCGTAGCTGAAACTCACATTGCGCAACTCCACGCGCCCCTCCGGCGCGGACGCACCACTGTCGGGGACGGGCACCGGCGGGTCGGCCACCACACCGACGATGCGCGCCAGGGAGGCATACCCGGACTGGACGGTGTCGAGCACGCGCATGAACATGTTCATCGGGCCGCGCAGACGGATGAGCATCAACAGCGCACCGGTGACCGCACCCACGGTCATGTCCCCGGCGGCCACCAGCCAGTAGCCAATGAACAGTCCGAGGGCGAGCATGAGGAACTCCGCACACAGCATCCACGTGGTGAGGATGAGCATGGTGGTCCGCGCCCGGATACCGCGGGTGACCACCGTCCAGGAGGCGTTCTCGATGCGGGTGTGCATCTGCTCCTCCATGGAAAACGCACGCACGGTGGCCCGGCCCCGGATGGCCTCCAGCACGCGCCGGGCCCGCTCGGCCATGGCGGCGCGTTCACGGGCGTAGCGACCCGGCGCGCGGCCCAGGTAGTGGCGTGAGGCGAGGTAGTAGACCGGCCCGACCAGCAGCGGGATGATGAGGAACCGCCAGTCCATGGTGAACAGGGTGATGGTGGTGGCCAGGATGGTGAACATCGAGGAGGTGAGGATCGGGATGGTCTCGGTGACCGCGGAGGAGAGTTCCGCGACGTCATCGGTGGAACGGCTGACCAGATCGCCGGTGCCGGCGTCCTCCACGCGGTGGGTGGGCAGACCGAGGGCGGTGCCGACCATATCCTCGCGCAGGTTGGCGATGACCCGTTCGGCCATGCGCACCACGAGGTAGAAGCCACTGGCGCTCAAGACCCCGCCGGTGATGGCGATGCCCAGCAGCAGTCCACCGGTCTGCCACAGTTGCTCGGCGGGTTGGTTCTGGGCGACCAGGTCGACAATGTGGCCGAGCAGCCTCGGCACGTTGACGGTGGCGAATGACCCCGCGCTGAGCAGCACGATGGCGAGCGCGAACCAGCGGCCGGCGTGTGGGATGCGCGCCAGTTGCCTGCCCACCTCGTGCCTGACCTGCGGCAGGGTGGCCAGGGGGAAGCTTGTCGACGCCCTATCCATCGGCCCGGTCCTCTCCCGCTGGAACCTCTGCCAGGAGTGTGGCCAGTGCGGCCGGTTCCAGCTGCTGGTCGGCCACGGCCCTCCAGGCGGGCGCCTCGCTGAACACCACGGTGACCCGGTCCTTCCGGAAGGCAGCGACCTGCCCGGCGATGTTCTGCTCGGTCACGGAGTCCACCGCGGTGGTGGGGTCCTGGAGGATGAGCACCTCCGCATCGGCGGCGATCGCCCGGGCCAGTGCCACGCGCTGTCGCTGGCCGCCGGAGAGCATCCGTCCGCCCTCCCCGACCATCTTGTCCGCACCTCCCGGGATATCATCACAGGAGGCCACGCGGATGGCCTCATCGGCGATAGCCCGGTCCGGGTGGACATTGTCGGCGACGGTGCCGTCGAAGAGGTCGGCTGCGTGCGGGGCGACAATCACCCGGGTGCGCGGCAGGGATTCCAGTGTGGCGATGATCGGGTCGGGATCCACCTGCGGGTCGGCACCCACCACGGTCACACCGCGGGGCAGACGGGAGATGATCCGCTGCGCGGTGTCGGCCTCCAGCTCGGAGGTGCGTTCGAACTCCGCCCCCAGCACCTCGCGGATGCGTTTCGCCGAGGCCTCCGCCGATGCCCAGCGCGAGGCGACGTTCTTGCCCAGCATGGTCATCGGCATGATGAGGAACTGCGTCAGGCCGACGACGGTGATGAGCTCACCGATGCTCATCTGCCCGTTGAGGGCGAGGAAACCGGCGGCGATGCCGATGCCGGAGACGAAGATCGCACCGCTGGCCTCGGTGACGCCGTTGAGGCGTGCCTCGGCGGCGCTGGCGTGGACCGTCTTGCGGTAGGCGTTGGTGGAGACCTCCTCATAGCGGCGGCGCACCGTCACGATCGCCCCGAGGCCTTTAAGGATCCGCAGGCCCTGCACCACATCGGTGGCGGTAGCCGAGGCCTGGGCGATAGCCTTCTGCCGCTCCACCGACCTGGCCTGCAGGGGCCGGGCCGTGCGCAGCGCGATGATCACCAGCAGCGGTCCACCCAGGAGGACAGCCAACCCCAGCCACGGACTGATGAGGAAGGTGAGGGTGGCGCCGTAGATGATGGAGGCCACCTCCGCGACGGGGAACACCGTCATCATCACCACATCACCGACCCGCTGGGTGTCACTGGAGGCCACCGACAGCAGGCCACCGGCCGTGCGGCCCCGCCCCCTGAACCCGCGCGGATCCTGGATGCGGTCGGTGACCATGGTGCGCAGATCATGACTGACCAGCTGCTGGCTGCGCACCATCATGTAGCGCGCCACCCAGTTCACCAAGATGGAGGTGGCAAACAGCAGCATGAGCATGAGGATCCAGAACACCAGGCGGCGCAGCTCCCCCACGGCGATCGCCTCATCAACCGCACGACCGACCACCACCGGGGTGAGACCATTGCAGACAAAGGTGATGGCCATGCCCACCGAGGCGATATAGCTCCACGGATGTTGAGACAGCGCCACCTTCAGCGTCCACATCCGGGCATCAAGTGGTGGCATCCGGGACGGTTGCGCGCCGGGCCCGGGCAGCGCCGAATAATCGACGATGCTGCCGTTATCGGGCGTTTTCATAGGTACAGACACAAGATCTGATCCTAACCCATGGGTCGGTGTGTCGATATATCGCTAATGGGTGTGCGCCGGTACGGATAAGATAACTCCCCGACATGACTGAACCACGCTCCCCACTGCCTCCACTGCATCCACCGATTCCCCCGGTCTCTCGGCGTGACGCGCCGGTCTTCTCCGGGGCCGCACACCGCGCCAGCGCCGGCCTGGCCTTCACCGAGGGCTCCGACACCTACGAGGATGTCCGTCCCGGTTATCCCACAGAGATCCTGAACCTGGCCGCTGGCTTCAGCCGGGTCCTGGACGTCGGGGTGGGCACCGGCAAACTCACCGGCCAGCTTGACCACGCCGGGCACGATGTCGCCGCCCTGGACCCCAGCATGGACATGCTCCGCGTGTTGCGGCGCAACCATCCCCGGATCCCCTGCTGGCAGGCCACGGCGGAACACACCGCCCTGGTTTCCGGGACGGTGGATCTGATCACCTGCGCCCAGACCTGGCACTGGGTGGATGTCCCGGCGGCCTCAGCGGAATTCGACCGGGTGGTGACAGACGGCGGCGCGGTGCTGCTGGTGTGGAACAACCTGGATACCCGGATCCCCTGGGTGCACCGCCTCAGCCGGATCATGCACGCCGGTGATGTGCTCAAACCGGGCTTCGTGCCCTCGGTGTGTTCACCATGGCGGATCACCCGGGAGGTGCGCACCACCTGGGAACAGCACCTCACCCCTGAGCAGATCATCCAGCTGACCCACACCCGTTCCTACTGGCTGCGGTCCGACGCCAGGACCCGCGCCCGGGTTGACGGCAACCTCACCTGGTACCTGTACGAGCACCTCGGACATGAACCCGGCGCGCAGGTCGCACTTCCCTACCGCTGTGACGGTTTCCTGCTGGGGCGGTGAGTGCACACGCGGGCGCAGTAGAGTGGTTCCCATGACGACTGAGGACACCTTCTACATGAACTGCCCGCCGATCACCGCCGTGGAGACCCTGGAGGTCACCGCGGTGCCCACCGCCGTGGTGTCCTTCGAGGACTTCCCCATGGCCGAGATGACCACCGCCTTCGACACGACCTTCGCGGCATTGTTCCCGGCCCTGGTGCAGGCCGGTGTCAATCCCATCGGTGCCCCCTTCTCCCTGCACCACCGCCTGCCCACCGAGACCGTCACCTTCGAGCTGGGCATCCCTATTGATGCACCCTTGAAGAAGGAGATCACCGCCGACAACGGCCTGGTGGTGGGACCGTCCATCCTGCCGGCGGGCAAGCTGGCGCGGGTGTCCTACATGGGTGAGTACCACGGCCTGGGGCCCGCATGGAATAGCTTCCTGCAGGGGCTCGGTGAATCCGGGGAGCAGCTGGCGTTCCCCTTCTGGGAGGTCTACATCACCGACCCCTCCCAGGCCATTGAACCGGCAGTGATGCGCACCGATCTGTACACCCTGCTGGGCTGATCCGGCACCACTCACCCTGTAGCCCTGACATCGCATCCACGACATCAGTACCGATGTCGTGATTATGGGGTGTGCACCAATGGTACGACCCCGGAGGCCACCATCCCCGGCGCGTTGATCCACGCGCCGGTTCATGGCAGCCCCCGGGGTCTCATTACCACCGGCGGGTCAGCCTACTGCTTCTTGCCGCCCTTGCCCCGGCGTTCCCGCACGCGGACCGCGATGCGGATGGGGGTGCCGTTGAAACCGAAACGCTCACGGAACTTACGCTCCAGGTAGCGGCGGTAACCGGCCTCGAGGAAGCCGGTGGTGAACAGCACGATCACCGGTGGGCGGGTGGATGCCTGGGTGGCGAACAGCACACGTGGCAGGCGGCCACCGCGCATGGGTGGTGGGTTCGCGGCGATGGCCTCACGCAGCCAGTTGTTGAGCTGGCCGGTGGAGACACGTCGGTCCCAGTTCTCCAGAGCCTCGATCATGGCCGGTTCGAGGCGCTGCAGGGCGCGGCCGGTCTTGGCGGAGATGTTGATGCGCTTGGCCCAGGGGATGTGGGCGAGCTGGAGATCCAGTTCGCGGTCGAGTTCCCAGCGGCGGTCCTCGTCCATGAGGTCCCACTTGTTGAACGCGACGACCAGGGCCTTGCCGGCGTCGGTGATCATGGCGAGCACACGCTGGTCCTGTTCGGTGATCGGCTCGGAGGAGTCGATGAGCAGGACACAGACCTCGGCGGAGTCGATGACGCTGCGGGTGCGCAGGGAGGCGTAGAACTCATGCCCGGTGGCGGTCTTGACCTTCTTGCGCAGACCGGCGGTGTCGATGAACTTCCACATCTTCTGATCGAGCTGGATGATGGAGTCAACCGGGTCGACGGTGGTGCCGGCGACGTTGTCCACCACGGAGCGTTCCTCACCGGCGAACTTGTTCAGCAGTGAGGATTTACCCACGTTCGGCTTGCCCACCAGGGCCACGCGGCGGGGTCCCTCGACGATGGACTTGGCGCGGGGTTCCTCGGGGAAGGACTCGAGGATCTTGTCCAGGACATCGGCACCACCGCGGCCGTGCTGTGCGGAGACCGGGAAGGGATCGCCCAGGCCGAGTGCGTAGAACTCGGCCATGTCGGCCCACTGGGAATCGGAGTCGAACTTGTTGGCCACCAGGATGACCGGCACATCGGCGCGCTTGAGTTTGCGGGCCATCACGGCATCGGTCTCGGTGATGCCGACCTTCGTGTCGACCACGAAGACGATGACATCGGCGCTGGCCATGGCCAGTTCCGCCTGGTGTGCGATGGAGGCGTGGATACCCTTGACATTCGGGTCCCAGCCGCCGGTGTCCTGCACCCAGAAGCGCTGGCCACCCCAGTCGGAGAGGTAGGAGATGCGGTCGCGGGTGACGCCGGGGAAATCCTCCACGACGGCCTCGCGACGCCCGATGAACCGGTTGACCAGGGTGGACTTGCCCACATTCGGGCGCCCCACGATGGCGACGGTGCACAGGGACTCCTCGAGGTGTTCCCTGCGCTCGATACCGAGGGAGCGTTCGAGCTCCTCCCATTCCTCCTCGGTGTAGTCCTCACCGAAGTCGGGGGCGGCGAAATCATCCTCGTCGAATTCGTAGTCGTCATCGTCCTCGTCCTCGTCGGAGTCATCGGGGGCGAAGTCGTCGTCATAGCCGAATTCGGATGGGTCGAAGTCCTTGGAGGCCCAGCCACCGTGGGGGGCGAGCTCCTCCTCGTCGGCGAAGGCGCCCTCGACATCCATCTCACCCTTGGGGGTGTGGTAGACGAAGACGGTGTCGTCCTCTTCGCCCGGCATGTTTTTCTTGTCGGTCACTGGTTGCTCCTTTCAGCGGAGGCTTCAGTCAACTGGATCAGATGGGTCAGGACCTCATCCATGGTCATTGCGGAGGTGTCGATGATGTGGGCGTCCTCCGCCGGCTTCAGCGGGGACGCCGCCCGGGTGGAGTCCAGCTCATCGCGCTTGACGACGGCCGCGAGCACCTCATCGAAGTCGGCGGCACGGCCGGCTGCCGTGTCCTGGTCGTAACGGCGCTGCGCGCGCACCTCCGGGGAGGCGGTGAGGTAGGCCTTGACGGGGGCGTCGACAAGCACGACGGTTCCGATGTCACGGCCCTCGACCACGCAGCGGTGGGCGCGGTCGGCCAGGGCGCGCTGCAGGTTCACCAGGTTATCGCGCACCTCGGGGATGGCGGAGACCGCGGAGACATGTGAGGTGACCTCAGGGCCACGGATCTCAGTCTGCACATCCACCCCGGCCAGCAGCACCTCGGTGGAGGAGGGATCATCGGAGATCGCCAGCGGCAGGGCCGCGGTGGCGGTGATCACGGCGTCGGTGTCAGCCGGGTCGATGCCCTGGTTGAGCACATGCAGGGTGGCCACGCGGTACATCGCGCCGGTGTCCAGGTACTTGGCGTTGAGGCGGGTGGCCAGCGCACGCGAGGTGGTGGACTTCCCCGTGCCGGAGGGGCCGTCAATGGCGATGATCAGACCACCATCGGGCATGTTGGAAATCTCTGTCACAGCTCGACCACCTTGTACAGGCTGGCCAGTTCGGAGGCGTTGAGGGCGCGCAGGGAACCCGGCTTCTGCTCACCCAGCTGGACGGTGTGCAGCTTGGTGCGCACCAGACGCTCGACGGGGAAACCGGCCTCATCGAGCATGCGGCGCACGATGTGCTTGCGGCCCTCGTGGATCTCCAGGCGGATCAGGGACTTGCCCTGGAAGGTGTCGATGATCTGGACGTAGTCGGCCTTGGCGGGGCCGTCCTCCAGCTCGATGCCCTTGCGCAGGGTGGTGACCAGGTTGGGTCCCGCCTCGCCGCGCACGGTGGCCAGGTAGGTCTTGCGGACCTCGTACTTCGGGTGCATGAGGCGGTTGGCCAGCTCACCGTCGTTGGTGAGCAGGAGCAGGCCCTCGGTGTCGGCGTCGAGTCGACCGACGTGGAACAGGCGCTGCCCGGAGGCGGTCTTCTCACTGACCAGATCACCCACACACGGGCGACCGAGGTCATCACTCATGGTCGAGTGCATGCCCCGGGGCTTGTTGAGCACGAAGTACTCGAGGTCCTCGTTGATGTTGATGCGCACACCATCGACGCGGATGACGTCGCTGTTGGGGTTGACGCGGGTGCCCTGGGTGGTCACGATCCTGCCGTTGACCTCGACGCGGCCGTTGTCGATGAGGATCTCCGCATGCCGACGCGAGGCCACACCGGCCTGCGCGAGCACCTTCTGCAGACGGATACCCTCACCGGAATTACGGTTGAGGAAACCCTGCGACCAGTCATCGCCTGAGTTCTGGGAGCTTTTCTGTACGTGTTGTTTTCTGGCAGGTTTCGCGTTGGAGAGGAGAATCTCATCCTTTTTCTGCGCCTGCTGGTTCTGACGGGTGGTCGGTTTGTTGGAACCGGGCTTGTAGCCACGGGACTTGGACCTGAAGCCGCCAGAAGAGCGGTTGCTCTGCTGCTTCTTGTCCGGTGTGCCATCACGGCGAGCGGGTGGGGTCACGTTACGTGTCCTTAATCTAGGTAGAGCGTATGAAGTTGAATCCCTGGCATTCTACCGGATCAACCGGGGCGAACGCCACTTGGCCTGGTGCGACGGAGTCTAGAACGCCTCGTCGATGCTGTCGACGTCCGGCAGCAGCGGCGCCAGGTCCGGCAGGCGGTCGAGGGAGTCGATGCCCAGCAGCTCCAGGAACAGGGCCGTGGTGGCGTAACGGTGGGCACCGGTGGCGGGTTCGACATCCACCTCGGCGACCAGGCCCCGCATCTGCAGGGTGCGCATGACACCGTCGACGTTGACACCACGCACCGCCGAGATCTGCGAACGGGTCACCGGCTGGCGGTAGGCGACCACGGCCAGGGTCTCCAGGGCGGCGCGGGAGAGGCGGGACTGGGCGCCGTCGAGAAGCAACGCCTCGACGACCGCGGCGTTGTCGGGGCGGGTGTACAGGCGCCACCCGCCGTCGGCCTCCCGCAGATCAAACCCACTGCCCCGCCGGGTGAACTCCCCGGCGATCTCGGTGAGGATCGCCTCCACGCCGGCGGTGTCCATCCCGACCGCGGCAGCCAGCGTGGATGCGGGGACGGGAGTATCCACCACCAGCAGGATCGATTCGATGCGGGAGCGTGCCTGGGAGATGAGCGGTAACCCGGGGGTATCTGTCATGGTCGGAGAGTGTAACCGGCCGGAGGGTCTGATCAGGCGATCGGCTGCTGGTTCTCCGGGTCACCCCACTGACTCCAGGAGCCGTCATAGACCACCACATCCCCACACCCGGCCACCACCGCGGCGAAGGCATCCACGCACGCGGTGACACCCGACCCGCAGCTGAACACCAGTGAGGTGGCCCCATCGGTCACCTCGCGGAAGAGCTCCTGCAACTCCCCGACGGGACGCAGGAAACCCTGTTCATCGGCTATCTCGGTGTAGGGCAGGCTCACACTGCCCGGGATGTGCCCGCGCTGCAGCCCCTTACGCGGCTCGGGGTCCACACCGGCGAAACGCTTGGCGCTGCGGGCGTCGACGACCACCCGGTTGGAGCGCGCCAGTGCCTTCTCCACGCCCTCGATGCCGACGAGGAGGTCGTGGTTGGGGGCCGCGGTGATGCGCCCGCCACCGGTCGGGGTGGACAGTGGCGCGGTGGGGTGCCCCGCCGCCGTCCAGGCCGGCAGACCGCCGTTGAGTACACCGATGTTGTCCAGGCCCGCGATGCGCAGCAGCCACCACACCCGTGGGGCGACCATCAGTCCGTGGCGGTCATAGACCACCACGGTGGTGTCATCGCTGATGCCATACCCTTCGAGCAGTGCCTGCACATCGGCGGGCACGGTGTGGGGCAGCGGGGAGCTCTGATCGGAGAAGTCCGCATCGAGATCGGCCAGGAAGGCGCCCGGGATGCCCGCGGCGCGGGAGGGCTCCGGGGCCCCCATCGACGCGCACAGCACCACCAGGTTGTCATCATTGAGGTGGGCGGCCAGCCAGTCGACGGAGACGACAGGACCAGCCGGAAAGGCCGGGTAGGCGGTTTCGCTCGAGGATTCCTGAACAGAAGTCATAACCAGTGATCATAGCGGTTGCACCCGGGAAAATGTGGAGCGGGGAGTGTGGTTCCCGGGGGTGGACGGGTGCCCATCGGGCCCCAATCAGGCCACGGTGGGGCCAAGTCGAGGTTTGCAACCTTGGCTATCCGGGGCATCCACCCCGCCGGCGGGGGTGATCATGAGGTTGACCCGCACACCCCGTCCGCGCCCCGTTCAGAGATGGTTCGGGAGAGTCGCCGCCGAGTGACCTGCGATTTCCCCAGAAGTACAGGTCACAACTTCATATATTTCGTGACTTGCTTCACATTGTGGGTGTTTCATGGTCTACCATTCCCCCATGGCTACCATCACACGCACAGACCGACTGATCCTCGTTCCCCTCACCGTGGAACTTGAGGATGAAACCCACCAGATCTATTCGGACAACCGGGTGTGGGGCCACCGTCCCCAGGCCCGCCACACGGATCCCAAGGAGACCCGGGAGCTGATCAAGCGCACCTACAGCAGCTGGCAGCAGAAGGACATCGGGCCGTGGGGTGTCTACCTGCGCGATCGCCCCTCCGAGTTTGTCGGGGTCGGCGGCGTTGAGCTTGTCGACGGGAAGGTGTGGGACCTCAAATACCGCCTGCGCCCTGATCTGTGGGGCAACGGGTACGCCTCGGAGATCTCCACCGCGGCACTGAACGCCATCAAGCGGATCGATCCGACACTCCCCCTCACCGCCCGCGTGACCACCAACCACCCGGCCTCCTTCCGCATCCTGGAGAAGCTCGGACTGAAACCGGTGTGGGAGGGCAGGCGCATCGGCACGGAGCACAACCCCGAGGAACCGGACGTGCGCATCTACGCCGACCGGGACCTGGACGAGGACACCCTCAACTTCCTCATCAACCGCCCCTGACCCACCATCACCAACCCCGCGCGTTGCCCCGACCGGGGCCGCACGCGGGGTTATTCCCAGTTCCGGGCAGCCACCACCGCCGCGTCGACCTCCACACCGGTCCAGGCCACCCGCAGGTCACCGAGCGGTTCGGCCTGCTCGGTCTCCACCGCGCGGGCCTTGTACAGCTCGAGGAGGGCGAGGAACCGGCCGATGATCTCCATGGAGGCGGTGCAGTCACGGGTCAGCCGCTGGAAGGACAGGAACTGGTCCACACCGGCGAGCCTGAGGGTGTCCAGGATCCTGCCTGCCTGCTCCGGGACGGAGACCGCCACCCGGTGGACGTGGTCGGTGGACACCGTCTTCGGTGGCCGGGGGCGGAACACCACGGCGGCCAGTTCCCCGAAACTCTCCGCGGTGTGCCCGAGGGTAACCGGTGGCAGCAGGTTGGCGAACTGCGGTTCCAGTGCCACCGCCCGCGGGTACCGCCTCCGGGCCTCACGTTGCCACCGGGCGAAGAGCTCCGCGACCTGTTTGTAGGCGCGGTACTGCAACAGGCGCGCGAACAGCAGATCGCGGACCTCCAGCAGGGCGAGGTCCTCCTCATCGGTGACCTGGCCCCGGGGCAGCAGCCTCGCGGTCTTGAGATCCAGCAGGGTCGCGGCGACAACCAGGAACTCGGTGACCTCATCCAGGTCCCGGCCCTGGTCGAGTGTGCGGGTATAGGCGATGAACTCATCGGTGACCTCGGACAATGCCACCTCGGTGACATCGAGTTTCTTCCTGGTGATCAGCTGCAGCAGCAGATCGAAGGGGCCCTCGAAGTTGGACAGTCGAACCCGGAAACCGGCAGCCTGGGCACCGCCCCCAGTTCTATCGGTTGGCGGTGCGGGCAATGACTTCCCTGGCCAGGTTCCGGTACTGCTCGGCCCCCTGGGAGGACGGTGCCCAGGTGGTGATCGGCTCACCGGCCACCGAGGTCTCCGGGAAACGGACGGTGCGGGTGATCACGGTGTCGAAGACCTTGTCATCGAAGACCTCCACCACCCGTGACATCACCTCACGGGCGTGGGAGGTGCGCCGGTCGAACATGGTGACCAGGATCCCGAGGATCTCCAGGTCGAAGTTGAGCCGGTCGGCGACCTTCTCCACCGTGTCGGTGAGCAGGGCCAGACCACGCAGGGAGAAGTACTCGCACTCCATGGGGATGAGCACGCCGTGGGCGCAGGCGAGTGCATTGACGGTGAGCAATCCCAGGGAGGGCTGGCAGTCGAGGATGATGAAGTCATACTCCTTCATCACCGGACGGAGGGCCCGGGCGAGCACCTGTTCGCGCCCGACCTCATTGACCAGCTGGATCTCCGCGGCGGAGAGGTCGATGTTGGCGGGGACCACATCCAGACCCGGCACACCGGTGTGGTGGATGGCCTGATGGACGGTGATGTTGTTGTCGATCATCACGTCGTAGATGGTCAGATCCACATCGTCGTAATGCACGCCGATGCCCGCGGTGAGCGCACCCTGGGGGTCGAGGTCGACCAGCAGCACCTTACGACCGGCCTCGGCGAGACAGGCCCCCAGGTTGATGGTGGAGGTGGTCTTGCCCACCCCGCCCTTCTGGTTGGCCATGGCGATGATCGTTGCCGGGCCGTGCCTGTCCAGGGGGGCGGGCTCGGGCAACTCGCGTAGGGGCCGACCGGTCAGGCCCACTGCACCCTCAGAAGCGCCATTCTTCCCCGAATCACTCACAGTCAAACCTTCTTCCTTGACTTCTGTGCCCTACCGCTGGCCCACGCCGCGTCATATCCGGCCTCTCCCAGTGCTGACAGAGTGCCGACCGCCAGTGAATCACCACCCTGTCATTAACCATGGTGACCACCTTACATGCACGATATCGCCCGTTTCGCCATCCACACACCGCACACGCCGAAGGTGTCACACATCCGACATATGTCAAGATCATAAACTTGACCAATAATGTTCCGACTCCCGTCGCACCGGCCCCTCCACCCCGGGGCGGTGTCGGTTTCCGCGTCTGTGATGCCGCGACAGTCAGCATTCAGCACTTGACAGGGGCCTCAGGCCCGGGGATGCGCCGACCTCCACACCTGGCGGAGATTCTCCGCGGTGACATGGGTGTAGATCTGCGTGGTGGTCACCGAGGAATGCCCCAGCAGTTCCTGGACCACCCGCACATCGGCACCACCCTCCAGCAGATGGGTGGCGAAGGAATGCCGCAGGGTGTGCGGTGAGATGTCCTTGGCGATCCCGGCGCGCCCGGCGGCCTTCTTCAGGGCCGCCCAGGCGGACTGCCGCGACAGCGGTCCCCCGCGCTGGTTGAGAAACAGCACGGGGGTTCTGCCCTTGCTCAGGGCGGGCCGGGCCCGCACGAGGTAGTCATCCACCGCGGCGCGTGCCATGGACCCGTAGGGCACCATTCGTTGTTTCGAGCCCTTACCCGTGATCCGCAGGACCTCGGGGGTGTGGGTGACATCATCGACCATGAGGCCGACCGCCTCCGAGATGCGTGCGCCGGTGCCGTAGAGGACCTCAAGCAGGGCGCGGTCACGGATGTCGACGGGGGTGGCGATGTCGGAGGTGGGGATGGCGTCGATAAGCGTTTCCACCTCAGGCACGCTGAGCGTGTCCGGCAGGTGGCGACCGGTCGACGGTGGGGAGACGTCAGCGGCGACGTCGACGCCCACCAGGCCCTCGGCGAGGGCGAATTTGTGCAGTCCGCGCACGACGATGAGGGCGCGTCCGGCGGAGGAGGCCGACAGTGGAGCCCGGCCGTCGACGCCACGGCGCAGATCCATCACATACGCCTCGACGGTGGCGGTGGCGATCTCGGAGATATCCCCGATCCGCGCGGCCTCCAACCAGTCGCAGTACCGCTCGATGTCACGGCGGTAGCTGCTCAGCGTGTTGCTGGACAGACCGCGTTCCACCGCCAGATGCGTCAGCCAGGTGCGCGCGAGGTCCCGGACCCTCACAGCTTCTTCATGTCCGGCACGATCCCGTCTGCTTTGCGACGCTCCGCCAGCGCGGTCGGCCGGTACCGGAACGGCGCATCGGTCCCCCGCGCCTCAACGCGCCCGGCAATGACGGCGTCGGCGGCCAGGATCCCGGCGATGGCGATCGAGTTGGCGATCTCACCGGCGAAGATCATGTCACGGGCCTCGGTCAGCGGGAACCACTCCATGGTCATATCCGCCTCCTCATTGCCCTGCGCCTCGGGCCGTTCGCTCTGCGTCAGGTCACGGGCGAGGTAGACGCGCACCGCCTCATCACAGAACCCGGGTGAGGTGATCAGGTCGGTGAGCACCGACCACTGCCCCGCCTCCAGGCCTGCCTCCTCGAGCAGTTCACGCTGGGCACCGAGGAGTGCATCCTCATCGGCGATGTCGAGCAGGCCCGCGGGCAGCTCCCACAGACGCTCCTGCACGCAGTGGCGGTACTGACGCACCAGGGCGATCTGCTCGCCGTCGAAGGCGACAACCGCCACCGCGCCGAAATGTTCGACGATCTCCCGGGTGGAGGAGGTGCCCCCCGGCATGATGAGCGTGTCCTTGCGGACCGCCAGGATCGGGGACTCGATGAGCAACTCGGAATCGGTGACGGTGAACTCGTGGGTGCCTGCGGTAGTCATAGTTCCCACATTGTAGAGGCAGGGGTGGACACGGGTGGCTCAGGCATCGGTGACCGCGGCGGCGAGGGCGGCGGCCACCAGCCCGGAGAACAACGGGTGCGCCTGGGTGGGCCGGGATTTGTACTCGGGGTGTGCCTGGGTGGCCACCAGGAACGGGTGGACCGCGCGGTCGTATTCGACGAACTCGACCAGGTGTCCATCCGGTGAGGTTCCTGAGAAGATCAACGGGGACCGCTGCCCGATCTGCGTGCGGTAGGCATTGTTGACCTCATAGCGGTGGCGGTGGCGCTCGGAGACCTCCGTGATGCCATACAGCTGCGCGACCAACGACCCCTGCTCCAGTGTCGCCGGGTAGGACCCCAGGCGCATGGTACCACCCAGATCCGCCTGCCCGGACACCGCGGCCTGCTGCTCAGCCATCGTGGAGATGACCGGCTGGGCCGCACCGGGATCGAACTCGGTGGAGGTGGCCTGCTCCAACCCGGCCTGGCGGGCGGCCTCGATGACCACGCACTGCAGCCCCAGGCACAGTCCCAGCAGCGGGATGCGGTGTTCCCGCGCGTAGGTCACCGCCGCGATCTTGCCCTCGATGCCACGGGCGCCGAACCCACCGGGGATGACAAGGGCATCCACCCCGCCCAGTGCGGTGGCCGCGCCTGCCGGGGTGGTGCAGTCATCGGAGGTTATCCACGTGATCCGGGTGCGGGTGCGGTGGGCGTATCCCGCCGCGCGGATGGCCTCGACGACCGAGAGGTAGGCATCCGGCAGGTCCACATACTTGCCGACGATACCGACGGTGATCTCCCGCTCCGGGTGGTGGACGCGGTCCAACAGGTCACGCCACCCCGTCCAGTCCACATCCCGGAACGGCAGGTCCAGCCGGCGAATGAGGAAGGTGTCCAGATGCTCGTGGTAGAGCGTCTCGGGGATGGTGTAGATGGATTCGGAGTCCGGGCAGGACACCACACCGTCGGTGTCCACATCACACATCAGGGCGATCTTGGTCTTGAGGGCCTCCGGCACCTCACGGTCACAGCGCAGCACGAGCGCATCCGGAAGGATACCGATGGAGCGCAGCTCGGCGACCGAGTGCTGGGTGGGTTTGGTCTTCAACTCGCCCGAGGTGGCCAGGTAGGGCACCAGCGAGCAGTGGATGAAGAAACAGTTCTCCCGCCCGATCTCCTGGCGGACCTGGCGGGCGGCCTCGAGAAACGGCTGGGATTCGATATCCCCCACGGTGCCCCCGACCTCGGAGATCACCACATCGGGAACCACCCCGTGTTCATCCGGATCCCCCATCGCGAGGATACGGGCCTTGATCTCATCGGTGATGTGCGGGATGACCTGCACGGTGCGACCCAGGTACCCGCCCCGGCGTTCCCGGGCGATGACCGTGGAATAGACCTTGCCCGTGGTCACGTTGGCGTTGGCGGTGAGGTTGCGGTTGAGGAAGCGTTCGTAGTGTCCCAGATCCAGGTCGGTTTCCGCGCCATCCTCGGTGACGAAGACCTCACCGTGCTCGAAGGGGTTCATGGTGCCGGGGTCGACATTGAGGTAGGGATCCAGCTTCTGCATGGTGACGTTGAGCCCGCGGGCGATGAGCAGCTGTCCGAGGCTGGCGGCGGTCAGCCCCTTGCCCAGGGAGGAGACGACTCCCCCGGTGACGAACACATGTTTGGTGTGTCGCTTGTTGTTTGTGGTGGTGCGCGAGGTGGACATGGTCGGTGGACCTTCCGGTTGGTGAACTTGAACGGGGTGTGGATGTTCAAATCGCCGGCGCGCGGACGGGTACCGTCTGGGGTGTTCCGCAGGGAGGTCACGGAGAGTTCACGGGGAGAGCGGTATCGCTGTTTCCGGCTTTTCAAACCTACGGATCTACAGCATAACACAGGAGGATAAACGCCATATACGCGCAGCTCAGGGCCAATTTTCTCAGGTTTCTGCCTATTGATTGACAGGTTCCAGGTCGGCGCAATGGACACCGCCCGTACCTCTGGCGGGTACGGGCGGTGGAGACGTGCTCTATTCGGCGGGCGCGTCGTCCTCCGCCCGCGCCGGGGTGACCCCGTCGAGCCTCGGGGAGGCCGCCTCCGCCGATGCCGCGGAACCATAGGCACCCGACTGCCCCGCCAGCTCATCACGGACAGAGAGCACCGTGGCCATCTTGCCCCAGGTACGCCCCACCGAATCCACGGTGGAGACATTGGCCACCGCATCGGGATTGGCACGCAGGCGGCCGATCACGCCGGTATCGGCCGCGGTATGGATGCGCCCGGCCACCACCACACCGGACCCCCGGGAATCAAGTGCACGGGCGAACAGGGACTGGCTCTCCGCCGCGTAGGAGGACTCCCCCGTGCCATCGCTGTCGCCGGTGACCAGGACGACCACCTGACCGGGCAGGATCGTGCCGTCCTCGTAGTTGATGTACCCGGTATCGCGCAGGGCACCGAGCAGCAGGGCCCGCTCCGCCGTGGAGGCCTGCGGCTCGCCGGACTCCGGATTGAGCATGAGACCGGCCCCCAACGCCTCCCCCGCGTGGGTACCCGGGTCCAGCTGGGTCTCCGACAGCTGCGCACCGGCGGGCAGTGTGTTGGTCACAATGGATTTGAGCTGATCGGCGCTGTCCTGATTGAAGAACTGCTCCTCCAGCTGGATACGGCCGGCGTTGATCGCCCCGGCACGTTGCAGCAGCCAGGCCACATCATCGATGTCGGACTGCTCCGCATCGGTGGTGTGCATGAGCAGCACGGGTCGGTCCTGCAGCTGCCCGGCCACCAGATCCTCGACGATGTGACCGATGATGCTGTCCGCCTGATCCGCCTGGACCCCATTGACCGCCGCGGTCTCCTCCGCGGCTGCGAGCTCAGCTGAACTGGGGGCGTTGGGATCGGAGTTCTCCGGGAGGTTCGGGGCCAGGACGTAGGTACCGAAGGCGGTACCCGCCGCCACACCGAATGCGATGCCGGCGATGAACACGGCACCCCTGCCACGTGATTGAGCCATGGTGAGCGATCGCCCTTCCTAGTTGAACCAACCCTGGACCGTCAGCGCGAAGCTGTTCCAGGTGTCGATGAGATTATCGGTGAAGGAACCACCACCCGAGGTGCCGGCGATGAGGATGATCACGGCTGCCGCCACCAGGATGGCCAGCAGTGCCCACAGCCAGGCGAGTCCCCCGGTGGTCCGCACGGTGTAGAGGTTGGTGATGACCTCGGCGTCGACAAGCCTCGTGCCCGCCTTCATGCGGGTGAGCAGCGAGGCGGGGTCGGAGTTGTCCGCGCGGGCGAACACGGCGTCAAGGTCCAGCGGGGCACCGACGTTGATGATCATCTCCGCGCGGTGGTAATCCGCCAGGAGCAGGGCGAGATCCGTCGCCGAGGAGATCGCCGCCGGGAAGGTCATGGCCCCGATACCCAGATCCTGGATGCGTTCCAGACCCTCGGCATGCCCATCCGGTTCAGCCGGCAGGATGACCTGTGCACCACTGCGCAGGGCATCAGCACCGATGCCGGTGGGGTTACCCACGATGAGCGCGGGTTTATACCCCAGCTCCACCAGCGTGTCGGCCGCCCCATCGACACCGATGAGCACCGGATCATACTCCCGGATGAAGTTGCGCAGTTCCTTCAGTTTGGTGCGGTGGTTGTTGCTGGGGCTGGCGACGAGCACCTTCCGCCCCTGGAGTTCGGTCCCCGGGTTGGGGATGCCGATGCCGTCGATGAGCAGGGGGGCCTCGGAATGGATGAACTGGATGGTGTTGCCGAAATAGGCCTCCATGTGATCCACCAGGGACTGCTGCGCCTCGGTGAAGGCCTGTTCCGCGTCCGGGGACGCCACCGGCGTGCCGGAACCGATGAGGCGCTCCCCGTAGAACAGCTTGCCATCGTCGGTGAGACGGCCCTTCTTACCCTCCTTGATGGAGGTCAGTAGCTCGGAGTCGAAACCCTCCACGAGGGTGACACCGGCATCGAGCAGCAGCTGGGGGCCGAAGTTCGGCACAGAACCGGTGGTGAACCGGGCCACGTTGAGGACCGCGGCGGGGCGGGCGGTGAGGAGGCGTTGTGCGAAAGCCCGGTCGAGATCCGGCGCATCGATGATGGCCAGATCACCCTGGGACAGTCGCTTCATGCCCTTACCCTGGGGCGTGCAGGCCCGGGTTGCCCCAACCAGACCAGGGAGGTCAGTTTTGCGGTTGAACAGAGTCATGGGACCCATTGTGAAACAAAAGTCTCAACCTTTGGTGGAGACGCGCCTAAAAATCGGTCGGAAGGTTGAGGATCAGGGCCCGTTCAGGCGCTGACCGCGAAACGCTCGCCTGAACGCTCCATCCGGATATCCTCGCATTCACGCTGGGCGCGTTCGAGCAGTTCCGTGGCGTGGGCGCGACCGGTCTCGGTGTCATCCAGTCCGGCGAGCATCCGGGACAGCTCCTCGATGCGACGGTCCTGGCTGAGGTTCTCCACCCCCGAGGTCACCGCCCCCTCCCCAACGTCCTTGGCCACGTGCAGGTGGGTGTCGGCGTAGGCCGCGACCTGCGGCAGGTGGGTGACCACGATGACCTGGTTGTCATTCGCCAGGCGTGCCAGACGACGCCCGATCTCGACGGCGGCGCGGCCACCGACACCGGCATCGACCTCGTCGAAGACCAGGGTGGTGCCGGTGGTGCCGGCCGCGAGGATGACCTCCAGGGCGAGCATGACACGGGAGAGTTCACCACCGGAGGCCGAGGACGCCAGTGGACGCGGCTGCGCAAGCGCATTGGCCGCGAGCTGGAATTCCACGGCGTCAATGCCCATGGGGCCCGGCTCGACGGTGGTGAGTGACACGACGAAGCGGGCCTTCTGCATGGCCAGTCCCTGCAGCTCTTCGGTGACCGTTGCAGAGAGGGTCTTGGCGGCCTCGGCGCGGGCGGTGGACAGCTTCCGTGCCGCACGCATCATGGCGGCCTCAGCCTTGCGCACCTGTTCCTTGAGCTTGTCAATCGCCTCGGAGGAGATGTCGATGCTCTCCAGGCGGATCTGCGCCTTGCGACGCCAGTCCAGCACGCCGTCGATATCGCCGGCGTATTTGCGGGTGAGCAGTTTCAGCTGCTGTTGACGGGTGAGCATCTCATCGAGCGCCTGGGGATCGGCGGGCAGGTCCGCAAGGAAACCACCGAGTTCCGCCGAGACCTCCCCCAGCAGCGAGGTGATCTCGGAGAGCAGACCGGAGACCTCACGCAGTTTGGGGTCCTCACTGCCACTGAGGGCGGATTCCGCCTGGCCCAGCTGGTCCGAGGCTGAATGCTGCTCCTCATCGAATCCCGCCGCGCCTCCCATGGACTCGTTGAGGGCACCGGCACCGTCGATGGCGGCCAGGGCGGTCGCGGCCTGCTCCCGCAGGGTGTCCACATCCTGCAGGCGGCGGATCTGGGCCAGCAGCTCCACATCTTCGCCCGGGGTGGGTTCCACGGCATCGATCTCATTGATGGCGAACTGGAGCCGGTCGACCTCCTGGGCGAGCTCACGCCGCGAGGAGACCCGCTGTTTCAGGTCCCGGGACAGCTCCTTCCAGGTGGTGTATTTCTCCACATAGGCCTTCCGCAACCCGGACAGGGTGGGCAGGAACCGGTCGAGGGCATCGAGCTGCCGTTCCGGGGAGAGCAGTCGCAGCTGGTCGTTCTGACCGTGGATGGTCAGCAGCTCACCGGAGAATTCCGAGAGGGTGGCCGCGGGGACCGACCGGCCCCCCAGATGCGCTTTCGAACGGCCGTTGGCGCTGACAGATCGAACAGCGAGGAACTCCCCGTTCTCATCCGCACACCCACCGGCGTTCGACACAATTCCGGTTGCACGTTCGACGATGTCACATGGGGCGTTCTCGGTGACGAACCGCCCCTCCACGACAGCCTGGCGTGCGCCGGTGCGCACGCGGGAGGCATCGGCGCGACCACCGGACAAGAGACGTAAACCGGTCACGACCATGGTTTTTCCGGCACCCGTCTCACCCGTCAGGACGGTGAGACCGGAACTGAATTCCGCGGAGGCGGCGGGGATGACTCCGAGGTTCTCAATGGTGATGTCTGCGAGCATGACAGTCACTCTACATCAGAAACCCCGTTTTCATGCGAACAATTTTGCTAATTCTCTACTACATTTTCGAATCATTCTGCTGACCAGGCAACTTTGAGTTTCGCACACACATCCGAACCAGCGTGTCTGTTCGAAAACACCTTGAACGGGCGGTGTCAGGGTTGGTCGGGGGTTTCGGCGTCGAGAAGCTCTTTCTGCTTGTCCGGCCCGCGCCACCCCACCACCGGCAGGCGCAGCTTGTGCACGAGCCGGTCGGTGAACGGCAGGGAATCCAGTCGCACCCAGCGCACGGGGCGCTTACCGCGGACGATCTCCACGCGGGAACCCGGTGGCATCGGGATCGGCCGGAAACCATCCATCACGGCCATCGCCGGTGAGGTACCCGACATCGATTCCACGGCCACCGTGGACCTCGGGCTGACCACCAGGGGCTTGGTGAACAACGCGTGCGCATTATTGGGTACCACCAGGATGGCATCGAGTTCAGGCCACAACACCGGCCCCCCGGCGGAGAAGGCATAGGCGGTGGACCCCGTCGGTGTGGAGATCAACACCCCGTCACAACCGAAGGACGCGACAGGGCGGAAATCCACCTCGAGTGTCGCATCGAGCACACCACGGCGGTTGAGGTTTTCCACACTGACCTCGTTGAGGGCCCATCCGCGTCCGATGACCTCGAGGTCACTGTCGCGGACGATGACATCAAGGGTCATGCGGTCCTCGACCCGGTAGTCACAGTCGATGACGCGTTTGACGGCATCCTCGAGGGAATCCGACTCCCACTCCGCGAGGAAGCCGACATGGCCGAGGTTGATGCCCAGCACGGGCAGATCAACGGCGTGGGCCAGGTCGGCAGCCCGCAGGAACGTGCCGTCACCACCGAGCACCAATACCAGCTCCGCCCCCTCAGCCGCGGTCCGGGAATGGATGACGTGCTCAAACCTACCCAGCACGGGATGGGTCTTGATCGGATCGTCTTCTTCATTGACCAGCACCCGCACGGTGATCCCGGCCCGGTCGAGGTGTTCCGCCGCCAGAACGGCTGACTCGATATTGGAGGAACGCCCCGTGTGCGGCACCAGCAGGACGATACGTTCGGTTGTCTCCGTCATTGTTGCGGACCTTCCTCCACTGCCTTGTCGACCATGGCCACCAGCTCATCGTGATCAGGCATTGAGGCACCCTGATCCTTGACCAGCCATAAGAAATATTCTACGTTGCCCGATGGCCCCGGGAGCGGGGATGCGACCACACCCTTCAGACTCAGTCCCAGGGTGTGCGCGAATTCCGCGACCTCCCGGGTCACCTCCGCCCGCAGCTCCGGTGAGCGGACCACACCTCCACTACCCAGACGATCCTTGCCCACCTCGAACTGGGGTTTCACCATCGGCAGCAGATCAGCACCCTCGCTCAGACACGCCACGATGGCGGGCAGGGTCAGTTTCAGGGAGATGAAGGACAGATCACCGACCATGAGATCGCATGGCCCACCGGTGTCCTCCAGGGTCATGTACCGGATGTTGGTGCGGTCCACCACACGCACACGGTCATCATTCTGCAGGCGCCAGATCAACTGGCCATAGCCGACATCGACAGCCACCACCTCGGCTGCACCACGGCGCAGCAGCACATCGGTGAAACCACCCGTCGAGGCACCGGCATCCAGCGCACGACGGCCCGTGACGTCCAACCCCTGGGGTTCAAAGACCTCCAGGGCACCGATGAGTTTGTGTGCACCACGTGATGCCCAGTCCTCCGTGACCGAATCCTCCACCCGGATGGAGACCTCCGGCTCGACAACGGTGGCTGGTTTCAGGGCAAGCATGCCCTGGACAAACACCCTGCGGTCCCGGATCATTTCCACGGCGTGTTCACGTGAACGGGCGATTTTACGACGAACGAGTTCCGCGTCCAGCCTTCTGCGAGCGACCATCGGATGGAGATCTTCTTTCCTGTTGTCCTGGGAGTATAAAACGGGGATGTAAACGGGGTAGAGAGGATAAGCCTACTCAGGCCAGTGCGTCGTGGAGCAGGCGGTGGGCCTCCTCTAGGATGCCCGCCTCCTCAGCCAGGGTTTGCGGGTGGGGGGAGAGGATCTCCTGCAGACGTGCCTCGATGGTCTCGGGGCCAGGAGAGTCAGTCTCCCCCGTCCGGGGATTCCGCGGGTCACGGGGTAGCGGTGCAGAACCAACTGTCACCACCAGGCCTCCAATGCGGTGGTTGCGGCTGGCGATGCTGCCCGGACGCGGGTGACCGGCACCGCGCTCTCCTCCACCGCCCAGGCGGCGGCCAGTACGGTGCGCAGTGCCTGGGTGGGCGTTGAGGAGTCCTCTCCCCCATCCAGCACCACCTCTTCGCCCTCCACCCGGGCGGTAAACCCACCCTGGGGGCCCGGACGGAGCGTATCCGGGTCGGCGCTCAGATCGGCCAGGGTATCGGCAATGAAATCCGGGCGCTGGCCAGGGACGGCGGTGAGCAGCGCGTAGTGTCCGCTGACACCGGTGAGCACCTGGAAGGTATCCATCCCGGCGGCATTGCCTCCGGCGATATCGGTGTCGAGGCGATCCCCCACCACCAGGGGACGGGCGGATGCGACCTGCTGGGCCGCCTTGAAGAACATGGCCGGGCCGGGTTTACCCGCGGCCTCCGGTGTGACACCTGTGGCACTGACCACGGCGGCCACCATCGATCCGTTACCCACGTGCAAGCCACGTTCCATCGGCAGGGTGGTATCCAGGTTGGAGGCGAAGTAGAGGGCACCGTTGTGGATGGAGAGGGCAGCCTCGCTCAGCTGAGCCCATCCGGTGGCCGGGTTGTGACCGTGCAGGACGGCAACGGGGCGGTCGTCAGCGGAGTCGACGACCCGGAAACCCGCGTCACGGGCCAGATCACGGAAGGACTCGGTGCCCAGGATGTAGACCGGGGATCCGGCGGGGATCTTCTCCGAGGCCATGATGACGGCCGCCTGGGCCGAGGTCATCACATCATCGGCGGTGGCCGAGTCCAGTCCGATGCCCCGGAGTTGCTCAGCCACCGCCTCGGGTGCGCGTGACGCATTGTTGGTCACATACACCACGGGAAGGCCGGCACCGGTGATGGCATCCACGGCATCATCAATAGCACGTCCCCCTTCCCAGATGGTTCCGTCCAGGTCGAGAAGGAGGCTGTCATACTCCGTGATCATGCTCATGGAATATGAGTCTAGTTGGTTCCCTCATCAAGCTGGGCGAGGCGCTCCTCAGCGTCGAGGAAGCCGTCCTCATCGATGCTGGCCGCGTGCTGGAACCACTCCCGGGCCTCATCCGCACGACCTGCGAGTACGAGAGCATCCGCATAGGCATAGGACAGACGGGACGCGGTCAGACCGGTGGATTTCTGATCTGGGTTCACACGCTGGAGCTCGATGACAGCGGAATCATGCTGGCCGAGGTCATGACGGGCACCCGCGACAACAATGGCGAGCTCGATCCGGGAATCCTCATCCAGATCGCTGAGATCCTCGGTGCGGGCCAGGTCGATGGCCTTCTCCGGGCGTCCGAGACCGCGTTCGCAGTCGGCCATGACGGCGATGAGGCCCGGGCCCCCGGACATACGACGTGCAGCGCGCAGCTCGGAGAGGGCTTCCTTCCATTCACCGGCATGGTAGGCGGCGATGCCACAGGTTTCGCGGACAACGGAAATACGGCCGGCACGATCCTTCGCGGCCCGGGCGTGGCGCAGCGCGAGCTTCGGATCATCGGCCAGCCAGGTGGCGGCCATGATCATGTGCTTTGCGACGGCATCTGCATTGTCCTTCGACAGCACCCGCAGGTCCTGCAGCACCAGCGGGTCGAGATCCTTGGTGTCCAGATCACCCGGCAGATCCGGCTCATTGAGACGGGTGTTCAACCGTTCCTCACGGAATCCAGCGCGCTGCGGGTGGAGGTTATCGCGCTCCTGGGCCCGACCCGCACCGGCACGGTTGGCGTGGGAACGTGAGGGAGCGCCGGGACGACCGCCCCGGTTGTCGCGGCCGCGGTCATCGCGTTTTGCGTAACGACGTTCCCCGCCTTCACCACCGCGGCCACCGCCGGTCCCGCCGGTTCCGCCGGTTCCGCCGGTTCCGCCACTGCGACGATCCTCGGTGCGGTCGCCACGGTCACTTCGGTATCCACCGCGGTCATTCCGGTCATTGCGATCACGACGATCGAAACTCCGGCCACCGCGATCATCCCTGCCCTGACCCCCACGATTACCGTCACTCTGACGCTGTCCGTAGGACCCTCTGCTGTCACGGCTGCCGTCTCGACTACCCTGCCGCGAGTCGGAGGAGCCACCCCGGTAGCCGCCACGGTCATTGTTACGATCGCCGCGGTATCCGTCACGCCCACCCCTGGGTGCACGGTCACCATTGCTGGCACGGTCGTTGTCACGGTTGCGATCGTAGTTGTCTGCCATGCTGTTCCTTCATCTGAGAACGATTCAAAAAACTCTATTATATAACGAGAAAAAGAGTGTGGTTCAATGGGAGGATTTAATTCTCCTCAACCATTGAACCACACTCTCTCTTTTACTCTTTTAAGTTGTTGGTCGGCGGTCACCTACTCTCCCACACCCTCCCGAGTGCAGTACCATCAGCGTAACCAGGCTTAGCTTCCGGGTTCGGAATGGGACCGGGCGTTTCCCTGCTACTATCACCACCGACACACCTATCACGGTGCACCAACCCAACCATGTTGGGTGTGTTGTGCCAGACACTGCATAGTGGACGCGAACAACTAGGTTCATCATGTGTTACATAAGCGTTAAAACATACCCCAACACCATTAGTGGGGTGTTTGTGTCGGTAAATTAGTACCAGTCACCTCCACATCTTACGATGCTTCCAGATCTGGCCTATCAACCCCATAATCTCTAGGGAACCTCAACAGAAACCTCATCTCGAAACAGGCTTCCCGCTTAGATGCTTTCAGCGGTTATCCCTTCCGTACGTAGCCAACCAGCCCTGCTCCTGGCGGAACAACTGGCACACCAGAGGTACGTCCGTCCCGGTCCTCTCGTACTAGGGACAGCCTTCCTTAAGTTTCAACGCGCGCGGCGGATAGAGACCGAACTGTCTCACGACGTTCTAAACCCAGCTCGCGTACCGCTTTAATGGGCGAACAGCCCAACCCTTGGGACCTACTCCAGCCCCAGGATGCGACGAGCCGACATCGAGGTGCCAAACCATCCCGTCGATATGGACTCTTGGGGAAGATCAGCCTGTTATCCCCGGGGTACCTTTTATCCGTTGAGCGACACCACAACCACAAGTAGGTGCCGGATCACTAGTCCCGACTTTCGTCCCTGCTCGAGCTGTCACTCTCACAGTCAAGCTCCCTTGTGCACTTACACTCACCACCTGATTACCAACCAGGCTGAGGAAACCTTTGGGCGCCTCCGTTACATTTTAGGAGGCAACCGCCCCAGTTAAACTACCCACCAGGCACTGTCCCCAACCCAGATCATGGGCCAAGGTTAAGACATTCAATCCGATCAGAGTGGTATTTCACCAACGACTCCACCACAACTAGCGTCATGGCATCATAGTCTCCCACCTATCCTACACAAACCGAATCAAACACCAATACCAAGCTATAGTGAAGGTCCCGGGGTCTTTTCGTCCTGCCGCGCGTAACGAGCATCTTTACTCGTACTGCAATTTCACCGGGCCTGTGGTTGAGACAGCAGGGAAGTCGTTACGCCATTCGTGCAGGTCGGAACTTACCCGACAAGGAATTTCGCTACCTTAGGATGGTTATAGTTACCACCGCCGTTTACTGGGGCTTAAATTCTCAGCTTCGCCGCTTAACGCAGCTAACCGGTCCTCTTAACCTTCCAGCACCGGGCAGGCGTCAGTCCGTATACATCAACTTCAACGTCTTCGCACGGACCTGTGTTTTTAGTAAACAGTCGCTTCCCTCTATTCTCTGCGACCCACACCAGCTCCAGAAGCAGATTCCTTCACCAGTGCAGGCCCCCCTTCTCCCGAAGTTACGGGGGCATTTTGCCGAGTTCCTTAACCACAGTTCACCCGAACGCCTTAGTATTCTCTACCTGACTACCTGTGTCGGTTTGGGGTACGGGCCGAATATGCACATCGCTAGAGGCTTTTCTCGACAGTACAGGATCACAGAATTCACCCCTTTAAGGGCTACGCATCACGCCTCGAACATAATGAGATACGGATTTACCAATACCTCGTTCCACACGCTTACACCACAATCCACTAAGTGGCTCATGCTACCTCACTGCGTCACCCCATCACTTAGCTACTACCAGATCAGGTCCCACGCACGCCACCACCACCAACCCGAAGGAAGGCACGTGATCTTGTGGGTGGTTAGTATCACTGATTCACCATGGGCGCGCACACTCGGGTACGGGAATATCAACCCGTTATCCATCGACTACGCCTGTCGGCCTCGCCTTAGGCCCCGACTCACCCTGGGAAGATTAACTTGACCCAGGAACCCTTAGTCATCCGGCGGATGAGTTTCTCACTCATCAATCGTTACTCATGCCTGCATTCTCACTCGCACACACTCCACAACACCGTCACCAGGCTGCTTCAACACGTGCACGACGCTCCCCTACCCAACAACACATACATGTCATTGCCGCGGCTTCGGCGGTGTACTTAAGCCCCACTACATTGTCGGCGCGGGATCACTCGACCAGTGAGCTATTACGCACTCTTTCAAGGATGGCTGCTTCTAAGCCAACCTCCTGGCTGTCTTCGCGACCCCACCTCCTTTTCCACTTAGCACACCCTTAGGGGCCTTAGCCGGCGATCTGGGCTGTTTCCCTCTCGACTACGAAGCTTATCCCCCGCAGTCTCACTGCTGTGCTATCACTTCACCGGCATTCGGAGTTTGGCTGATGTCGCTAAGATGTTGGTCCCGCTAAACCATCCAGTAGCTCTACCTCCGGGAAGAAACACACAACGCTGCACCTAAATGCATTTCGGGGAGAACCAGCTATCACGGAGTTTGATTGGCCTTTCACCCCTACCCACAACTCATCCCCTCAGTTTTCAACCTAAGTGGGTTCGCGCCTCCACGACGTCTTACCATCGCTTCACACTGGCCATGGGTAGATCACTCCGCTTCGGGTCCAAGACATGCCACTGATTCACCCTGATTAGGATTCGGTTTCCCTACGGCTACCCCACACGGGTTAACCTCGCGACATGCCGCTGACTCGCAGGCTCATTCTTCAAAAGGCACGCCATCACACCCCACAGGATGCTCTGACGGATTGTAAGCACACGGTTTCAGGTACTATTTCACTCCCCTCCCGGGGTACTTTTCACCATTCCCTCACGGTACTAATCCGCTATCGGTCATATCAAGTATTCAGGCTTACCGAGTGGTCCCGGCAGATTCACAGCAGATTTCACGAGCCCGCTGCTACTCGGGTACAACAACCACCCACCCACACTGACCTTCATGTACAGGACTATCACCTTCTACGGTAGGTGTTTCCACACCACTTCCACTAATCAATGCGCGATGAGCCAGTGTCCGGCAGAACACAACCGTCATTGCCCCACAACCACCTACATGCAACCCCTGCCGGGTATCACACACATAGGCTTTAGCCATCATCCGCGTTCGCTCGCCACTACTAACGGAATCACAATTGTTTTCTTCTCCTACGGGTACTGAGATGTTTCACTTCCCCGTGTCACCCCCCACACCGGCTATATATTCACCGGCGGGTAACCACACATCACTGCGGCTGGGTTTCCCCATTCGGACATCCTCGGATCAACGCTTAGTTGGCAACTCCCCGAGGCTTAACGCAGCCTCTCACGTCCTTCATCGGCTTGATATGCCAAGGCATCCACCGTGTGCCCTTAAAACAAACACTCCCACACCAACCCCGAAAGGTCGGTGTGGCGTTCGGATACTACTTATGCAAAATCACACAATAAAATAAAGATGCTCGCGTCCACTATACAGTTCTCACACAACACAACACCCACACCAGAAAACACCCAACCACAACAGGTTGCGCATCAACGATGATAAGTGCCTGGCTTGGAATAACACTTGTCATCCCAGACACCCAACAGCATGCCACCTACTTATCACCACCATCTCGGTGATGTGTTTGCCGACCCATGGGTCATGATCCACCCGATTACTACGTGTTGGTGGCAACCACATCCGGGTTCCAACACCAACAACCCACCACATGAACACAGTCCATGGTGGGTTTATTAAAGCTCCTTAGAAAGGAGGTGATCCAGCCGCACCTTCCGGTACGGCTACCTTGTTACGACTTCGTCCCAATCGCCGATCCCACCTTCGACAGCTCCCCCCCTTACGGGTTGGGCCACTGGCTTCGGGTGTTACCAACTTTCATGACGTGACGGGCGGTGTGTACAAGGCCCGGGAACGTATTCACCGCAGCGTTGCTGATCTGCGATTACTAGCGACTCCGACTTCATGGGGTCGAGTTGCAGACCCCAATCCGAACTGAGGCCGGCTTTGAGAGATTAGCTCCACCTCACGGTGTGGCAACTCGCTGTACCGACCATTGTAGCATGTGTGAAGCCCTGGACATAAGGGGCATGATGATTTGACGTCATCCCCACCTTCCTCCGAGTTAACCCCGGCAGTCTCTCATGAGTGCCCACCATCACGTGATGGCAACATAAGACAAGGGTTGCGCTCGTTGCGGGACTTAACCCAACATCTCACGACACGAGCTGACGACAACCATGCACCACCTGTACACCAGCCACAAGGGAAGCTACATCTCTGCAGCGATCTAGTGTATGTCAAGCCCAGGTAAGGTTCTTCGCGTTGCATCGAATTAATCCACATGCTCCGCCGCTTGTGCGGGCCCCCGTCAATTCCTTTGAGTTTTAGCCTTGCGGCCGTACTCCCCAGGCGGGGCGCTTAATGCGTTAGCTGCGGCACAGAAGACGTGGAAGTCCCCTACACCTAGCGCCCACCGTTTACGGCATGGACTACCAGGGTATCTAATCCTGTTCGCTACCCATGCTTTCGCTCCTCAGCGTCAGTTACTGCCCAGAGACCTGCCTTCGCCATTGGTGTTCCTCCTGATATCTGCGCATTTCACCGCTACACCAGGAATTCCAGTCTCCCCTACAGCACTCAAGTTATGCCCGTATCGCCTGCACGCCCGAAGTTAAGCCCCGGGATTTCACAGACGACGCGACAAACCACCTACGAGCTCTTTACGCCCAGTAATTCCGGACAACGCTCGCACCCTACGTATTACCGCGGCTGCTGGCACGTAGTTAGCCGGTGCTTCTTCTACAGGTACCGTCACAAAAGCTTCGTCCCTGTCGAAAGGAGTTTACAACCCGAAGGCCGTCATCCCCCACGCGGCGTCGCTGCATCAGGCTTGCGCCCATTGTGCAATATTCCCCACTGCTGCCTCCCGTAGGAGTCTGGGCCGTGTCTCAGTCCCAATGTGGCCGATCACCCTCTCAGGCCGGCTACCCGTCGACGCCTTGGTAGGCCATTACCCCACCAACAAGCTGATAGGCCGCAGGCTCATCCCACACCGATAAAATCTTTCCACCCCCTGACCTACCAGGGGGTCGTATCCGGTATTAGACCCAGTTTCCCAGGCTTATCCCGAAGTGCGGGGCAGATCACCCACGTGTTACTCACCCGTTCGCCACTAATCCACCCTGCAAGCAGGGCTTCATCGTTCGACTTGCATGTGTTAAGCACGCCGCCAGCGTTCGTCCTGAGCCAGGATCAAACTCTCCACAAAAGACGACACACAATGTGTGTGTCAGGGCGTGAAAAGCCCGATAACCCAGCCAAACAAACAACCACCACAACCGACAAGGTTCATGGTGGTCTGGCTTGTTCAACCAAAAATAATGGTTAAATAAATCTAAAACAATTTTCCGGTTCCCGCTTGTCCCGACGGGGAAAAGCACCATGGGAACCGGTGTGTCGTAAAAAAAATATAACCATGCACACAATCAACCAGACACCCCGATGGGGCCTGGTCCATTATTTACAGTGGTAGGAGGTAATGCTCCCCCACCACCCGGCATGACCACCCCAACCAAGTGTTGGGGTACGACAAACATAAAATAAATGGCACACTATTGAGTTCTCAAACAACATTCGCATGCTTGACCGGGGTAATCTTTTGGTTGATTTCCGCTCTCAGCAGCTGAAGATTCACTATATTGCGTTCCGTTTAGGAAGTCAACTTCGATTTCATCTCCGTGTCACCTCGGATCCACCACCGTCTCCCGTTGGGATGTGGTAGCGGCTCGCTGCGACTTGAACTAATCTACACACGACCGCCGGAACCCACAAATTTGCAGGTCACAGCGTTAAAGACCCACCACAACATTGGTGGGCGGGGATCTTTTCGTCGCAAAGCGCACAACAGCCCGGGAACCAATGAGGTTCCCGGGCTGCTATCTACTTGATCTTCACGCCGGCGAAGTTCTTCTTACCCTTGCGCAGCACCAGCCACTGGCCGTGCAGCAGATCGGACTCGGAGGGCTCCCAGTCATCGGCGGTGATTCGCTCATTGTTCACGTACGCGCCACCTTCGGAGATCGTGCGGCGGGCCGCACCCCTCGAATCGACCAGGCCGGAGGCGATGAGCAGGTCCACGATGGTGCGTGGTTCACCGGGCTGGATCTCGGCGACCTCGGTCTCGGATACGGAGGCCTCGAGGGTCTTCTCATCCAGATCACGCAGCTCGGCGCGACCGAACAGTGCCTGCGCAGCCAGCTCCACCGCGGCGGTTGCCTCTTCCCCGTGGACCAGGTTGGTCATCTCGCGTGCCAGGCGACGCTGCGCCTCGCGCTTGAACGGGCGCTCGGCGACCTCGACCTCGAGCTCGTCCAGCTCCTCCTTGGTCAGGAAGGTGAACCAGCGCAGGTAACGGATGACATCGGCATCGGCGGCGTTGATGAAGTACTGGTACCAGCTGTACGGGCTGGTCATCTCCGGATCCAGCCACAGGGAGCCACCACCGGTGGACTTGCCGAACTTCTTGCCCTCGGAGTCGGTGACCAACGGCACGGTGATTCCGTGGACGGACTTGCCCTGCACACGTCGGTTGAGGTCGACGCCGGAGACGATGTTGCCCCACTGATCGCCACCGCCGACCTGGAGGATGCAGTTGAAGCGCCTGTTGAGCTCCACGAAGTCATTGGCCTGCAGCAGCATGTAGGAGAACTCGGTGTAGGAGATGCCGTCTGTCTCCAGGCGACGCTTGACGGTGTCGCGCGCCAGCATGGTGTTCAGCGGGAAGTGCTTCCCCACATCACGCAGGAAGGTGACCACGGACATGTTGTTGGTCCACTCGGCGTTGTTGACCAGTCGGGCGGCATGCTCGCCCTCGAAATCGACGAAGCGGCTGAGCTGGTCGGAGATACGCTCGGCCCATTCGGCGACGGTGTCGGCGGAGTTCATGGTGCGCTCCCCGACGTCACGGGGATCACCGATCATGCCGGTGGCACCGCCGGCGAGCACGATCGGGTTGTGGCCGGCCTGCTGGAAACGACGCAGCATGAGCAGCGGGACGAGGTGTCCGGCGTGCAGGGAGGGGCCGGTCGGGTCGAAACCGCAGTACAGGGTGATCGGTTCCTGGGTGGCTTCACGCAGGGCGTCGAGGTCGGTGGACTGGTTGATCAGTCCGCGCCAGCTGAGCTCGTCAATGATATTGGTGGTCATGATGGTGTGGGATGTGTCTTTCTTGTCTGATTCCGATTAGGAGGAGGGGGTCCACTCGGTGGCCTCATCGATGAGCAGCACCGGGATGCCGTCATCGATGCGATAAGCCAGTCCGAGGCGCTCATTCACCAAAAGCTGTTCGCTCTCCAGATATCGCAGTGGGCCCTTGTCCTTGGGGCAGGCCAGGACTTCAAGAAGCTTCGGATCAAGACTCATGCCGAACATCCTACTTGGCCCCGGGCGCATGCTTGTCGACGCCTCCCCCGTCGCCGCCATCGCCTTCCAACGGCAGTCGGCCGAACTGCATGTGCAGGATCCGGTTGTGATCCTCCAGCCGGTTGAGGCTGTTGCGGATGGTGGCCTCATAGATACTGTCCGCCTCCCCGCGCAGCAGATCAAAGGATCCGGTGACGTCGCGGACAGCCCTGGCATTATCCCGGTCCGGGATGGCCAGGTAGGCCTGCACCAGGGAGGGGATGTAGTCGCGGATCATGGAGCGCACAGTGACCTGGTGTTCGGGAAAATCCACCAGATAATCCCAGTTATCCAGGACCCGCTCCAGGGCGGCCTCCAGCGCGGCCAGGGAGTTGGAGACGAAATCTGGCGCCTGGTTCTTCACCAACACCCTGCGCTGGTCACGGACCCGCTGCCTGAGCCGACCGGGTTGTTCCAATTCCACCCGCGGTGCCCGCTTGATCGCCGGGGCGGGGCGGGACGGGGTGAGCAGGACACCCGCACCGTAACCGGCCACCGTCACCAGGGGCCAGAACACCCCGAGTCCCGCCACCAGATGCACGACGATGACCGAGGTTGCCACCAGCATGCCCACGATGTTCTTCCGTGAGGTGAAAAACCCACTGTTACTGGTAAGGACGGATCTCCTTGAATGCCTCCTCCAGGCCACCGTTCATGGCGTCGAAGGTCTTGCCACCGGTGAGCCCGGCGAGGTTCTCCATCTCGGTGATGTTGGCCTCGCCGTAGAGGATGACGAAGACGGGGATGCGTTTCTTCTCCGTCGGCAGCTCGGAGTACAGGCGCTGGAAATGCCCGAAACTGAGCCCGCTGGTCTGCTCGCCGTCTGTCATCAACACGATGGAGGGGATGGAGGCACCCGGCTCCACCTGCTCATAGGCGCGAAGCAGCGCGTCGTAGATGCCGGTTCCGCCCTCCGCCTGGAGAGCGGTGACCCCGTCGACAAGCTCCTGCCGCTGCGGACCGCCCACCTCATCAACCGTGGCGGTGATCGGCTCCCCGGGGGAGAAGTTGAACGGGATGATGGTGACGTTCTCCCGCTCGCGCAACGAGACATCCCCGGTCAGCGAGGAGGCCTCACCCGAGATCATCTCCAGCATCGTCGAGCGCAGCAGTTCCATCCGGGTACCCGCCATGGATCCGGACACGTCCAGGACGAAGGTGGTATCACCGGGTACCCGCAGGTCATTGTTGTAGGCGGAGATGAGGGCATCGGTCACCGCACGGTCACCGGGGAAGGGTTGCTCGATGACAAACGCCTGGGCCAGTTCCGGTGGCAGGATCGCCATGGGATCCACCGGGCGGCGGAAGGTGTCAGTGAGGTGTTCCGGGTGGTCCAGCATCCAGTCCGCAAGCGCCTCCACCTGCTGGTTCGTCTCCGCATCCGCGGTGGCCAGGGGTGTCAGCGGATAATCCGCGCTCACCACCCCGTCCGCAGGCACCACCACCCGCAGGCCGGCGTTGTCCTCGGCATTGATGGTGTGCAGGACGGATTCATAGTTGATCAACGCGTTCGCGCGATTGGGATCCCGGAGGAAGACATCCTTCAACCACCCGGAGGATCCCGAGGTCATGGTCTGACCGGACAGGAAGGACCGCAGTTCAGGCGCCACCTCATCCACGTCCCCCAGGGTCAGTGCCTGCCCGGTGCCGGCATAGGCCGTGGCCACCGACACCAGGGCGGAGAAACCGGAGTTGGAGGTGGAGGGATCCGTCATACCGAACGTGAGCTGCCCACTGGCGGCAGCCGAGCCGATCTCAGCCCAGGTGGGTTGACGATCGACCCACCCGAGGCGCCTGGCATGGTCACCGGAAACCCCCAGCGCCACAGGCGAGGTCGCGATCTTGGTGGCCTCACCCAGTTTGCCCGATGCCCCGATCAGGTCTACATAGCGGTTGGTGGCGAACCAGGTGGCATCGACATCCTCATCGAAGTCCCCCTGTTTGAGGCGTTCGCTGTTTTCCAGCGTGCCGCCGGGAAACTCCAGCTCGATGGCGAAACCGAGCTCCCCGGCGGCCTGCTCCACGACGGTCTCCAGGTCACGCAGTTCGGTGGCGGCGACGATGCGGAGTGGGTCGTCGTCAAGCACAACCGCGGGTACCCCGGCGGTCTCCGAGGTGAACGTGTCCGTGCCCTGCGCGCAGCCGGCCACAAACACGGTGGACAGCACCATCGCGGCAAGGGGTAGAAGTCTCTTCATCACTGTTCATCCTCCGGAGACGATTCAGGCCCTCCCACTGGGCTGTAACTGGCGGCGACCCCCTCGATGAGGGTCTCCAGGGTGTCGTAATCAGGTGGGTCGATACCCGGCACCTGGTCCGGTATGACGCCATCAACCCCGAGTTCAGGCATGACGCGGGTGAACACCTGCGCATCCTGGGGTCGGAAACCATGGCGTGCAGCCAGCTGCTGCAGCTGCGGATCCTCCGCGAGCAACCGACCAACCTCAGCCCCCTCCCCGGTCAGACCGACGGCAGTGTGCTTGGTGAACACCGTGGGATACGGATACGCCAGGGCCCTCCCGTCACCGGGTTGAATGCGACCATCCTCCGCGGCGAGTTCACGGAGGAACTGGGCCTCATAGATGACAACCATCGGCTTGGACCCCATGCCCTGGGACAGGTAATCCGCAAACGGCCCGGCTGAGGTGGATTCGGTGTACCCCTGCCCCAGGAAGAACGGGCTGAGCTCAGATACCAGGGCGGTGGCTTCTGATCCACCGGCCACCACGGCACCATCATTCGCGGCCCACGACAGCAGCGACAGATACATCGCCGCCGAATTGGAGGTGCGCACATCCGTGGAGGACAACTGCACCCGGCCGGGTGAGGGGAACTCCTCCCCCAGATCACGCCACCGCGTCCCCTCCTGTGCCAACTCACGATAGGCCACCATGTCGATGTACCAGTGGCCGTTGTCCTGCCGTGCCACACCTGCCCGCTCCAGCACGGTGATCACGGGTTCGAAGGTGGCCACCGCTATCGGCGAGTTGAAGGGGGTGTACTCACCGGTGGACGTGACCTTCTCCAGCAGCTTCTGCGCCGCGGGTGCCGAGGATGGGAAGGCGAGATCGACCCCCGTGAGATCGGTGTCCGTGGCGATTCTCCGCGACCCCGCGGCGGTGACCTCCACCCGGTAACCGTGCTCCGCGAGGATATTGCGAACACCGGGGTCCTCGAAGAATGCCTTCTTCTCCGACCCGACCACCGCCTGGATGGTGGTGAGATCGGACTGGCCGGACAGGTTTGCTGCGGCGTTGTCATCCTGGCCGAAACCGGGGATGGCGATCGTCCCCCTCCCCGCCAGGGCCGCCACCACAGCGAGGACCAGCAAGATAATGCCCAACACAACGGAAACACCCCTGCCACGATTTCTTCCGGATCGTGCAGAGGTGACAGTCATGGCCTGATGGTAAGTGCGCCCACCGGGGCCTGCAACCGCTGCGATAAAGCCCCCTGCCTGGTTACACCCGTGCGCCGGGACGCCGCGCCAGCACCTGCTAGGCGTCCGCCACCGTGAAACGGGTGCGACGGTGCGCGGGGGTCTCAATCTCATCGAGGGCGGCCGCCGCGAAAGTCCCGGTGGTCACCCGCTCCCCGGCCGGGACATCATCGGCCAGCACATAGGACTCCGCCTTCCCACCGGGGGCGATCTCCGGCGACGGGGCCAGCATGACCCAGTCCAGGCCCTCGTCTGCGGAGCGGTACAGGTTGAGAACCTCCACGAAACTGCGTGGCTCGTCGGCGTACTCCTCGGGGATGACCCCGGCGTTGATCAGCAGAGTGCCGTTGGGCATCTCCAATCCACCTGCACCACCGACAACAAAGATGCGGGAGGTGGGTGCGGCTGCGATGAGATCGGCGTGTGCCCGGATGACGGGGCCGAAGTCACCTGTTTCCCGGCCACCGGCCACAGAGATGACCAGCACATCTGACTCCGCCGCGAGGGCCATGACGGCATCGGTGTCGGTGAGGTCGAGGGCGCGATAGGTCACGCCCTGCACCGGGTTGCTGGCAGCTCCACTCCGATTGGTGCCGATGACATCATGGCCACGCTCCTGCGCCTCACGGGTGATGGCACCACCAATCATTCCTGTGGCTCCGATGATGCTGATTCTGCTCATGGGGTTCTCCTTCTTTCCTGCGGTGGAATGGTGTGCACCCACCCTACCTGATTACTAACCAGAAGTAAGTGTTTTAATTACTATTGGTTAGCTATGGCGCGGTTAAGGCGATAAGCTGGAACTATGAGCAATGCGTCCCCTTGCTGGAACCCCCACAGCGCCCACTGCGCCAGCCGTGACCTCCTCAGCACCGTCGGTGAGAAGTGGGCGATCCTGATCCTCACCTCCCTGGGCGCGGGAGCAAAGAGATTCGGTGAGGTGGAGCAGGCGGTGGAGGGGATTTCCCAGAAGATGCTCTCTCAACGCCTGCAGCGGCTGGTCGCCGATGGACTGGTGGAACGCACCACGTACAAGGAGATCCCACCCCGGGTCGACTATGAACTGACCCCCCTTGGCCGCTCGGTTCTCCCCCTCCTCCAACTGCTCGTTCAGTGGACCATCGGGAACATGGATCAGGTGGTGGACAACCGCGAGCAGGCCTCCGGGTCAGGAGATGAGCTCAGGGGTTGAACGTTTTCGTTGGTTTGTGGGCTGTGCGTCTGCAAAACCCCAGGGGCTTGCACGCAAACCAACGAAAACGTTCACGCGCCTCACTCCCCCACCAGCGCAACCCGGGGCCCACCCCAGGCCACCCGGTTGGCAAAAACCGTTGGTTTGTGGGCCGCGCGTCTGCAAAACCCCAGGACCCTGCGGACAAAACAACGATTTTTGCCACATCCACCCCCATAGAAAAATCCCCGGTATCTGAACCGAGCATGGTTCAGATACCGGGGATTTACGTCAGTTGACGTTTATGCCAGCAGGAGCGCGTCTAACTCCGCACCGGGGTGGTCGCCCAGGCCAGGTGATCTGCATTGGCCTGGTTGATGCGGTCGCGCTGTTCGCTCACACGATCACCGGCGGTACCACCGCGGGTGGCGCGCGAGGCCACGGCACCTTCGATGGTCAGCACATCGCGGACAGCGGGGGTCAGTCGGGGATCCACGCCGGCCAGTTCCTCATCGGTGAGGTCGACCAGGTCCACTCCCCTGCCCTCGGCGATGCGCACGCAGGCACCGGAGGCTTCATGTGCCTCGCGGAATGGCACACCTTCGCGGACCATCCACTCGGCCAGGTCGGTGGCCAGGGTGTAACCGGCCGGTGCGAGTTCACGCATGCGGTCGGTGTTGAAGGTCAGGGTGGAGACCAGTCCGGTCATCGCCGGGAGCAGCAGGTTGAGCTGAGCGACGGAGTCGACGATCGGCTCCTTGTCCTCCTGCAGGTCACGGTTGTAGGCCAGGGGCTGTGCCTTGAGGGTGGCCAGGAGTCCGGCGAGGTTGCCGATCAGGCGACCGGTCTTGCCACGGGTCAGTTCCGCGACGTCGGGGTTCTTCTTCTGTGGCATGATGGAGGATCCGGTGGACCAGGCGTCGGCAAGCACAATGTAGCCGAATTCCGGGGTGCACCAGGCAATGATCTCCTCGGCCAGGCGGGACATGTCCACGGCGATCTGCGCGAGGACGAAGGCCGCCTCGGAGGCGAAGTCACGGGAGGAGGTCGCGTCGATGGAGTTGTCGGCGGCGGAGTCGAAACCGAGTTCCGCGGCGATGGCCTCCGGGTTGAGCTGCAGGGAGGATCCCGCCAGTGCACCGGAACCGTAGGGCGACACCGCCAGGCGTTTGTCCAGGTCACGGATGCGCTCGAGGTCACGCAACAGCGGCTGGGCATGGGCCTGGAGCTGGTGTGCCAGCAGGACCGGCTGGGCTGCCTGGAAGTGGGTCTTGCCGGGCATGATGGCATCGGGGTGGGCTGCGGCCTGGGTGGTGAGGGCGTCGATAAGCTCGGTGACGCCGACGGCGATGCCACGGATGGCGTCGCGCACCCACATGCGGAAGAGGGTGGCCACCTGGTCATTGCGGGACCGGCCCGCGCGCAGGCGGCCGCCGACCTCGGGGCCGACCCGGTCGATGAGACCGCGCTCCATCGCGCCGTGCACATCCTCATCGGAGGGCAGCGGACCGAAGGAACCGTCGGCGACATCACGGCCGAGCTGGTCCAGACCCTCAAGCATGGTGTCCAGGTCGGCGTCGCTGAGCAGTCCCGCGGAGTGCAGGACCTTCGCGTGGGCCTTGGAGGCCAGTACGTCATAGGGGGCGAGCACCCAGTCGAAATGGGTGGACACACTCAGTGCGAACATGGCCTCGGAGGGGCCGCCGGAGAACCGGCCACCCCACAGGGCACCTTCATTGGTTCCGTGCTTTTCCACGCGTTGATCCTCTACTTTCCGTCGTCTCAGAATTGTTCAGCACCCAGCAACCACCAGCCAGCAGCCAGCAGCCACAAGGCCTAGTTCTCGCCGGCCTCGCGGTCGCGCTTATTGGCGATCTTGGAGGACAGGCCGTGCAGCTGGACGAAGCCCTTGGCTGCGGTCTGGTCGAAGGTGTCGCCGGTGTCGTAGGTGGCCAGGTTGAAGTCGTAGAGGGAGGAACCGGAACGACGGCCGTTGACGGTGACCTTGCCGGCGTGCAGCACCAGGCGGATATCACCGGTGACGTGCTCCTGGGTGGACTCGATGAAGGCATCCAGGGAGCGCTTCAGCGGGCCGAACCAGAGACCGTCGTAGACCTCCTCGGACCAGCGGGCGTCGATACCGCGCTTGTAGCGGGCCAGCTCACGCTCGATGGTGACGTCCTCCATGGCCTCGTGGGCGGTGATGAGGATGATGGCACCCGGTGCCTCGTAGATCTCGCGGGACTTGATGCCCACGAGGCGGTCCTCGACCATGTCGAGACGACCGACACCCTGTGCACCACCACGGCGGTTGAGCTCCTCGATGGCCTCGAGCATGGTGACCGGACGGCCGTCGATGGCGACAGGCTTGCCGGACTTGAAGGTGATGATGACCTCATCGGGGGCGTTGCCCAGGGCGGGATCCTCGGTGTAGGCGTAGAGGTCCTTGGTCGGCGGGTTCCACAGGTCCTCGAGGAAACCGGTTTCGATGGCACGGCCCCAGACGTTCTGGTCGATGGAGAACGGGGAGGCTGCGGACTGCTCGATCGGAACGTTGTTCTCCTCGGCGAACTCGATGGCCTTGTCGCGGGTCCATGCGTAGTCACGTGCCGGGGCGATGATCTCCAGGCTGGGGTCGAGGTCCATGAAACCGACCTCGAAGCGGACCTGGTCATTGCCCTTGCCGGTGCAGCCGTGGGAGACGTGGGTGCCACCGTGCTCCTTGGCGGCCTGCACCAGGTGCTTGACGATCAGCGGACGGGAGATCGCGGACACCAGCGGGTACTGCTTCATGTACATGCCGTTGGCCTTGATGGTGGGCAGGCAGTACTCCTCGGCGAACTCATCCTTGGCGTCGATGACGATGGATTCGACCGCACCGCAGTCGAGCGCACGCTGGCGGACGGACTCCATGTCCTCGCCGCCCTGACCGAGGTCGAGGGAGACGGCGACGACCTCGCCGCCGGTCATCTTGGACAGGTACGGGATGGCGACAGAGGTGTCCAGGCCACCGGAGTACGCGAGTACGACACGATTGGTCATGAGTTTCTAGCTCCTTGTTAAGTGAAAAGTTCTAAAGAATGTGAAATTGTTCCCGGATGTCTACCGGACATCTCCCGGACGTCTCCCGGATGTCTCCCCCGGGCACGCGGTACAGCTCGGATAAACCCGTCTCATACCTTACCTTCCGGCCCGCGGGCCCCGGCACGACCACCCAGTAGTTCGCCGAGGTCGCGCCCGGTCAGGGGTTCGCGGGCGAGGACAAAGACGGTGTCATCACCGGCGATGGTGCCCACGACCTCCTTCAGGCCCACCCGGTCGATGAAACTGGCCAGGTACTGGGCAGCTCCCGGGGGTGTGCGCAGCATGGCGATGTTGCCGGAGTGGTCGGTGGAGACCAGCAGCTCATCGAGCATGCGTCGCAGTTTCTCCTGGGGCCCACGCAGGTCCTCGCCGATGGTGGTGTCCACCGGCCCGATCGCGTAGAACGCACGTCCGCGGTCGGGGCGGACCTTGCGGGCACCGAGCTCATCCAGGTCACGGGAGAGGGTGGCCTGGGTGATGTCGATCCCCTCGTCGAGAAGCAGTTCGGACAGCTGCACCTGGCTGGTCACCCGCTGCCGGTTGAGGATCTGCACGATCAGCGCCTGGCGTGCGGTGCGGGTCACCGGGGTGCTTGTCGACGCCCGCCCGTCATCCATGGTCATGGAATCAGTCCTCAGCCCGGCTGGTTTTCCAGAAGCCACACCAGCAGCGCCTTCTGTGCGTGCAGTCGGTTCTCCGCCTCGTCGAACACGCGGGAGGCGGGTCCGTCGATGACAGAGGCCGACACCTCGCTGCCGCGGTAGGCCGGGAGGCAGTGCAGGAAGATCGCATCCTCGTTGGCCCGGGCCATGACCTCGTCATTGACCTGGTAGGGCACGAACGGGGTGGTTCGGTCGATGCCGTCGTTCTCCATACCCATGGACACCCAGGTGTCGGTGATCACGACATCGGCGCCGGCGACCTCGTCGAGGTTGTCGGTGACGGTCACGGTCGCACCGGTCTCCTGGGCACGTGCCCGGGCCCGGTCGACGAAGACCTGCTTCGGCTGGAACCCTGACGGGGCGATGATGGAGATGTCCATGCCCGCGGTGGCGAAGCCGATCATGTAGGAATTGGCCATGTTGTTGTCCCCGTCGCCGAGGTAGACGGCCTTCTTCCCCTTCAGGCCGGCAGGGCCCTGCTCGGGGCTGAGGTTCTCCACGATGGTCTGCAGGTCCGCCAGGATCTGGCAGGGGTGCAGATCATCGGTCAGTGCGTTGACGATCGGGACGGTGGCGGTCTCGGCCATGTCCGTGAGGTTGGACTGGGCGTAGGTCCGCCAGACGATCGCCTCGACATAACGGGACAGCACGGCACCGGTGTCCTGCAGGGTCTCCCCCTTGCCCATCTGGGAGCTACCGGAATCCACCACGATGGCGTGTCCACCGAGGTGCGCGATGCCCGCATCGAAGGAGAAACGGGTGCGGGTGGAGGTCTTGTCAAAGAGCACCGCCACCGACAGTGGACCCTCCAGTGGGCGCTTGGCCAGCGGGTTCCTCTTCAGCTCGGCGGCCAGGGTCAGGACCTCGGCCTGTTCGGCCGGGGTGAGGTCATCGTCGGCGAGGAAATGCCGAACATTCGGGTTGGTCATGTTTCAAGCCTTTACTTTAAGCGTTCAATTCGGCGAGCACCGCGGCCAGGGCCCGGACGGCGTCTCTGATCTCATCATCGGTGATCACCAGTGGCGGCGTGAGACGGATGATGTTGTCCGCCGGGGCGTTGAGGATGAGACCGTGCTTGAAACCTGCGGTCACCGCCTGCTTGGCCACGGGCTGATCCAGCACCACACCGAGCATGAGGCCACGTCCGCGGACATCCGCGACACCGGCCACCCCGCGCAGCTGTTCCGCGAAGAGCTCCCCCTTGCGGGCGACATCGGCGCAGAACTCCTCATCGATGACCGAGAGCACGGCGCGTGCCGCCGCCGCGGACACCGGGTTGCCGCCGAAGGTCGTGCCGTGTTTGCCGGGGCCGAAGAGTTTGGCCGCCTCGCCGGTGGCCAGGCAGGCACCGATGGGCAGTCCGCCGCCCAGTCCCTTGGCCATGGTCACCACATCGGGTGTGACACCCTCGTGCTGGTGGGCGAAGAAATCACCGGTGCGGCCGATACCGGTCTGCACCTCATCGACGATGAAGAGCAGGCCGTGCTTGTCACACAGTTCGCGCACCCCGGTGAGGAAACCCTCGGGTGCCGGGATGACACCGGTCTCGCCCTGGATGGGTTCCAGGATGATGGCGGCGGTGTCGGTGGGGTCGGATTCCACCAGGGTGGTCAGGTAATCCAGGTCGCCGTAGGGGTAGAACTCCACCCCACTGGGCAGGGGTGCGAACGGGATGCGCTTGTCCGGCTGGCCGGTCAGTGCGAGGGACCCCATGGTGCGGCCGTGGAAGCCGTTGGTGGCGGCGAGGATGCGGTGCCGGCCGGTCAGGCGTGCAAGCTTGAATGCGGCCTCGTTGGCCTCGGCACCGGAGTTGCAGAAGAACACCTGTGTCTGGGAGGCGATGGTGGCGTCGTCAAGCGCGAAACGCTGCACGAGCTCGGCCGCAACCTCGACGACCGGGCGGGTGGCGAACAGGTTGGAGACATGTCCCAACTGGGAGAGCTGGGTGGTCACGGCCTCGATGATCGCGGGGTGCGCGTGGCCGAGGGCGTTGACGGCGATGCCGGCGAGCAGGTCGATGTAGACATTGCCGTCGGCATCGGTGACGGTCGAGCCCTTGCCGGTGACCAGTTCCACCGGCGGTGTGCCGTAGGTGTTGAGCAGTACCTGGGGCCAGCTGGTGAGCGTGTCCTCCACGGTGGCGAGGTTCTTCATCTATGCGTGTCCGTCCTGGTAGTTCTTTCTGAATACGGTGCCCTCCGGGTAGTCCTCCCGGGCGTAGTTGTCGGGCAGCACCATGGTGCCGATGCCTCCCATGGTGAGCAGTTCGAGCAGTACCGAGTGGGCAATGCGGCCGTCGATGACGTGGGCGGCGTTGACTCCCCCGCGCACGGCGTTGAGGCAGGATTCCATCTTCGGGATCATGCCCGCATCAAGCCCGGGCAGGATGGCGTCGAGTTCGGAGGCGACGATCTTCGACACCAGGGAGCTCTTGTTGGGCCAGTCGGTGTACAGGCCCTCGACGTTGGTGAGCACGAGCAGACGCTCGGCACCGATGGCGGAGGCCAGGGCCCCGGCGGCGGTGTCGGCGTTGATGTTGTAGACCTGACCGTCGGCACCGGGGGCGATCGTGGAGACCACCGGGATGCGGCCAGCGTCGATGAGGTCCATGAGCGAGGTCGCGTCAACGTTGACGATATTGCCCACCAGCCCGATGTCGGTGGGGGTGCCGTCGATGTCCACCAGGCGTTTCTCCGCGGTGAACAGGCCGGCATCCTCACCGGAGGTGCCCACCGCGTAGGGGCCGTGGGAGTTGATCAGACCGACCAGGTCACGACCGACCTGGCCGAAGAGCACCATGCGGACGATCTCCATGACCTCCGGGGTGGTCACGCGGAACCCGCCCTTGAACTCGCCCTCCAGGCCGACGCGGCGGAGCATGTCGGAGATCTGCGGGCCGCCGCCGTGGACCACGACGGGCTTGGCACCGACGGTGCGCAGGAACACCATGTCCGCGGCGAAGGCGGCCTTGAGGCTGTCATCCACCATGGCGTTGCCGCCGTATTTGACCACGACGATCTTGTCGCGGAAGTGCTGGAGCCACGGCAGTGCCTCGGCGAGCACATGGGCCCGCTCCTCATCACCGAGATTCTTGATCAGTTCGTTCATATCCGTCTCCCCACGGGTGCTTGTCGACGTTCCACCTCCCGGACGTTGCCTGCCCGGGGTGCGGTGGTGTTAGGTGCTGTACGCGGAGTTGATCTCCACATAGGAGTAGCTGAGGTCGGTGGTGCGCACGGTGGCCTGCCCCTCGCCACCGGCACCCAGATCCACGCGCACGGCGATATCCGCGCCGGAGAGATCGACCTCGCGGGCACCCGGCGCTCCGGTGGAATCAAGGCACACGGCCTGATCATTGAAGTACACGGCGATGTGATCCGGGTCCATGTCCGCATCAGCCATACCGACCGCGGCCAGGACGCGACCCCAGTTGGGGTCGGAGCCGAACATCGCGCACTTGAACAGGTTGTCGCGGGCAATGGTGCGTGCGGCGTTGATGGCCATCTCATCGGTGGTGGTGCCGGTGACGGTGACGCTGACGCGTTTGGTCACGCCCTCCGCATCGGCCTGCATCTGCTCGGCCAGGTCGGAGCAGGCGGCGAAGACCGCATCGTTGAGCTCGTCCTGGGTGGGTTTGACACCGGAGGCACCGGAGGCCAGCAGGAACACCGTGTCATTGGTGGAGGTGGATCCGTCGATGTCGAGGGTTTCGAAGGTGACGGCGGTGGCCTTGGCCAGGGCGATGCGTGCCATGGCCGGGGTGATGGAGGCATCGGTGGTCAGGCAGACCAGCATGGTGGCCAGGGACGGGGCCATCATGCCCACGCCCTTGCCCATCGCGCCGACGGTCCAGCCGTCGGCGAAGACGACGGTCTCCTTGTCCACGGTGTCGGTGGTCATGATGGCCTGTGCGGCGGCCGCACCATTGTCCCCCAGTGCGCCCTCGGCGGTGAGCGCCTCAATACCGGCGGTGACCTTGTCCATGGGCAGCAGCTCACCGATGAGACCGGTGGAGCACACCCCGATGTCCTCCGGCGCGAGGCCCAGCTTCGTCGCGAGGGTGTTGACGGATTCGCGGGCATCGGCATCACCCTGGGTGCCGTTGCAGGCATTGGCGTTGCCGGCGTTGTAGAGCACAGCCTTGAGCTGGCCGTCGGCAACGTTCTCGCGGCTGACCTTGACGGGTGAGGCGATCACCCGGTTGCGGGTGAACACCGCGGCGGCGGTGTACTCGGGTCCCTGGTTGACCACGAGGGCCATGTCGGGCTTGCCCGAGGGTTTGATACCCGCGGTGGTCGCCGAGGCGACGAATCCCTTGGGTGCGGTGATGCCGGTCTGGGCCATCTGGTGCTCCGATTCTTGTTACTGGTGTGGTGGGGTTTTTAGGGTGCGACGCCGGTGCGTGGGAGACCGGCGGTCTCCTCGAAGCCGAGGGCGAGGTTCATGCACTGCACGGCCGCACCACCGGTGCCCTTGGTGAGATTGTCGATGGCCGAGGTGACCAGCACCTTGCGGGCCACGGTGTCCACCTCGATCTGGACGTGGCACATGTTGGACCCGACCACGTTCTGGGTCTGGGGCTGGACACCCTCCGGCAGGACGAGCACGAAGGGCTCATCGACATAGAAGTCCTCATAGACCTTCCGTGCCTGCTCCTGGGTGACACCGTCGATCAGCGGTGCGGTGGCGGTGGTGAGGATGCCGCGGGGCAGCGGTGCCAGCACCGGGGTAAAGCTGATGGTGACATCCTTGTCGGTGACTTCCTTCAGGTTCTGGGTCAGCTCCGGGGTGTGGCGGTGCTTGCCGGAGGTGTTGTAGGCCTTGAGGGAGCCCATGGTCTCCGAGCCGAGCAGCGGCACGGATGCCTTCTTGCCGGCACCGGAGACACCGGTGATGGAGACCACCGAGATATCCGGTTCGATGAGGTCGGCCTGCACCGCCGGCAGGAGCGCGAGGGTGGCGCCGGTGGGGAAACATCCCGGGACGGCCACCCGCGTGGCCCCCTTGAGCTGTTCGCGGTGGCCGGGCATCTCGGGGATGCCGTAGGGCCAGGATCCGGCGTGCTCGGAGCCGTAGAACTTCGACCAGTCATCGGCGTTGGTGAGACGGAAGTCCGCGGCGCAGTCGATGACGGTGACCTCGGGGCCGAGCTGGTTGGCGATCTCCGCGGAGAAACCGTGGGGCAGACCGAGGAAGACCACGTCATGACCGGCGAGCACCTCCTTGGTGGTGTCCTCGATGACCCGGTCCGCCAGCTGCGGCAGGTGGGGCATCAGCTCGGCCACCGTGCTGCCCACCGTGGAGGCGGCGGTCAGGGCGCCGATCTCCAGCTCCCCTGATGCATAGGCCGGGTGGCCCAGGAGGAGGCGGAGAATCTCGCCGCCTGCGTATCCACTGGCTCCTGCTACTGCAACCTTGATCGTCATAGGCACCAACCTTACACGTTATGCAGAACTATGCAAACTATTCATGCATTACGGTGAGGTTTATGCAGGCCCCACCGGATGTATCTCCGTCCCACCGATGGTATCGGGAAAACCCACCCGGTGTCGCGGTTTATCCCGTCCCGACTACTCCCCTGCAGCCAGATCCGATAACGCGTCGCTGTCGAGGATGGACACCCATTCCCGCCCGGAATCGATCACCCCGTCCTTCTTCATCTTCGACATCACCCTGGAGGTGGATTCCACGGTGGTGCCGGCCATACCCGCGATGTCCTGGCGGCGTAGACGCACCTGCAACAGGACAGATCCGTCGCTGAGCCGCTGACCGATCTTCTCCGCGAGGTTCTCCAGCACAGCCGCCACCCGCTGCTGCACCGGATGCACCGTCTGCCCCACCTCCCTCTCCCGGGCCTGACGCAGCCGCTCCTGCTGCATCTGGAGGATCTCCAGGGCGAATTCCGGGTATGTGGACACCACCTCCGCCAGCGCCGTCGCCGGGATGAACAGCGCGCAGGTGGTCTCCATCGCCCAGGCGGAGTCAACCGCGGGTGTGGGCTCCGTGGACACCGGTCCCACGATGTCACCGGGGGCTGCGATGTCCAGGGTCAGCTCCCGGCCGTCGATGGTGTCACGGGTGATCCGGGCCCGGCCGGAGGCGATCATGTAACTGCCATCGGCCTCCTCCCCCGCCAGGAGCAGCGGGTCCCCCTCGCGCCAGGACCAGGCATCGAGCCCACTGGCCAGGGAGACCATTTGTTCCTCGGACAGTCCCCGTGTCAGGCGGGATCTCTTCATCACCGCGATGCGGGTATCAATCCCACACGGGTGGGGATGGGCGCAGTTGGAACGGACAGGATGGATCGACATGCCTCTGAGTCTATCCGGGAACGGGAAGATCCCCCCGGGTTGGAAAAATCATCCAACCCGGGGGGATCATCGGAGATACCAACTCAGGGTTTAGTAACCGGCGTGGCCGCCGCCACCACCGGGCAGCTGCGGTGGTGCCTGCTCTGCGGGAGCAGGAGCCGGAGCAGGAGCTGGCGCGGGTGCCGGTGCGGGTGCGGGTGCCGGAGCTGGCGCGGGGGCTGGGGCTGGCGCCTGCTGCTGAACCGGAGCGGGTGCGGGTGCCTGTTCCTGGACGGGAGCCGGTGCCGGCTCATCCACGATGACCTCTTCCTCGATGATGACCTCAACCTCGGTGGTGGTCTCCTCCTCGGAGGTGGGGGTGGTGGAGGTCGTCGAGGTGGTCGATGTCGTGGAGGTGGTGGAGGTGGTGGTCTCCTCGGCATCATCCTCGGAGTCGCCACAGGCCACGAGGGAGGCGGACAGTGCCAGTGCTGCGGCGGTGGCGGCGAGCTTACGGTAGGTGATCATGGTTGTTCCTTTTCTCAGCAGAAAATTGTCTTGAGTGTGGTCAGAGTGGTCTGGTTGCCGGTTCCTGGGTGACCGCGCCGGCGGCGTCCACGGGCAGTCCGGTGGGTGCTCCACCGACGGGGGCCAGGTCCTCAGGCTCCACGGGCTGTCGGGGTTTGATGCCGAAGAGGATCTTGAGGTCCCGGACCAGGATGTTCTCCTTCGGCCCCTGCCTGGATTTGCGGTACTTCTTCGCCTTCCCGGATCGCCGGGCGGTGGCCTTCATCAGGGGGTCATCGACGAAGGTGAACAGCACCCAGCCGAGGACCACCGAGAGGATGAAGCTGAGGACCGCCACCATCAGCCAGCCGAGGAAACCCCAGGACTGGCCGGCGACGATATAGCGCTGGACGGCCACCATCACCGGGAACTGCACCATGTAGAAGGCGAAGGAGATATTACCCAGCAGCACCGCGCGCGGGGAGGCGATCTCGCCGGACACCCCCTTGATGTCGCGCACCGCGAGGGTGCAGACCACGAACGCCATCGGCAGGGACATGATGACCGACATCTTGAACGCCAGTGGGACGAACCAGGTGGCGATGTAGGCGACCAGCAGACCCACCAGTGGCCACTTGATGTTGGTGTTGCGGAACATGCCCTCGGCCACCAGCTTGGCGCCGAACACACCGAGGTAGAACTCGATGAGGCGGGTCAGCGGGAAGTAGTAGGACAGCCAGTAGGATTCCAGGACCGGGATCTCCCACTGCATGAACCAGACGGGGTCGGCGTGGACATCAGCCACCGGGGAGACATCGGTGTCCCACAGGCGTGGCACGAAGAAGTTCTCGATCCCCTTCGGCCCCTCGGCGAAGAAGTGGATGAGGGTGATCGCGCCCAGGGACAGCAGGAAGGTGATGCCGAAGGCCCACCAGTTGCCCACTCCCCTGACCTTGCGCACCAGGGGGATGAACAGCGGGAAGGTCAGGTAGAACAGCATCTCCGCGGCCAGTGACCAGGAGGGTACGTTCATGCCGGACAGGGACGCCCAGTCGGGGTTCCAGGTGTGGATGAGCAGGGCGTTGGGCAGCCAGAACTTCAGGTCGGCGAAGTCGAGGACCCACTGCACACCGGAGGCGGTGATCTTGGCTGATGCCAGCAGGAACATCCCCAGGGCGATCAGGTGCATGGGGTAGATCTTGGTGATGCGCCGCTGGCAGTAGTACAGCGTGTTGCGCATCCCCCTGAGCTCACTGTTGGACCAATAGATGAGGAAACCCGACAGGATGAAGAAGAAGGTCACACCGGCGGATCCCAGCTGCATGGGGATGAATGAGTGGATCGTGGCGAACAGATCCGATTTCTGGAACGGGTAGACGTTGAGGAATACCAGCGCATGCAGAACAAACACGGCCACCGCGGCCAACCAGCGCGCTCCGGTCAGCGACGGCAGGTTGGGCCGACGGACCTTGGCGCTTTGCGACGTGTGGTTACTCATTGTCTAGGCGTTGACCCGATCCCGGAGGATGCCGGCGGTGACGGCGTCTCCTTTACGCGATGGATGCCAGGGCCCACCGAGCATGTCGGTGCGGGCATCGAGCACCCCGATGACCCAGGGGTCGGCGGAGCAGCTGGAGTGCCCCTCGGTGGCGGAACGCAGATCCACGTGGGAGACATCGAGGATGTCGGCGGCACCGGCGATCGCCATGTCCAGGCGGTTCATGAAGTCCACGAGCGCGGGGGCGTCGTTCTTCACCAGGGGTGTGCCGCCGAGACGGACACAGACCTGGCTGCCGCCGCGCGGGGTGTACTCCTGGTAGCCCACCAGGGTGATCTCCGCGTTGGGGGCATAGTACTTCAGGTAGTCGATGACCGGCTTGACGCGCTCGGCGTAGTGCTCGGGCGTGACGGTGTCCGGGTTCTGCATCCGGCCGGTGGCCACGGCACGGTCGCCACAGCCGACACCCAGATCAAACAGGCAGGTCTGCACGGAGTCGAGCAGGTTCATCCCGTTGCCCCAGTGGTCGTTCTTACCCAGCTGGACGAAGATGTGCTCAGTGCGCTCCCCGATGGCACCGCGTGCCTCGGCGTGACGGACCTCGTCGGAGAAGTGGAAACCGTCGGAGTTGATGGAGGCTCCGGAGCAGGAGACGTCGATGAGTTCCCCACGGGGCAGACCGAGGTTGGCCTGCAGCTGCTCAGGCCAGGAACCGGCCCCCTTGATGCAGTTACGTTCGTCGGTGCGCCATGGCATGTTGGTACCGGAGGTGTGGGAGTCACCGAAGACCACGACCCTCGCCCCACCCTCGGGTGCTCTGCTGTCGGTGTCGCCGAGGCTGGAGGTCAGTGCACGCCCCACCTCGGTACCGCTGCTGCCACTGCTCTGGGCGGTGGCTGCCGGGGCGAAACCGGTGGCGAGCAGGGCGATCGACGCTGCGGCTGCCCCGACTTTCAAGGCCAGTCTGCGCATAGCCATGTTCTCTTCTCCTTCTGCCGCGCACATCGTGAACGCAGGTGATGCGGGAATGCTGATGTGACGCTGGTAATTTGACCATGAAAACAATAACAGGCATTGGCCAATACGTTGTATTTGCCTGGGAACTACATAATCCAAGTCACAACAGTAACACCAGTAACATCATTCCGCGCGGATATATCAAAAATGACCCATGGATGAATCCATGGGTCATTTCTTCCGCTGGTGGGCGGTTTAACCGCGCATCTCCGCGCCGAGGCGTTCCTTCGCCAGCTCCGCAGCCGCGAGGCGGGCCACATTGGCCTCCTCATCGGTCAGGGTGCGGTCAGGTGCGCGGAACAGCAGGGAGAAGGCCAGGGACTTCTTGCCCTCGCCGAGCTGCTCGGAGCGGTAGACGTCGAAAAGCTCGACGGTTTCCACCAGCTCACCTGCACCCTCCTCCACCACGGCGCGGACCTGCTCGGCCGGGACGGTCTCGTCGACGACTAGGGCAATGTCCTGGTGCAGCGCCGGGAAGGCGGAGAGCACCGGTGCAGGGAGGTTCTCCCGCAGCGGCAGCGCATCGATGTTGATCTCCATGGCGCAGGTGCGGGCCGGCAGGCCGGCACGCTCGAGGACCTGCGGGTGCAGCTCACCGGCGTGACCGACCACGTGGCCGTCGACAAGCAGGGCGGCGCAGCGGCCCGGGTGCCACGGCAGTTCATCGGCGTTGGCCAGCTCCAGCTCGATACCGGCGGCGCGGGCCACGATGCGCGCGGATTCGATGGCATCGGCGTAGGTGTACGCGCGACCACTGCCCCACGGACCTTCGAACTCGATGTTGCCGGTGCCCACGGTCGCCGCATGCAGCGGCTGCTCCGGCAGGGTGTCCAGCAACTCGGCAACCACCTCGGCGGACGGGCGCTGCTTGACCGACGGCATCGGGGAGACACCATTGCCGCGCTCGAAGGACACCTGCTGGACGCCGAAGAGGGAGAAATCCCCCGTGCCGCGGGTGACATTGCGGCGCACCGCATCAAGCATGGACGGCAGCAGCGTGGTGGACAGGACATTGCTGTCCGCCTCCAGCGGGTTGAGCACGGTCACGGTGTTGCGTCGCTCATCATCGGCGTCCAGACCCCAGACGTCGAAGGTCTCCGGGTTCATGAAGGGGCTCGGGATGATCTCGGCGTACCCGGCGTATGCCAGGGCATGGCCGATGGCGCGGCGACGCTTCTGCGCATCCGACAGGCCCCTGCCGGCGGGTGCGGTGGGCACGATGGTCGGGATGGCCTCCAGGCCCTCCAGGCGCAGCACCTCCTCCACCAGGTCGGCGGCCATGGTGAGATCGGAACGCCAGGTGGGAGGCACAACAGTCAAGACATCACCATTGACAGAGACGGTGCAGCCGACCTCCTCCAGGCGGGCCACGACAGTCTCGGGTGAGTACTCCACACCGGCCAGCTCGGACGGGCGGGACACCGGCATGGTGATGCTCGGCATCGTGGGGACCTCACCGATGAGGGTGCGGCCGGCATCGATGGTGCCGCCGGCGATCTCCACGAGCAGAGAGCAGGCCATGTCGAGGGCGACCTCGACGATGGCCGGATCCACACCGCGCTCGAAACGACGGGATGCCTCGGAGCTCAGCTTGTGGCGACGTGAGGTGCGCGCCACGGTCTTCGGATCCCAGATGGCGGACTCGAAGTAGACCTCGGTGGTCTCATTGGAGATCTCCGAGGTGACACCACCCATGACACCGGCCATGGACTGGATGCCGGTCTCATCACAGATGACCACATCCTCCCCGGACAGGTCACGGATGACATGGTCGAGGGTCTCGAACTTCTCCCCCGGCTGCGCGTTGCGCACCGTCAGGCCACCGGTGATCTTCGTGGCGTCGAAGGCGTGCATGGGCGCGCCGAGCAGCATCATGACGTAGTTGGTGACATCGGTGGCCGCATTGACCGGACGCTGGCGGCACAGCATGAGTTCGCGCTGCAGCCAGAACGGTGATTCCGCGTTCGGATCAATGCCGGAGACTTTACGCAGCCCGAAACGGACGGTGTTGGTCTCCTCGCGGACATCGATGTCGATGAGCTCACCGGCGGGTTCCGGGGCGGTGAGCTCGATGCCCGCGACCCGGGTGTCCTCCGCGACATCGGTGTAGGTCAGGTTGAAGGCCGAGGCGAGTTCACGGGTCAGGCCACGGGCGGAGAGTGCATAACCACGGTCCGGGGTGACGTTGACCTCGAAGACGGTGTCATCGAGCCCCAGGACGGCACGCGCATCATCACCGGGCTGACCGGACTCGGCCGGCAGGGTGATGATGCCGGAGTTCTGCTTATCGGCCAGACCCAGTTCGGCCGCCGAGCAGATCATGCCGGCGGACATGCGGCCATAGGTCTCGCGTGCCCCGATGGCGAAATCACCGGGCAGGACCGCGCCGGGCAGCGCGACCACCACGGTGTCGCCTTCCGCGAAGTTGCGGGCACCACAGATGATGGACTGGTTCTCACCGGTGCCGTTGGCCTGGCCGACGTTGACGAAGCAGTGGCGGATGGGCTTCTTGAACTCGGTGAGTTCCTCAATGCTTTCCACCACACCCAGGACCAGGGGTCCGGTGGTGGCGGGGATGGCGGCGTAGCCCTCGGTCTCGAAACCGACGCGGACATAACCGGCATCCAGTTCCTCAGAGGTGACCGACCAGCCCGGGTTTGAGTGTCCGAGTAGTCCCGTCACCCAGTTCTGTGCAATGAACATGATGGATTAGCTCCTAAGAGATCGTGATGTGGGTGCTGGGACGGCTATGCCTGGATACCGAACGGCAGGGTGAAGCGGACATCGCCCTCCACCATGTCGCGCATATCCGACAGACCGTTGCGGAACTGCAGGGTGCGTTCAATACCCATGCCGAAGGCGAAACCGGAGTACTCTTCCGGGTCGATGCCCACCGCACGCAGGACATTCGGGTTGACCATGCCGCAGCCACCCCATTCGATCCAGCCGGCGCCACCCTTCTTGTTCGGGAACCAGACATCGACCTCGGCCGAGGGCTCGGTGAAGGGGAAGTAGTTCGAGCGCATGCGGGTCTTGGTCTCCGGTCCGAAGAGTTCACGGGCCAGGTGGTCCAGGGTGCCACGCAGGTGCGCCATGGTCAGGCCCTTGTCCACGGCCAGGCCCTCGATCTGGTGGAAGACCGGGGTGTGGGTGGCATCGAGCTCATCGGTGCGGAACACCCGCCCGGGGCAGGCGATGTAGATCGGGACCTCACGGTCGAGCATGGAACGGATCTGCACCGGCGAGGTGTGGGTACGCAGCACCTGACGGGACCCCTCGGGCCCGATGTGGAAGGTGTCCTGCAGGGTGCGCGCCGGGTGGTCGGGCAGGAAGTTCAGGGCGTCGAAGTTGAAGTACTCGGCCTCGACCTCCGGGCCCTCCGCGACCTCCCAGCCCATGCCGACGAAGATATCGGCGATCTGCTCATTGAGGATGGTGATCGGGTGCAGCGCACCGACCTGGGTGCGGGTGGTGGGCACGGTGACGTCCACACGCTCCTGCTCCAGCACCTCACGGTTGCGCTTCTCCTCCAGCTGGGCCTTGACCTGGGCGAAGTGCTTCTCGACGCGCCCGAGCGCCATGTTGACGAAGCGGCCGGCGTCCTTGCGTTGGTCCTTGGGGATGGTCCCCAGTGAGCGGCGGGCCTGCGGGATGGGTGCGTTGTCACCGAGGTGGTCGCGGCGCAGGGCGGCGAGCTCCTCCAGATTGTCTGCACCGTCGAAAGCCGTGATGGCGGCGGTGGCCGCCTCATTCAAACTGGCTTCGGTCAACTGAATTTCGGACACCGTGTAGTCCAGCCCTTCCCTTGGATTTTCCGTGACATATCGAGTGAATGGTTCCTTCGACAACTAACCCCGACATCATACTCCGTCCCGGCACACACAGCCGGGGCGGGGTCAGGCCTCGTCGGCGAAGAGTGCCTTGGAGGATTCATACAGGCAGATCGAGGCGGCGGTCGCCAGGTTGAGTGATTCCGCGCGTCCGCGTATCGGGATGCGCACCCGGTGGTCTGCCTTGGCCAGCAGTTCCTCCCCCAGCCCGTGCGCCTCGTTGCCGAACAGCCAGGCGGTGGGCCGACTGAGCAGTTCACCGGCATCATCCAGGTCCACCTCACCGTCGGCGGCGGTCGCCAGGATCTGCAGGCCCTGGGAGCGCAGCTGGCCGAGCACGTCATCGATGTTGACGTTGCGCGCCACCGGCACGTGGAACAGTGACCCGGCCGAGGCCCGCACAACCTTCGGGCCCTGCGGGTCGACGGTCTCACCGGCGAACACCACGGCATCCGCACCCACGGCATCCGCGACACGGATCAGGGTGCCGGCGTTGCCCGGTTCCCGGGTCTCCACCGGCACGCTGACCAGCCGGGAGCGGGAGTTAACGGCCTTGCCGACGGTCCACAGCACGTCATTGCACAGGGCGAAGATGCCGGTGGTGGTGACGGTGTCACTGAGGGATTTCGCGGCCCGGTCGGTGATGGGGTGGGTATAGACATTCATGTAGCCGGCGGTGCGGACGATCTCCTCGAATTTCTCCGCGGCCTGCTCGGTGACGAACAGGTCGGTGGCCGCGCCGGTGGCGATCGCCGCCTCCACGGAGTTCTCCCCCTCCGCTAGGAACTGATGGGTCTTCTTCCGCTGTGCTGTTTTCAGGAGTTTTGCTGCGTTGACGATACGGGGGGTACGTTCGGTGAACGCCTCGGTGAAATCCAATGCCATGGCGTCAACGTTATCAGCCGGGGTGGACACGATAGATGCTCACGTGAAGTTGATGCGGCGGTCATCTGGGGCACGTAGATTTTCCCCCATGTATATCGTGGCGCACCGTGGTGCTGAAGACCTGGAACTGGAAAACTCGATGGCCGCTTTCCTGGCTGCCCCGCCCGCCGATGCCGTGGAACTGGATGTGCATGCGAGCCTGGACAATCAACTGGTGGTGATCCACGACCGCACCGCCCGGCGGGTGGCAGCCCCGGACTCCCCACACCGGGATGCGCCGATGGCCTCCCTGACGACGGCACAGATCAAGGAGATCACCTTGACCAACGGCAAGAGTGTTCCCACTCTGGAGGAGGTCCTGGCAGCCACCGACCTGCCCATCCAGGTGGAGATCAAGGCCCCAGGCGCGGTGGCTCCGCTGGCTGACCTGTTCCGTCGGCGACCAGAACAGCTGGAGCGGATCCTGTTCATCTCCTTCCACGATGCCGCCCTGGTGGAGCTGACCGACCGGCTGCCCGGGGCCCAGGTGGGCGTGCTGCGCGCCGAACTGGCACAGGATGTCGATGTCCTCGATGAGATCCCGGCGGCGAACCTGGCGGCGTTCCTCCCCCACTGGGAGATGATCACCCCGGAGCTGGTGGCCAACTACCACGCCCGCGGGGTGCGCGTGGGGTGCTGGACCATCCGTGATGAGCACGCCCTGGCCGTCGTGGAGGCCGCCGGTGTGGACTTTGCGACGGTCAGTGACCCCGGGCGTTTCCGCCCGGGGTCACCGGAATCCCATCCCCTGACCTGGTAGGTTTAGCCAACCAGGGTGCTGGTGCCCTCCCCGACGCGGCGGCCATGGGTGCCGTCGAAGAGGTGGACACTGTCCGGGGCCGCCACCACATGGACGACGTCTCCCGGGCGCAGCCCGTGGTGGCGTTCCACCCGGATCCCCAGTTCAGCGGTGTCCTGCTGACCGGCCGGGGAGACCTGGATGCGCATATCCTCCGGGACGCCCTCGCCCAGGACATCGGTGTTGGGGTTTTTCACCCCGGCGGCCCGGACATAGACCATGGAGTCAGCACCCAGTTCATCAATGTGGCTGACTTCGCAGGCGATCGCCCCCGATTCCTGGGGGCTGGTCAGATACATCGCCTCCGGGCGGGCACCCACGATGACCGACCGGCCCTCATAATCGGCGCGGTTGCCGCGGATGTGGGCGGCGACCTCACCGGGCACCCGGATGGTGATGCCGGTACCCAGCTTGACGGAGTCACCCCGGATCGTGCCCTCGATGAGGTTCATCGACGGCGAGCCGATGAAGCTGGCCACAAACGCATTGACCGGATGGTCGTAGAGGTTCTGCGGGGTGTCCACCTGCTGCAGCACCCCGTGGAGCAGCACCGCGACGCGGTCGCCCATGGTCATGGCCTCGATCTGGTCGTGGGTGACATAGACGGTGGTCACCCCCATGCGGCGCTGGAGGGCGGAGATCTCCGCACGGGTGGACACCCGCAGTTTCGCATCCAGGTTGGACAGCGGTTCATCCATGCAGAACACGGCGGGTTCACGCACGATGGCGCGCCCCATGGCCACACGCTGGCGCTGACCACCCGACAGGGCCGCCGGCTTGCGGTCCAGGTAGGGGTCGAGCTGGAGGATGCGTGAGGCCTCGGTGACGCGCCGGTTGATCTCGTCCTTGGGGTATTTCTGGTTCTTCAGGGCAAAGCCCATGTTCTGCCGGACGGTCATGTTCGGGTACAGGGCGTAGCTCTGGAACACCATGGCCACATCGCGGTCCTGGGGGCGCAACCCGGTGGCGTCGCGGCCGTCGATAAGCAGACGGCCCTCGTCGATGGGCTCGAGCCCGGCGAGCATGCGCAGGGAGGTGGATTTACCACATCCCGACGGTCCGACCAGGACGAGGAATTCCCCGTCGGCGATTTCCAGGGTGAGTTTATCCACCGCGGGGCGGGCGCCCTTGGAGTAGATGCGTGAGACACCGTCGAAGACGATGGAAGCCATGGTGTTGTTTCCTTCTTGACTGACGAAAGCGGACGGTTGTTAGAGCAGTGGTTCGATGTCGCGCTTGTAGATGGTGTCGAGCTGCTGCTCGGTCTCGGCCAGGGTGACATCGATGTCCGCCCCGGTCAGCAGGATCTTCTCCAGTGCGTCGCCGATGGTGCGGTCACCGTTGGGCAGCAGCACGCGGTAGTTGTCCTGCACGCGGGTATCCGGCAGCTGCTCGACGGCGACGTTGTAGGCCGGGTTCTCATCGAGGAATGCGCGGTGCTCCGGATCCTCGGCGGCATCCTTGCGGACCGGGACGTAACCGGTCTCGCGGGACCAGTAACCGGTGTTGGCGGAGTTGGTGAGGAAGTCGATGAACTTGATGGCGTTGTCCTGTCGCTCCTCGGAGATGCCGGACGGGATACCCAGACCTGCGCCACCGGTCGGGCAGGCGCCCTCACCGGTCGGGTTGGGCAGGGGTGCCACAGCCCAGTCGAAGGTGGCGGCCGCCTCGACGGAGGCCAGGCTGCCGGTGGACTGGATGCAGGAACCGACGATGCCGGTGGCGAACTCGTTGGTGAGGTCGGTGGACACGGTGGCCCAGCCCTCGTCGACGGTGGACTTGAGCCACTCGACAGAGCGGATGGTCTCCGGGGTGGTCAGGCGGGACTCCCAACCCACGGAGTAGTTGCCACCGAGGGACCACATCGGACCCTCGAAGGTCCAGGACAGGTAGTTGACTGCGTCGCCCCAGCCGAGGGCCTTCCCGGAGTCCATGGCCTCCTGGATCTTCGGGCCCCATTCGCTGAACTCCTGCCAGGACTCCGGGCCGCGGTCGGGCAGGCCGGCCTCATTCCACAGCTCGCGGTTGTAGTAGAACAGCGTTGTGGAACGCGCGAAGGGCAGTCCGTAGTGTCCGCCGTCGTGCTCGTAGTCGTTGTAGAGGGAGTCGACGTAGGAGGAGGTATCGATGTTGTTGCGCTTGGCCACCTCGTCGATGTTGGCGGTGGCACCGTTGACGGCGAAGTTGAACCACTCGGTGTCGGAGAGCACGACCACATCGGGGAGGTCACCGCCGGACAGGGCGGCGTTGAACTTCTGGGAGACCTCGGCGTAATTGGCGCCGGCGTCGACAAGCTGGACCGTCAGGTCCGGGTTCTCCTCCTCGAAGCGGGAGATGATCTCCAGCTCCACGTCCTTGGAGTTACCGGGGTGGTTGGACCACCAGACGATGGTGTTGGTCGCACCCTCGGCGGTGGTGGCATCGGCGGTGTCGGTGCTGGCACCGGTACCGGCACAGGCGGTCAGGGTGGCTCCGGCGCCGGCGACACCGACGGCGGCGAGGAAGTGGCGGCGGCTCAGCTGTGGATTGAAAGACATGGGTCTTCGGTGACCTTTCAGAAAGGGTGTTAAACGGGGTGGGTTATTCAGTTGTTGCGGGTGGGTGTCCCGGGGGTTTACCCCTTGACCGCACCCGAGATCAGGCCCTTGATCATGTACTGCTGCAGGGCGAGGAACATCACCAGGACCGGGAGCATGGTCATGATGGTGGCCGCCATGACCGGTCCCCAGTTGGAGACGCCCTCGTTGTTCTGCAGCATGGTCAGGCCGATCGGCAGGGTCGCCGAGGCCTCGGTTTCCGCCATCAGGAACGGCCACAGGTACTGGTTCCATTCGTTGACGATGGTGATCATGGAAAATGCCACGATGGTGGGCAGGGAGATGGGCAGCAGCACCTTCCACAGCAGCCTGAAGTGGCCGCAGTGGTCCATGCGTGCTGCCTCGATCAGCTCGTGGGGAATGGACATGAAGTGGTTGCGCATGAGGAAGGTGCCGAAGGCGATACCCGCCAGCGGGATGATGATGCCCTGGTAGGTGTCACGCCACCCGAGCTGGCTGACCAGCGCGTAGTTGGAGATCACCGTCACCTCGGACGGCACCATCAGTGCGGAGATGACCAGGAGGAACACCAGGTTCCTCCCCGGGAAGCGCAGGATCGCCAGTGCGTAGGCGGAGATGATGCCCAGGATGATCTTGATGGTGCACAGGATGATGGTGATCAGGATCGAGTTGCGGAAGTAGTCGAAAAACGGCACCCGGTCGAAGACATTGCGGTAGTTGTCGAAGTTGAACTGCTCCGGCAGCCAGGTCACCGGCTGGGTGTAGATCTCGGACTGCTGTTTGAAGCTGGTGAGCACGATGAACACCAGGGGCAGGCCGATGAACACCACGGCGAGGATCATGCTCGCATATCCCATGATCTTGATGAGTGGACCGCGGTCGGTGGCAATCATTATTTCCTGGCCCCCCTATCCATATAGCGGACCTGGATGGCGGTGATGATCAGGAGGGTGAGGAAGAGGATGGTGGACACCGTCGCGCCGTATCCGGCCCGGTAGTTGGTGAAGGTCTCGGTATAGACCTGGTACACCAGTGTCGTGGTTCCGTTGCCCAGCGGGCCGCCCCTGGTCATCGTGTGGATGATGTCGAAGACCTGCACGGAGCTGAGCAGCACGGTGATGGACAGGAAGAAGGTGGTGGGGCGCAGCTGCGGCAGGGTGACGCGCCAGAATCTGGTCCACGCACTGGCACCGTCGACAGCGGCCGCCTCCGCGAGGTCCCGGTTGAGCCCCTGCAGGGCGGCGAGGTAGATGACGAAGGAGTAGCCCAGGTTCTTCCAGATGAAGGTGAAGGTCACCATGAACATGGCCCAGTTGGGGTCCTGGTAGAAGTTGGGCGTATCCACCCCGAGGCGGCCGAGCAGATCCTGCACGAGGCCGAAATTGGGGTCGAAGACGAATTGGAACGCCACACCGACGGCGGCACCGGAGATCACGAACGGCGCGAACACCATGGACCGGACGAAGTTCCGGCCCCGGAGTTTCTGATCCAGCAGCATTGCCAGAGCCAGGCCGAAGAACATCGAACCGGCGACCGCGAAGAAGGTGAACACCACGGTGTTGAGCACCACCTGCGCGGTGTCCGCGCGGGTGAAGAACTCAATGTAGTTGTCCAGCCCGATGAAGGTGGAGGTCGGTGAGGAGATGTTCCAACTGAAGAAGGACAGACGGAAGTTGTCCAGAAGGGGACGATAGGTGAAAAGGGCCAGGAGCAGCAGGTTGGGCGCCAACAGGACAGCAGCCAACCACCACTCGTTCCTGCGGGAACGTTTGGCTTTCTTTCTGAGATCGTCCACTTCCGGCTCAAGAAGAGTTGTGGACACGAGAGGGAATGTTAGGAGACCCAGGTGTCGGAATGGTGATCTCTATATGAATTGATGAGGTTATAAATATCTAGACCATGAGTTTGCGGTGAACGACAGGTGAAGTCAGCGTAGCCACTGTGCCCCACCGCGGCTTTTCGCTACCCTCGGGCGGTGAAAACCCCGACACCAACGACCGACCCCCTGAGGAGGCACCATGAACAACATCCACGCCATGATCACCGCACACCCCAACCCTACGGATGGTCTCGACGTCGACAAGCTCGCTGAGGTCCTGGAGGCCGCGGGCGCCTGCGCCCAGACCTGCACCGCCTGCGCCGACGCCTGCCTGGCCGAGGACGCGGTGGCCGAGATGCGCAACTGCATCCGCACCGACCTGGATTGCGCCGACATCTGCGCCACCACCGTCGCCGTGCTCAGCCGGCGCACGGGCAGCAACCTGACCGTGGTCCGCGCCCAGCTCAACGCCTGCATCGCCGCGTGCGCCGCCTGCGCCGAGGAATGCGAGCGCCACGCCGACCACGATGAGCACTGCCGGCTGTGCGCGGAGGCCTGCCGCCGCTGCGAGAAGGCCTGCATCGAGCTGCTGGCCACTATCAGCTAATCCTGCATCGAGCTCGCGACAGGTGAAGAATATCAGGTGAGCGCTATGCCAAAGAGTTTTGCTTAACCCGAAACCGACCGAAGTTCCGACTTCAGAATCACCCTAATTCCCACCCTGAATGGCAAATTATCCTTCAGCCCCTTAGAGATTTGTCATTTCCGCACCGTCAGTCTCGGTAAGACTCTTTGTATTCCCGTGAACAGCGCCCGTTCACGGGTGAAGAGAATCGCCTCACTTGCTCGTGTGCTGATTTTACGTCCTTCGAACTTTTCAACTCGATATAAAGAGGAAGACGGGACTGGGACGGAAATGGTACAGGCTTGGATCTCAATGGATAGAGTAGAGCTATGATCGACAATCCATACACGGTCAAAGAACAAGAGCTAGAGGCACTCATCGAGCAGTATAGTGCTGAGGTGGAAGACCTCCGAGCACAACTGCATTGGTACAAGTCTTTTGATATGTCGGCTGTGACTCGAGAAGTCAAAGAGATGTCAGCTACCGAAAGAGACCTTGTTAAGAGTATCAAGTCGCTTGATTCTGAGATCCTGAAGCTCGAAAAGAAGGCATCGGAACAGGCCCACTCTGGTAAGAGAAAATCCATAGGCTGGATTTCCATCATATGGGACAAGAAAGACGACACGTCGGACCCGCTACGAAAGAAACTAGCTAGAAAAAGTGAGCAAGAACAGAAGCTGAGTGAATTGCGCGGAGAGGTGGCTTCCAGAAGTGAACTCCTCCACCGATATTCCTCTCTTGATCTTTCAGAATTAGAAATGGAACTCGCTGATTCTGTCCACAAAATCGGAAGCGAGTATGTCGAGCTCAGTGAGGTGCTCAAGCGGAAAGCTGTATTAGATGCAAAGCTAGAATTACTAGAAAGAGAGCTGACAAAGACTTGGCAGGAAATTGACTATCTACAAGACAGAATTAACAAAGCTGAAAAACTAGTCGCTCGGTTGAACCAGTCCCCCGGTGATGCAGGTCGATTCGAACGGAAGAAGATTCACGAGGAGTCTGAGCGGGTCCTGGATAATGGATCACCTCAAAATTCTCTGAGTAGGGATAAAAGAACGATCGACAGCAGAAAACGCGATGCGAAAAAGTTGGAGCTGAGGATTGAGGAAATCTTACTGCGGGATGCTCAAGAAGTGGCATCATTAATCATCGATGGCAGCAACCTTTGTTATGAAGAGTCTCATTTCATCGGGTTGGTTGCGTTACAGAACCTCTGCGCAGAACTGCAGAAGAAGTACGAACTTACCGTGGTATTTGATGGGTCGATTTTGAAGAAACTGGACTTGCGAGATGACGCTGATCTGAGAAGCCAATTGCCTGACGTAAGAGTTAATGTAATGGCTAATAAAGAGAGTGCAGACGAAGCGATTCTAGATGCAGCCGGTCATGATTCTAAAACGTTCGTGATCAGTGCCGACCGATTTGTTGAATATCCAGATAAGGTGGCCGTTGTTGATAAGCGAATCATTAAACCGCAGTTGATAAACCAATGTGTCGTCATTCAACACTTGGGGATTGATGTTCCTTACCAAGTAGCTGACTGAGTATTACAAGCAGACCTCGGTGGCGGTGCCTTCAGGATCTCCGGAACTACCTGACCGAAAATCAATCTTTGCTCCCTGCTGGCTGAAAGACAGTGGCCGCACAGGAGTTGATCACTTCGTCGCAAGGGTAGACAAAAGAACCTGTCCCCCACCGCGCGCCCGGATAGACCGGGTGACGGGGAGGGACAGGTTCCTAGTGTGCAGGCACTGCTCTAGGCAGTGTCTTATGCAGCAGCCTTCGGTGCGTTGACATCCTCCGGCAGGGCAGCCTTGGCAGCCTCGCAGATGGCGGAGAAGGCAGCGAAGTCGTTGACAGCCAGATCGGCGAGGATCTTGCGGTCGACCTCGATCTCAGCAAGGCGCAGGCCCTGGATGAGACGGTTGTAGGTGATGCCGTTCATGCGGGCAGCGGCGTTGATGCGCTGGATCCACAGCTTGCGGAACTCACCCTTGCGTGCGCGACGATCGCGGTACGCGTAGGTCATGGAGTGCAGCCACTGTTCCTTCGCCTTACGGTAGAGGCGGGAGCGCTGGCCGCGGTAGCCCTTTGCGGACTTCAGAATTTCGCGACGCTTCTTCTTAGCGTTGACGGACCGCTTGACACGTGCCACGGTGGTACTTCCTTAAATCTGATCTTGAAAAGTGGAATGGGTGTAGACGGAAGCGTCTATTACGCCTTGCCGAGCAGGCGCTTCATGCGCTTGGTGTCCGCGGGGGAAACCTCGACGATGCCCTTCAGGCGACGGGTGCGGGTGGAGGGCTTGCCCTCGAGGAGGTGGCGACGGTTAGCCTGCTCGCGGACGAGCTTGCCGGAACCAGTCACCTTGACGCGCTTAGCGGTGCCCTTGTGGGTCTTGTTCTTCATGAAAGTTGTCCTTAAACCCTAATCGTGTTTATTTCTTGCCCTTGCGGAGCGGACCGATGACCATCGTCATGTTGCGGCCATCCTGCTTCGCACGGGTTTCGACGACACCGTATTCGGCTACGTCATTTGCCAGACGCTCGAGGAGCCTGTAGCCAAGTTCTGGTCGGGCCTGCTCACGACCACGGAACATGATCGTGACCTTGACCTTGGATCCCTTCTCCAGGAAGCGGATCACATTGCTCTTCTTCGTCTCATAATCATGATCATCGATCTTGGGACGAAGCTTCTGCTCCTTGACTACGGTCTGCTGCTGATTCTTGCGTGACTCGCGGGCCTTTTGGGCTGCTTCGTACTTGAACTTTCCGTAGTCCATGATCTTGCAGACCGGTGGCTTGGCAGTGGGTGCAACCTCGACCAGATCAAGATCTGCGTCGAACGCGAGCTTGCGAGCATCCTCAATACGGACGATGCCTACCTGCTCACCATTGGGACCGACAAGACGGACCTCGGGAACTCGGATACGCTCATTGATGCGAGCTTCAGCGCTGATGTGGACTCCTCTGTTAGCAGTGCGGGAAAATGATGACGTACCGTACCACTTGAGGAAATTGCCCCGTTGACAGACCAAAAACCCGTTCATCCACTGGAATGAACGGGAGATCTGACTTATCAAGAGTTGTACACGGGCACTAGTCCGTGTCAGCACTACTTGCTTTACCTGTATCCAACCGATTGCTCGGCGGCCTTAGGTGGGAAGATCTCCTCTTGCGGCCTGATCCGTATAAATACGTACCAGGCGGTAGTGGTAAGAACTCTAACAGCATAAACCACAAAAGGCAAAACCGTCTACTCTTCACAGCGACTTTTTCAGCCACGCCCGAGGCTTTTATAACAAACTGGTGACATTCCGGGCTGACCGGTTGTAACCGGCCTACGCTCGGGTCATGAACTTCACTCACCGTGATCGACTGGCCCTGCGTTCGGCCCTGTCGAAGCTGTCTGCCTCGGCGTCCGCGATGGCGGAGGCCAGCCGGGAGATCGATGCGCTGGTGTCGCGCATGGACACCACCGACAGCCCAGCGGGTACCGCCGGCCCGCTTGTCGACGCCGCCCCCACCCCGCCGCGGGAGGTCTCCTCCGGGGTTCCGGGTGGGACGTCGGTCGCCGCTCCCCCGCCTGCGACGCCACCGGCGGCTCCCCCGGCAACCTCCCCGGCCCCTCACCAGGCCGCTCCCCCGCAGCCCGCACCACAGCCCGCGCCGCGGCCGTTGACCCCGGTCGCACCGGTGGCCCAACGGGTCCCCAATCCGTATCCGCGCCCGCAGAAACCGACACGCCCGGTGAAGCCTCCGATGACCACGGAGGAGAAGATCATGCGGGGTGTCGCCATCGGTGGTGCCGCGATCACCATCGCCGGCATCATCCTGCTGGTCTCCGTGGCCATCCAGCGTGGCTGGTTGGGACCGCTGGGACGGGTCCTCGGCGCGTACCTGGTGGGTGCCCTGCTCTTCGGCGCGGCAGCGTGGTTGCGCAAACGCGGCACCCGCGTGGAGGGCATCATCGCCCTGATGGTGACCGCGCAGATCGCGTTCGTGGCCACCACCTCCGCCCTCATCTTCATCCTCGAGTGGTGGCCACCCGGCCTGGGATCCCTGGTGGTGCTGCTGGGCAACGCCGTATTCCTGGTGGTGGCTGCAACCTGGGCAGGTCTGGGCCGGAAGCTGGGGTTGGGGTCCGGTGGTGAGCGTGGGGTCGGTCTCTCCGATGACAGGAAGGGGGACAGCAAGGGTGCCAAGGCCCGCGCCGAGGCCCGGTCTGTCCTGCTGGCCGTCGCCATTGTCACCGCGCTGGTGGCCTGGATGTTCGCAGCCTCCTTCGATGCCTGGTGGCCGATCGCGGGCATCATTGTCGCGCTGCTGGCCAGTTACACCGTGGCGGACAACCGCATCCGTCTGGCGATGGCCATCATGGCCACGATCCTGCAGTTCATGCTCATCTCCTCCTCTGATGCCCTGATGCTCCCGGCCGCCTGCGTGGGCATCATCACGCCGGTGCTGCTGGTAATCCTCACCCTGTGGGATCCAGTGAAGCCGCGTGAGGGTGACAGCTCGGAGATTGCCCTGGCGGAGTACTGGCGCAGTTTCGAAACCGATCCGGTGGCCGCCTGGGTGGGTGTGGTCCTGCCGGTGCCGATCGTGGCCTGCCTGTCGGTCCCCCTCATCCGCCTGGACGCCGTGTGGTTCACCCTCCTGCCGGCGGTTCTCATCGCGGCGATCGGTGTGTTCGCGGTGCTGACAGATAGGCCAACGCAGACCGACGGGCTCTATGCCTCCACCACGCCTGTGGAATACCAGCGCATCGCCCGCCTCATCGCAGTGATGGGCCTGGCCCTGGTGGCCGCGGTGCTGGTGGGCATCCGCTACAACGGCCCGCCCATGGAACCCGGTCAGTTCCTCGATGGTGCACTGCCGGTGGTTGTCTATCTCATCGCCGGTTCCGCGCTGTTTATCTGGTTGCGCCAGCTCCCCCGCGACAGGAATCTCGGTGTGGTGCCGTGGGTGGCCTGGCTGTGGGGTGCCGTGCTGATTACCGGCGTGCTGTTCCGCCATGTGATCGTGCTGGCGCCGGTCTGGCTGACGGATACCTCCGCGCTGATCCAGGCGGTGCTCATCCTCGGGTTCATCGCGGCCACGGTCCTGGCCCGGGAGAGTTTCTACCACCGGCCCCTGTGGCTGCAGCTGCTCGTGGGGGCGACAATGCTGTATCTGTCTGCCACGGCCATCGTCACCATCACCACCTACCTGGGCAACCTCATCGGTGGGAACACCGGCATGCACCTGGGGTTCCTCATCGGCCATGCCACGGTGTCCATCCTATGGATGGCGCTCGCCGCCGTCCTCATGCTCCACCGCTCACTGCTCACCGAACCCGGTGCCCTGTGGACCGGTGTCGGCCTGGCGGTCGCGGGCACCGTCAAGCTGGTCTTCTTCGACCTGGTGGCACTCAGCGGTGTGCCACGCGCCATTGCATTCCTGCTCTCCGGGCTGGCGTTGCTGGCCATCGCCTCCCTGCGCGGTCGGCGCACCGGGGATGCGAAGCGTGACGACGCAACCCCAACCCCCGCAGAGACCACCACCGTCTAAGAGCTAACCGGCTGGAGCATCTCCTTGAGGAACTGACCCGTGTAGGAACCTTCCACCTCGGCGACCTGCTCGGGCGTGCCCTCGGCCACGACTGTGCCACCACCGGAACCGCCCTCGGGCCCCATGTCCACGATCCAGTCGGCGGCCTTGATCACATCGAGGTTGTGCTCGATGACGATCACGGAGTTGCCCTTGTCCACCAGCCCCTGGATCACCATCATCAGTTTGCGGATGTCCTCGAAGTGCAGGCCGGTGGTCGGCTCATCCAGGATGTAGACGGTGCGGCCGTTGGAGCGCTTCTGCAGCTCGGAGGCCAGTTTCACGCGCTGTGCCTCACCACCGGACAGCGTGGTCGCGGCCTGGCCGAGACGGACATATCCCAGTCCCACATCAACCAGGGTGGCAAGGTAGCGGTGGATGGACTTGATCGGTTCGAAGAACTCCGCCGCCTCGGAGATCGGCATGTCGAGGACCTCGGCGATGTTCTTGCCTTTGTAGTGCACCTCGAGGGTTTCACGGTTGTAGCGTTTGCCCTCGCAGACCTCACACGGGACGTACACATCGGGCAGGAAGTTCATCTCGATCTTCAGGGTGCCATCACCCTGGCAGGCCTCGCACCGGCCACCCTTGATGTTGAAGGAGAAGCGTCCCGGCTTGTAGCCACGGACCTTCGCCTCGGTGGTCTCGGCGAAGAGGTTACGCACCTTGTCGAAGACACCGGTGTAGGTCGCCGGGTTGGAGCGCGGGGTCCGGCCGATCGGTGACTGGTCCACCTGCACGAGCTTGTCCAGGTGCTCCACTCCCTCGACCCGTTTGGCGCGTCCCGGTACCTGGCGGGCACGGTTGAGCTGATTGGCCAGCACCTTCGCCAGGATCTGGTTGATCAGGGTGGACTTGCCGGAACCGGAGACACCCGTGATGCACACCAGGACACCGAGGGGGATCTCCACATCGACGTTCTGGAGGTTGTTCTCCCGCGCACCGACGATCTTCAGTTTGCGGTCCGGGTCGATCTCCCGGCGGGTGTCGGGCACACCCAGGGTGCGACGACCGGACAGGTAGGCACCGGTGATGGAGTCCTCACACTCGAGGATGCCCTTCGGCTCACCCTGATAGACCACCTCGCCACCGTATTCACCGGCGCGGGGGCCGATGTCGACGAGGTAGTCGGCGCGCCGGATGGTGTCCTCATCATGCTCGACCACGATGAGGGTGTTTCCGATATCACGGAGGTGTTCCAGGGTCCTGATCAGCTGCTGGTTGTCACGCTGGTGCAGGCCGATGGACGGCTCATCGAGGACATAGAGCACGCCGGCCAGGCCGGAACCGATCTGGGTGGCCAGGCGGATGCGCTGGGCCTCACCACCGGACAGGGTGCCGGCCGCGCGGTTGAGGGTGAGGTAGGACAGGCCCACATCGAGCAGGAACTTCAGGCGCGCGCGGATCTCCTTGAGCACCGCACCCGCGATCATCTCCTCGCGTTTGCCCAGGGTCAGGCTGTTGAGGAATTCGAAGGCCTCGGTGACCGACAGGGCGGTCAGCCCGGCAATGGACAGCTGGCCGTGGGACTCGGAATCCAGCCGCACGGCGAGGATCTCCGGCTTCAGGCGTGCGCCCTGACAGGT